>CAVGEN010000047.1:0-126116 GCA_963628185.1 Waltera intestinalis | reverse complement strand
ATTTCAAAGGAGAGCTGACTTGTAGCCCTCCCTTGAATACGTGTACCCATTTCAATATGACTGAGTAGTTACATCGCCATGTCTCTGTTTATATTTCTCAGTATGCCACATCCTCCAGAAACAAGGCGTTGCCAGGCATGCTCTCGCCGGCATCGCTCCTTGTACCATTCTGCAGGATGTCCTGGAACTGCTCCAGCGTGATCCTTCCCCTTCCCACGTCAAGCAAGGTGCCCACGACGGCACGCACCATGTTGCGCAAGAAACGATTGGCGGTAATCTCGAAATACCATGTGGTAGGGGAGGTCTGCACCCATCGGGCAGACGTGACATGGCAGATGGTGGTCTTGTTGTCGCCCCCCGCCTTGCAGAAAGCGGCGTAGTCCTCATGAGGGAGGAAGAGGCGGGCAGCCTCGTTCATTCTCGCAAAGTCGAGCGGGTAGTTCACCTGCAAGGAATAATGACGCTCGAAGGGGTCTTTCCGGGTGTGTATATAATAATGGTACGTGCGCGATACGGCAGAGAAGCGGGCGTGCATGCCGTCGGCTACAGGAAAAACGTCATGGACAGAGATGTCGCGGGGCAGGATGCGATTCAGGCGATACACCATCTGGCCGCAAGAGAGAGGAAGCCCGGACGAACCATCCGCAGCCGTCTCTGGCGAAGCATCCTCCCAGTCGAAGTGCGCCGCCATCTTGCGTGCATGAACCCCCGTGTCGGTGCGCCCTGCGCCGACCACCTCGATGTCTTTTCTCAACAAAATCGACAAGCCACGCTGCAACTCCTGCTGCACCGTGTTGGCATTGGGCTGAATCTGCCAGCCATGATAGTGGGTGCCATCATAGCCAAAGGTAATAAAGTATCTACTCATGGTCGCAAAGGTACTAAAAAGTTGTGATATTTGCAATAAGAATACTAAAAATTTTCGTTTTTGATACAATTTTGAAAGAAAAGCGACTTTTTATTTTGCAATTTGGCAAGAAATTAGTACTTTTGCCAATGATTTTGCAATATTAATTATGGCACAGAATATTTTCAGAGGCTTAGGTATAGCCCTTATAACCCCATTCAAAACCGACGGATCGGTTGATTATCAAGCTTTGAAACGCTTGGTTGAGTTCCAAATAGACAATGGTGCAGACTTCCTCTGCATCCTTGCGACTACTGGCGAGGCTCCCTGTCTCACCAAGGAAGAGAAAGACAAAATCACGGAACTTGTCAAGGATGTGAACCACGGACGTGTCAAGATTCTGAAGTATTGCGGCGGCAACAACACCGCTGCGGTAGTCGAAGAAATCAAGAATACAGACTGGACGGGCATCGACGGCATCCTGAGCATCTGCCCTTATTACAACAAACCTTCCCAGGAGGGCCTTTACCAGCACTTCAAGGCGATAGCCGAGGTGAGTCCGCTGCCTATCGTCCTGTACAACGTGCCAGGCCGTACTGGCATCAACATGAAGGCTGAGACCACTTGTCGCATCGCCCGCGACTTCCCGAACATCGTGGCCATCAAGGAGGCTTGCGGCAGCTTGGAGCAGGTAGATGAGATTATCAAGAACAAGCCCGACAACTTCGAGGTGATAAGCGGCGACGACGCCTTGACATTCTCCATGGTGGCCAGTGGCGCCGCGGGAGTCATCTCGGTCATCGGCAACGCACTGCCAAAGGCTTTCAGCCGCATGATTCGACTGGAGTTCCGCGGCGAGTACGAGCCAGCCCGCAAGATACACCATGCGTTCACCGAGCTTTACAGTTTGCTCTTCGTGGACGGAAACCCCGCGGGCGTGAAGGCTCTGCTCAACGACATGGGCTTCATCGAAAACGAGTTGCGCCTGCCGCTCGTTCCTACCCGCATCGCCACCAAGCAGAAGATGAGCGACATCATGAAAGACTTGCGCTTCTGAGAAGGCAAGTCTATTCACCTTAATTTCGACAAAAACATAGTCTATATGCCAGCGGAAAGAAGAATCATACATGAGATAACTCCCTTGATGGGCAAGGACGTGCTCTACATCGCCGACAGGCACAAGAAAGAGTTTACGTATCCTATCCACAACCATTCGGTGTTCGAGCTCAACTTTGTGGAGAACGCCAAGGGTGTGCGCCGCATCGTGGGCGACTCGCAGGAGGTGATAGGCGACTACGACCTCTGCCTGATTACCTCGCCCGACCTGGAGCATGTGTGGGAGCATCTTCAAGAAGAAAAAGGGATGATCGCCAAGTGAATTCCGCGAAAGCTACCACAAGACACGAATCATCGTATAGTGCGTAATTCAAGTTTCGGAAGTTCTGAAACTTGAATACGTAATCGTTTGAGTTAATTTCATTTATTTTTTTCACTTGCTTTTTGGCGGTTTGAAAAAAAACTATTAAATTTGCAACGATATGAGGGAACGTCTCCCTTGTAAAGACAATACATTTAAAAACTACTATACGATTATGAAACAATTTATGGATGAAAATTTCTTGCTCGAAACACAGACTGCGCAAGACCTTTTCCACAATCATGCGGCTAAGATGCCAATCATCGACTATCACTGTCACCTCATCCCTGAGATGGTAGCCAACGACCACAAGTTTAAGAGCATCACCGAGCTTTGGCTGGGCGGCGACCACTACAAGTGGCGTGCCATGCGTACCAACGGCGTTGACGAGCGTTACTGCACAGGTACCGACACCACCGACTGGGAGAAGTTCGAGAAGTGGGCAGAGACAGTACCTTATACATTCCGTAACCCATTGTACCACTGGACTCACCTGGAGCTGAAGACTGCTTTCGGCATCGAGAAACAGCTCAGCCCTAAGACAGCCCGCGAAATCTTCGACGAGTGCAACGAGAAGTTGCAGTTGCCAGAGTACAGTGCCCGTGGCTTGATGCGCCGCTATCACGTGGAGTGCGTTTGCACAACCGACGACCCTATCGACGACCTGCATTTCCACAAGCAGACCCGCGAGAGTGGTTTCGAGATCAAGATGATTCCTGCTTGGCGTCCTGACAAGGCGATGAACATCGAGAAGCCTGAGTTCGCCGACTATATGAACAAGTTGGGCGAGGTAGCCGGTGTTACCCTCACCACCTTCAAGGATATGGTGGATGCTCTCCAGAAGCGTCACGACTTCTTCACGGAGAATGGCTGCAAACTGAGCGACCACGGTATCGAGGAGTTCTACGACGAGCCTTACACCGACTCTCAGATCGAGACTATCTTCGCCAAGGCTATGCGCGGCCAGCAGCTTTCCGACGTGGAAGTTCGCCAGTACAAGCATGCTTTCCTGAAGGTTTGCGCAGAGATGGACTATGCTGCCGACTGGACACAGCAGTACCACTACGGTGCCATCCGCGACAACAACACATTGATGTACAACAAGCTCGGCGCCGACACAGGTTTCGACTCTATCGGCGAGTTCAACACAGCCAAGGCCATGAGCCACTTCCTCAACGAGCTGAACATGGAGGGCAAGTTGACACGTACCATCCTCTACACATTGAACCCATGCGCCAACGAGGTTATCGCTACCATGCTGGGCAACTTCCAGGACGGTTCTTGCCCAGGCAAGATTCAGTTTGGCTCCGGCTGGTGGTTCAACGACCAGCTTGACGGCATGACACGCCAGATGAACGCACTCTCAGTATTGGGTCTTCTGAGCCGTTTCGTAGGTATGTTGACCGACTCTCGTTCGTTCCTCAGCTACCCACGCCATGAGTATTTCCGCCGTTTGCTTTGCAACCTCCTCGGCAATGACGTAGAGAAGGGCTTGCTGCCTAACGACATGGAGAGTCTCTCCCGCATGGTGGAGGACATCTCTTACAACAATGCCCGCAACTACTTCAAGTTCTATTAATCTCTCTTCAAGGAGAGTCTTGGGCTTATGTAAAATACGATTTATAACAAAAAAAATCCTCGGCTAGAATGTTCATTCTCAGCCGAGGATTTCTTTGTTATTGCAAGTACTAAGTCTATTTATTTAATCATATCCACACTGCGCTTGAGGAACGCCTCCAAGGCTGCGCCTTTCAGCATGCCATTCTGCAAGAGGGCAAGGTCGATGAGCTGGTGAACGACATTGTTGTCCTTGGCATAGTTTGCCACAATCTCGTCACGCTTTGCCTTCTCGTCGTTGATGTTCTTCTCCGTGTTGTGAACATCATCCTTCTCTTCCTGTGTGATTTCCTCAGGCTTCTTCTTGCTCTGCTCCTGGTGGAGAACAGCCAGACGAGCCTCCTGGCCCTTGATTTCCGCAAGGATAGGCTTCAAAGCCTCGGCCGTGTTAGCCTCGGAATCTTCCAACACTTTCTTGACGAGGGCGTGGTCTGAGTTGAGAACGATAGAATAACTGTCAGGCATCTGTCCATAGAAGTTCATGCCCTGCTGGAACTGGCTCATCGTCTTCATACGGCGCATCCACTCGTTCTGAGTTATCATCACCGGCTTGCCGCTCTCTCCAAGAGCCTGGACCTCGACCATAAACTCGGTCTTGTCGATCTTAGGCATCTGCGAACGGAAAACTTGTGACAGATTGTCGGTCTGCTCCTGGGTGAGGTCTGTCTTCTTGGCGTCCTCCTTGACGATGAGACGGTCGATGATGTCGGAATCCACACGGGTGAAACGACTCTTCTCCATCTTCTGCTCCAGCATGTTGACCATCGGTGTGTCGAGCTGACCGTCCAAAACCAAAACGGAATATCCCTTCTCCTTGGCAGCCTCTATATAAGAGTATTGGTCTTCCTGGTTGTTGGCATAGAGATATACGAGGTTGCCGTCCTTGTCGGTCTGGTTGTCCTTGATCAAGTTCTTGTATTCCTCGTAGGTGAAGTACTTGCCGTCGATGTCCTTGAAGAGGGCGAAGTCCTTGGCGCGGTCGTAGAAGTCGTCCTGCGAAAGCATACCATAGTGGATGAAGAGTTTCAAGTCGTCCCACTTCTCCTCGTACTCCTTGCGGCTCTCCTTGAAGATGGAGTTCAGACGGTCTGCCACCTTCTTGGTGATGTAGGTGGAAATCTTCTTCACGTTGCTGTCGCTCTGCAAGTAACTGCGGCTTACGTTCAGAGGAATGTCCGGCGAGTCGATGACACCGTGGAGCAAGGTCAAGAACTCAGGGACGATACCCTCCACCTGGTCGGTGACAAACACTTGGTTGCAATACAACTGAATTTTGTTGCGCTGCATGTCGATGTTGTTCTTGATGCGAGGGAAGTAGAGGATGCCCGTCAAGTTGAACGGGAAGTCAACGTTGAGGTGAATCCAGAACAAAGGCTCGTCCTGCATAGGGTAGAGGGTGCGATAGAAGCTCTTGTAATCCTCATCCTTCAGAGAGCTAGGAGTCTTGGTCCAGAGCGGCTCCACATTATTAATAATGTTGTCCTCGTCGGTCTCCACGTTCTTGCCGTCTTTCCATTCCGTCTTCTTGCCGAAAGCCACAGGTACAGCCATAAACTTGCAGTACTTGTTCAAGAGTTCCTCGATCTTGCTCTTCTGGAGGAACTCCTTGCAGTCGTCGGCGATATGGAGGATGATGTCGGAGCCACGCTCCGCCTTGTCGGCATCCTCGATTTCAAAAGCAGGCGACCCGTCGCAGCTCCATTTCACGGCCTTGGAACCTTCCTTGTAGCTCTTGGTGATGATTTCCACCTTGCTTGCCACCATGAAAGAAGAATAGAAGCCCAAGCCGAAGTGACCGATGATGGCGTTGGCGTTCTCCTTGTACTTGTCGAGGAAGTCGGTTACGCCTGAGAAAGCGATCTGGTTGATGTACTTGTCTATCTCCTCCTCGGTCATACCGATACCATGGTCGCTGACAGTGAGGGTGCCGGCTTGCTCGTCGAGGGTCACACGGACGGTGGTGTCGCCCATCTCGTCCTTGAAGTCGCCCTGCGCAGCGAGAGTTTTCAACTTCTGGGTCGCATCCACAGCGTTTGATACCATCTCACGAAGAAAGATATCGTGGTCAGAATACAAGAATTTCTTGATGACAGGGAAGATGTTCTCTGTCGTAACTCCAATATTACCTTTTTGTGCCATAATAGTATGTTTTTATCTTTAAAATTCACAATAGACCATTCCTCATGTACTGTTGGCGTCATGAGGGAATGAAGATTGCCCATCGTTTTACAAATTGCGTGCCAACTTTGCAAACGTGGCAGTTTACGGCAAACGAACAATGGCAATTTGTCATACCTGTCATGCCTTGCAATGTGCCCAAATGTTTCTTTTGGTGTTTCAAATGTTTCATCAGCTGTATTCCTGCAATTTTACAACCAAGAAAGTTTGGCGGTCTTGCTTTTTTGTTTTATCTTTGCATGAGATACTAAATCTCATGGCATGTAACTCTTAAGATATGAAAGAATCTAACACCGACTTGATAGCTGACTACTACTCTCAGCATTACGAAGAACTGAAGGCTTTTGTGGCAGCGCGCCTACAACACGCCGACGAGACCGAGGATGTCGTACAGGATGTCTTCGTGCGTCTCTTGCAGACGGACAAGATGCTTACTCCAGTCACTTTGCCCTGCCTAGTCTATACTATCGCCCGCAACCTGATTTTCGATTGTTGGCGGCATCACCAGTGCGTACAGAAATACGAGCACTATATCGCCCATCCAAGTTCCGGCAAAGCGATATATGACGCGGAGTCGGTTTATTCCGCCCGTGAGCTCAACGACATCCTGGAACGCGGCATAGCCCTCCTAAGCAAAAAGCGGAGTCTGGTTTACCGCTTGAATTGGCATGAGGATTTGCAGGTCGGCGAGATTGCCATGCGGCTGGACATGAACTATAAGAATGTGGAGAACCGACTAGGGGCTGCACGAAAGCAAGTGAGGAGCTACGTACGGAAAATGTTGGCATGACGAAAGGAGAGAGGTACGAAACAAATGTTATCCAGAAATAATAAAGGAGGACATCCTGCCTTACGGGATGTCCTCCTTTATTATTTCGAGCCAATGATTCCCCTCGTAACATCTTGGGGAATCGGAGCTAGGCCTTCTTAGGCGCATTCTTCAGTATGTCCAGGAGATGATCCCAGACCATCTGCACGGTAGGAATGAGCAATGCCTCCTGCGGGGTGTGGACATTGCGTAGGGTAGGGCCGAAGCTGACCATGTCCAAGTCTGGATATTTCTCGGAGAACAGCCCGCACTCCAAACCAGCGTGGATGCCCTTCACCAAAGGTTTCTTGCCAAAGAGTTTTTCGTAGCTCTTCACCGTGAGGTCGGTCAGGGCGCTGTCGGCGCGCATCTTCCAGGCAGGGTACTTGTCGCCCACACGAATCTTGGCACCAGCCAGCAGGAAGACTGCCTTGACAGTATTGGTCATGTTGTCGAGATTACTCATGACGTTGCTGCGCTGCGAGGCGACAATCTCGACTGTGCCATCCGTGGTTTCCACACTGGCCACATTGCTGGAAGTCTCGACCATCCATGCGATAGCCTCATCCTGGCAGTTGGTCATCGGACCGTTGTCAACCGCTTGCAAAGCCATGATAAGTTTCTCTGCGACAGACTTTTCAATCACTTTGACTGCATCAGAACTTTCCATACTGAAAAGCATCTCCTTCTCTGTGACATGGAACTCGTCCTCCACCTCGGAAGCGAACACGTTCCAGTCGGCACGCACCTGTTCCTTAGCCTCGTTCCTGACAGCAAAAACCACTTGCCCGTCACGAGGAATGGCATTGTGCATCTTACCACTGTTGAAGCTAACCAAGCGGATGTCGCCATTCGTCTTTTCCATTTCCAAGTAGAGGAAGCGGGCGAGAATCTTGATGGCATTGGCACGCTTCTTGTCGATGTCATCGCCAGAGTGACCACCGTTCAACCCCTTCAAGGCAATCTTCAAGAAGAAATAACCCACAGGCGCATCTTCACGCTGAAACTCAAAGGTGGCGTGGGTCGTCTGACCACCTGCGCAAGACACGAAAATAAGACCTTCATCCTCCGAGTCGAGGTTGACGAGCATCTTGCCAGTCATAAAACCAGCCTGCATGCCATGGGCGCCCGTCAAGCCAGTCTCCTCGTCACGAGTAAAGACGCACTCGACAGGGCCATGCTCGATGTCGTCGCAGTCGAGGACAGCCAGTTCGATAGCGCACCCGATGCCGTCGTCAGCACCAAGGGTAGTGCCCTTGGCCTTCAGCCACTCGCCGTCAACGTAAGTTTGGATAGCATCCTTGTGGAAATCGAAATCCACGTCCACCAACTTGTCGCACACCATGTCCATGTGGCTCTGCAGGATAATCGTCTCACGATTCTCGTATCCCGGCGTGGCAGGCTTGCGGATGATGACATTGCCAGTCGCATCCACATCCGTATCAAGGTGGTGGCTCTTGCCAAACTCCTTCAAGAACTCAATCATGTTCTCCTCGTGCTTGGAAGGGCGGGGTATTTGATTGATTTTAGCGAACTGCTCGAATACACAAGCAGGCTTTAATTCCTTTTTCTCCATACTTTTATATTATTTTTTATTAAATAAGTACTATTTTCCTTTTTTATTTTGCAATTTGCCCTAAAAATATTACCTTTGCAACGAATTGTGCAACAAAGGCACTGCAAAGGTAATAAAAATGATAAAGATAATGCTATTAAGCGTGTTAATAATTGCTATCTGTATGGCATTATTATCCGTAAAATTGATTTTCAAGAAGAACGGCAAGTTTTCTTCGCAGCATGTACACGACAATCCTGGCCTGCGCAAGAAAGGCATTCATTGCGTGATAGACCAAGACCGCGAGGCTCGACAAGCGGGAAAGGCATATTAGAAAATTATAAATAATAAACATAAAAATACAATGAGAAAGAACACTTTGAGTTCTGTGGCTATCGCAGCGGTTGCTGCCTTGTCACTTGCTTCATGCAACAAGTCGCAGCCTCAGGTAGAGGCTAAGTCTGAGAGCAAGGCTCCAGCAGAGTTGAAGATTGCGTATGTAGAGGTTGACTCTATCATGACTCAATATACATTCGCAAAGGAGTATGCCTCTATCCTTGAGAAGAAAGGACAGAACATCCAGAACACTATCGCACAAAAGGGTCAGCAGCTGCAGGCCGCCGCTGCCAATTTCCAGC
Source organism: Waltera intestinalis (assembly GCA_963628185.1). Taxonomy (GTDB): domain Bacteria; phylum Bacteroidota; class Bacteroidia; order Bacteroidales; family Bacteroidaceae; genus Prevotella. The sequence continues at coordinate 117,056 of CAVGEN010000047.1, read as the reverse complement.
AGAAGATTCAGCAGAACGCATACACACGCGAGCAGGCTGAGGCCGTGCAGGCTGGTTTGCAGAAGCAGCAGAACGACCTCCAGGGATTGCAACAGCGTTTGAGCAATGAGTTTGCTGCCGAGCAAGAGAAGTACAACAAGGCTCTCCACGACAGCATCGCCAACTACTTGACCAAGTATAACAAGGACAAGAAATACAGCATTATCTTCTCTAAGAGTGGCGACAACTTGCTCTATGCCGACAAGGCTTACGACATCACCAAGGAGGTTATCGCCGGCTTGAACAAGGCTTACAAGGGCAAGCTTCCTGCTGCCAAGGCTGAGGAGAAGAAAAAGTAACAGGGGAATTAGGTGAGTAGTATGACACGTAGCGAACGATACCAGTATCTGTTGGATTATTTTCGGGAGTCGATGCCTCATGTTACCACCGAATTACAGTTTGGCAGTGCCTTCCAACTGCTGGTTGCGACCCTGCTTTCCGCTCAATGCACCGACAAAAGAATCAACATGGTGACGCCTGCTCTTTTTGCCCGTTATCCAGATGCCAAGTCGATGGCTGGCGCAGAGGTGGAAGATGTCTATGAGCTGGTGAAATCAGTAAGTTACCCTAATGCCAAGGCCAAGCACCTCGTGGAGATGTCGCGCAAGATGGTAAGCGACTTTGGAGGTGAGGTGCCTGAGGAAACGGCTCAGTTGACCACCCTTCCCGGTGTCGGCAGGAAAACTGCCAATGTGATAAGAGCCGTCTGGTTTGGGAAGGCGACGATGGCGGTAGATACACATGTTTACCGTGTGAGCCATCGGATGGGCTTGGTGCCTCGCACTGCCGACACGCCTCGCAAGGTGGAAGACTATCTGATGAAGCATATCCCCGAAGCGGATATTCCCAATGCGCACCATTGGATTCTTCTACACGGAAGGTACGTTTGCAAAAGTGCAAAGCCGGAGTGCAGCAAATGCCAATTTAACGACATTTGCCCAAAACTTCTAAAAGACAGCAAGCTAGAATAAACTAAAAAAAAGAGAGTGTGTCGTAATGACCACTCTCTTTTTTGATGTTTATCAATGTGTCGCTTTCCACCAACCCGTCTTCTCTCTTCCCTTAATGGCCACAGGGTGCGTACTAGGGTCGGATATGGACAAACCAGAATAGCTCTTGACATTTATCACATCACTTTGCGTCAACCCTAAGGCTGTGATGACAGCATCTGTATGGCTCTCTGCTTTCACGGTCGCTTTCAACTGGGTGGTGAATTGTTCCTTGAGGTAGCCACTTGGGTGCAAGCTGTCAACATATACGCCCAAGTCGTAAAAGAGATTGGGCTGGAATCCACCTAGAGGCTGGATAGAATCGAGTACCATAGACGAATCCAATTGATATTTGCCATTGATTTCCTTCATCACACTTGCCAGATTGTCAAGTTGACGGCAATCAACGGCAGACATGTTGCAATAAGGCGCACTACTATTCTTATAGAAATTAACGGTTGTCGAGACGATGCCAGAATAATTAGGGGTAGGCGAGTTCAGGTAGCTCCAGATAGAACGATAAGGAATGCCCGCCGCCAACATCTCGCTACCAGTGGCAATCATATAGTTGGTGGCTTCTTTCAACTCGTATGCCGTCTCCACGTTGGCCATGTAGCAGACATCGAAAAGAATGTACTGCATCTTGACACCGCTCATCCTGATACCCGCTGCGAGTGTGGCGACATCCATGGCATGGCTTTGCAAACTGACGCTGCCGAAAAAGCGTGTCAATGGATTGTTTCGGTCACTGCCGAAATAAATGCCACTGAAATGGGGCGCATCCGAAGAGCTTGAAAACAAACCATTCGACATAGCTGCCGAACTCCAGTCCGTCCCCATACTTACAGAATGAGGCTTGGCGTTATATGGGTAAGAACTCCAATCGTCCGCATAGGTCCAACCACAGCCATGTCCTCCGACAATGAGGGCATAGTTGAGAGCCTCGGCATGTTGCTTCACATCACCAAGAAGACTTGCAAACCCCTCGGCAGAATTGTAAAAGGCTCCTTCGTATGTCTTGACAGGCACACGGTTCACTTTCTTTTCCGCCGCATCATACTGGAACTCATAGAGCGTACTGCTATTGGCATTGTCGCTGAAAAACACCATCAGGCGGCTGTTGGTAAATCCCTTCTTGTCAATGATGCCGTCACTGATGCTATCAAGGTTGGCTTTCAGGTACCTAGTCAAGCCTTGGCTGCTGTTGTCTCCAGTCCAGGGCATAAACACGAGGATTGTCTGCTTGTTGACAGAGTCCACGTCAAGCGCCTCTTCGCTACAGCTGCTCATGCAGAAGAGCGCAACAAAGGCAACGGTAACAATGGATATAAACTTTTTCATAAAACTTGTAATTTCCATATACATAAAAACTTCAAGAAATAGAAAAACAAAAAGAGCGTGCCGTTCTTCTCTTTATCAAAGAACAACAAGCACGCCCTTTATATTTCGTTTACTACTTCTTGCGAAGCTCCTCGATAGTAGCCTTGAGGGCAGCAATCTTCTCTACAGAGTCGCTTTCCTTCTTACGCTCCAAGGCAACAACCTTTTCCGGAGCATGGGCTACGAAGTTCTCGTTGCTCAACTTCTTGCGCACACCAGCCAAGAAACCTTCGAGGTGCTTGAGCTGAGCCTCAGCCTTCTCAATCTCGGCTGCCACATCAATAAGTTCACCCAATGGAACGGCAAACTCGTCGGTACCAACCATGAAGCTAGAGGCATCTGCGCTCTTCTCGGCGATGACCTCAATCTTGTCGAGGTTGGCCATCTTGAGAGTTACGTCGTTGTAGGCATCGAAATCGTTCTGACCCACAACTTGAAGAGTAAGCTGCTCCTTCTGGGCAATGTTCTTCTGGTTGCGAACAGTACGAACACCAGCGATGATAGACTTCACGTTCTCTATATCAGCTGCCAATTTCTGCTCTTCAGCAGTAGGTACGGGAATCTCCAACTTCTCACGCATGATGCTCTCGCCGTCCTTACGGTCGTAGATGTGCTGCCACAATTCCTCTGTGATGAAAGGCATGAATGGATGCAACATCTTCAAGAGGGCATCGAAGAACTTCAATGTCGCATCGTAGCTCTTCTTGTCGATAGGCTGGCCATAAGCTGGCTTCACCATCTCCAGATACCAAGACGAGAACTCGTCCCAGAACAACTTATAGACTGTCATCAAAGCCTCGGAGATACGATATTCCTTGAACTGCTTCTCCATCTCCTCGTTTACTTCCTTCAACTTGGCATCAAACCACTCCACGGCAATCTCGGCACTCTTAGGCTGCGCTATCTCGGCGGTCTCCCAGCCCTTCACAAGGCGGAAGGCATTCCAAATCTTATTGTTGAAGTTACGTCCCTGCTCGCAAAGGCTCTCGTCGAAGAGGATGTCGTTGCCGGCAGGAGCGGAGAGCATCATACCCATGCGCACGCCATCGGCGCCAAACTTGTCGATGAGGTCGATAGGGTCGGGGGAGTTGCCGAGACTCTTGCTCATCTTGCGCCCCAACTTATCACGCACAATACCTGTGAAATATACGTGCTTGAAAGGCATCTTGCCACGGTATTCGTAACCAGCCATAATCATACGTGCTACCCAGAAGAAGATGATGTCCGGACCCGTAACAAGGTCGGAAGTAGGGTAGTAGTAGTTGATCTCCTCATTGTCAGGATGCTCTATGCCGTCAAACAAGGAGATAGGCCATAGCCAAGACGAGAACCAAGTGTCGAGGCAGTCGCTTTCCTGCTCCAAATCCTCAGCCTTGATGTTGGCGTTCTTGGCTTGAGCCAACTTCAAGGCTTCCTCTACAGTCTCAGCCACCACGTAGTCGTTCTTGCCGTTGTTGTCGAAGTAATAGGCAGGAATGCGATGACCCCACCAAAGCTGGCGACTGATACACCAGTCCTTGATGTTCTCCAGCCAATGGCGGTAAGTGTTCTTGTATTTCTTAGGGTAGAACTCGATGTCGTCGTCCATCACAGGAGCGAGGGCGATGTCGGCAAAGTGCTGCATCTTGAGGAACCACTGTGTAGAGAGCTTTGGCTCGATAGGCACATTGGTACGCTCGGAGAATCCCACCTTATTATTATAGTCTTCCACTTTCTCCATGAGGCCTGCTGCCTCAAGGTCGACGGCAATCTGCTTGCGCACATCCATGCGGTCTTGGCCTACATACATACCTGCGGCCTCGCTGATGGTACCATTGTCATTGAAAATGTCGATGGTCTGCAAGCCGTGCTTCAAACCCAGGGCGTGGTCGTTGATGTCGTGGGCAGGGGTTACCTTCAAACAACCGGTACCGAACTCGATGTCAACATAAGAGTCTTCGATGACAGGAATCTCGCGGTTTACAAGAGGTACGATGACATGCTTGCCCTTCAACCAGGTGTTCTTCTTGTCCTCAGGGTTGATGCACATCGCAGAGTCGCCCATGATGGTCTCAGGACGTGTGGTTGCCACAACTGCATAACAACCCTTGTCATCCTTGTGCATCACGTTGCCTTCCTCTACCTGCTTGCAGTCTTGCTCCACTACATAGTATTTCAGATAGTAGAGCTTGGAGTGCTCGTCCTTATAGATGACTTCCTCGTCGGAGAGTGCGGTCTGAGCCTTAGGGTCCCAGTTGACCATACGAACGCCACGATAAATCAATCCCTTGTTGTAGAGGTCGCAGAACACGTGGATGACAGCCTTGGAACGAGTCTCGTCCATCGTAAACGAGGTGCGGTCCCAGTCGCAGCTAGCACCCAGACGGCGCAACTGTTTCAAGATGATACCGCCATGCTCGTGTGTCCAATCCCAAGCATGCTTAAGGAACTCGTCGCGGGTCAGGTCGGTCTTCTTGATGCCCTGCTGAGCGAGACGGTTTACCACCTTGGCTTCAGTAGCGATACTAGCGTGGTCGGTGCCAGGCACCCAACAAGCATTCTTGCCCTCCATGCGAGCACGACGAACCAGAATGTCTTGAATCGTATTGTTGAGCATGTGACCCATGTGAAGCACACCAGTCACATTTGGCGGAGGGATTACCACTGTATAAGGTTCGCGACCATCTGGCTTCGAGCAGAAGAGCTTGTTGTCTAGCCAGTACTGATACCATTTACTTTCCACTGCTTGCGGATCGTATTTACTTGCTAATTCCATTGTTTTATATGTTTTTTATTTCTTTTCCTTAAAAATCGATGCAAAGATACGACTTTTTGGGCAAAAAACATTATCTTTGCATCAAAATTACGTATTTTTACATAAAGAAATGCATACAAAAGAAGAAAAGCTGGCGGCGTTCAGTCGGTTGATGGACGTACAAGACCGCCTTCGCATTCTCTGTCCGTGGGACAAGAAACAAACTTTCGAGAGTCTTCGACCTAACACCATCGAGGAGACTTTCGAACTGTGCGATGCGCTCATGAAGCGTGACTACAAGGAAATCAAGAAAGAACTTGGCGATGTACTCGAACACGTTATGTTTTATTCTATCATAGGGCGTGAAGATGAAGAATTCGACATCTGCGATGTCTGCAACCAAGAGGCAGACAAATTAATGTTCCGCCATCCTTTCATCAACTGGCGTGAGGATGGCGACTGGACGGTTTCCAATCCCGACATGTATATCAATGACGAGGGCCAGGTGGTGTATCGGGATGGGAAGAGTTCAAATGCAGACTCTTCGGAAACGCAAGGAGAAAAGCAAGATGATTCTTCTCTCTCCACTCTTCGTTCTTCACTTCCCAACACCGCCTCTGCCGTCGAAAAAACGTGGGAGCAAATCAAGCAACAAGAGAAGGACGGGAACGAGCGAGTGCTTAGCGGCGTGCCCAACTCTTTGCCTTCGCTCATCAAGGCTTACCGCATCCAAGACAAAGCTCGTAACGTCGGCTTCGACTGGAAAGAAAAAGAAGACGTGTGGAACAAGGTGCAGGAAGAACTCGAAGAACTTAAAGAGGAACTTGCCAAGGGTGACAAGGAAAACTCTACGAAGGAACTCGGCGACTTCCTCTTCTCGGTCATCAATGCCGCTCGTCTTTACAAGCTAAATCCAGACAACGCCTTGGAACATACAAACCAAAAGTTTATTCGCCGTTTCAACTATGTGGAAGACCACTCGTTGAAGCAAGGCAAAGATTTGAAAGACATGACGTTAGAAGAAATGGATAAACTATGGGATGAAGCCAAGATGATGGAAAAAAGTCACGAGTAGAGTAGCAGCCTACAGATTAAAATGTCCTTAACAAACTCTATCACATAAAATTATGAAAAGACTATTTTATACGGCAATAGCACTGATGATGCTCTTTGCAGCCAACAGTTGCAAGGACAAGCAGACCAAGCCTGTCATCTCTGCCACCGACTCTACAGAGTTAGAGGATGACATTGCAGACTCCACCATCTATGGCATCTGCGGCGATGGCACCTCTATGCATAATTTGCAGTTGGTAACAGATGCAGGCGACACCTTGAGCGTCTTCATCACAGACGAAGACCCTAACATCGTGAAAGGCGGCTTGTTGTCTGGCGACCGCATCGCCCTTATCGGTTACAAGAGCGAGAGCGGTGGCGTTGTTGCCCAGCAGGTTCTCAACATTACTTCACTGCTAGGAAAATGGACAAGCATTGACAAAAACTTTGAAATCATAGAGGGTGGGGAAGTAAAGAACAATGTCAAGGCAGAGCAGAACCCTTGGACATCGTGGAAGATTCTCAACGGCAAGCTTTTGCTCAACAAGGACACCTTCCTTATTGACAACCTCGGGTCAGACAGTCTCTATATCGAGAACAAAGTCGGCATTTTTACTTTCAAGCGTCAAGAGTAAGGAGATAGATATTGGAACCATTCAAAGTACATATATTAGGGTGTGGCAGTGCTCTGCCCACCCTCAAGCATAACGCTTCCTCACAAATTGTCGAATTGCGGGGAAAAGCATTTTTGGTGGATTGCGGCGAAGGAACACAAATGCAGTTCCGTCGCACGCACATTCATTTCGCCAAGATAAACGCCATCTTCATCAGCCATCTTCATGGAGATCACTGTTTCGGCTTGCTGGGACTGCTTTCCACTCTTGGAATGTTGGGCAGAACAGCACCGTTAAAAATTTATGCACCAACGGATTACGAGGATTTATTCAAGCGACAAGTCGAGTTCTTTTTGAAAGGCATGGAATACGAGATAGAGTTTGTACCTGTCGATACGACTCTACAACAAGTTGTATATGAAGACAAGTCGCTTACGGTTGAGAGCATACCGCTCCAACACCGCATGCCTTGCTGCGGGTATCTCTTTCGCGAGAAGCCAACGTTGCCACATATACGACGTGACATGATAGACTACTACGAGATTCCCATCAGCCAGATAAACAACATCAAAAATGGCATGGATTGGGTCATGGAAGACGGCACGGTCATCAAGAACGAACGCTTGGTCGAGCCTGCCGATCTCCCGAGAAGCTATGCCTATTGCAGCGACACTCGCTATATGCCCGACCTATATAATAAGATAAAGGGAGTAAGCACACTCTATCATGAGAGCACCTATACGTCGGAAAACGAGGACAGGGCGAAACTTTACTATCATTCCACGGCGAAGCAAGCTGCCCAGGTTGCAAAGGATGCCAACGTCGGCAAATTACTACTAGGACATTACAGTGCTAGATATAATAATGAAAAGGTATTGCTGGACGAGGCAAAGGCTATCTTTGACAACAGTTATTTGACAAAAGAGGGCCTTACCTTCGATATTTAACTTTTTTGCAAAAAAGTTGACTTTTTGGTGCAAGGTTTGCAATACTTCTTTGTTTTATTGTAAATGGAATCGGAAAAAGAACTTTTAGACGACATTAAAAATGGCTGTCGGCAGGCGTTGCATCGGTTGTACGATCGCTACATAGGATATGCCATGGCTGTCGGGCTGCGGTATATCCCAGACCGTGATGATGTCAATGACGTCCTCCAAGAAAGTTTCGTCAAGATTCTTACGTCTGTGAACCGTTTTGAATATCGGGGAGAAGGATCACTCAAAGGTTGGGTACTCCGAATCGTGGTAAACGAGGCGATCTCCTATATCAAGCACAAAGGAAGGTTTACCTTTGTGGAAGAAATTCCAGACAAAGCAGATGAAGACACACCGGAAGTGGAAAGGGTGCCGCCTGATGTACTTACTCGAATGATCGGGGAATTGCCTGATGGGTATCGAGTGGTACTCAACCTCTTTGTTTTTGGACAAAAAAGCCACAAGGAGATAGCTGAACAGCTAGGCATCAAGGAGTCAACATCAGCTTCGCAATATCTAAGAGCCAAAAAACTTTTGGCAAAGAAAATAAACGATTATTTAAACAACAAACAAGAATCATGAGCAACGATTGGACAAATAAACTTCGAGACCAACTGGCAGACTACCAAGAGCCTGTCAAGGAGGACTTGTGGGCAAGAATAGAGCAATCGCTTGCCCAAGACGCACCTTCGGCTATTATACCCCCAAGAGATAACACAACAAAAGGAGCACCGACTCCGAAAACTCTTGCCAGACAGATTTTCATCCGACGCTTCTCTACGGCAGCAGCCATCGCTTGTCTTGCCGTGGCGGGAACCTACGTTTATCTGAATCAAGAGAACCAAGTTGGCAAGAACACGAAACATACAGCAACTAACCAACAGGTGGAGCAAGCAGGAAAGAACATTGGAATCAGAAAAGGAAACTTACTGGCTTCGATAGGTGCAGAAACCACCAATTTGGTTCCAACTGCTTATCATGGAGAAAATCAGGGGGGAAAAACTAGAAGTAGTCTCATTCAAAAACCGAAACAAAATGACGTAACAATAGACTCCGTTTCGCAACCAATACTACTAGAAAATAGCCAGACTGTAAAAGAAAAAGTGCTAAATGAGACAACCCAAGAGGAAAAAGTGTCCTCCATGCAAGAAAAGAAATCAAATTATAATGCACTATCTGTAGCAGAAATAGCAGACAACACCACTATCAAACATGGCAAAAAGAAGGCAGGATGGAGCCTACAGTTGTATGGAGGAAACGCTGGAACAGAAAATTCTGATAGAGTGGGGCAACCTATGGTCGCCAGCGTGTTGCCACCTCAAGACGACCATGCCTTTAACGACGAAACCATGCTGCTTGTCGCCAATTTGGCCACTGGCAACACTCTGGGTACTAAAGTTTATGAGGATTTCGGCATTGGCGGGTACAAGGAAGAAGCAAAGCACCATTTGCCAATTTCCGTAGGCATGCAGGTTGGTTATGGGCTTACCCCAAGACTTCGCCTCCATACAGGAGTGGTATATACGTATGTAAGCTCCGATTTCATCGGTTATGCCCATGGAACGAAAGTTGAAACAACACAGAATCTACATTACTTAGGCATTCCTCTAAACCTCAACTACAACGTATGGGGCACTAGCAAGCTCCATACTTATCTAACAATTGGAGGCGAAGGCGATTTCAATATAAAAAATGACACAAAGTCACAAGGGGTTGAGCAAAGCAGCAAGCGAGACAAAATGCAGTGGTCTGCTAATGCGGCTATAGGATTGCAATACGATGTTATCCCACAGATGGGTATTTATGTAGAGCCTGGAGCCAAGTATTATTTTGACAATGGAAGCCAGATAGAAAATGCCTTTAAGGATAAGAAGTTGAATTTCAGCTTGCAACTTGGTTTCAGATGGAATATCAGTTCTGACAAGTAGCATTATTGTAATCCACACCACGACATTAACGGCTGCAACAGCCCTCATGGGCTTCATCAAGGCTGTTGCAGCCATACATCTGTTTCGCTATTGTAATGGACATTATGATAAATAGGGGTAACGGAAACCTACAATTTGTCCTAGCCTGCCCTTGCGTTACCACTATCGCACCCTACAAACACGAATGCCGACTTGGCTAGGATGTTTCGACATATAGGTGCGCAAGGTCATTGGCTCGTCTATTACTTTCTTGTGAATGCTGCTGGCATTGAGAAGATGCAAGCCATCCTTGTGCCACGAGGCAATACCGATATGAGTCGTGTCAAGACCTTTCTTGTTGGTTATGATGGCGATGATGTCTCCATCGTGTATCGTCTGTCTGAAAAGAACATTATTGGCAATAGAACCTTTCGGGATATAGCGAAACGACATTCCACTGATGCTCTCCTCCAATCGCTTGATACCTTTTAACCGCTCGGCGTTACCTTTCAGCATCTTGTAACTATCCTGATGAGTTGTCATCCAATTCACTTGAATACACTGTACAGCGGTAAAAGGCGGATTCGCTTGAAGATCCTCCACGAAGCCTTCCTTGGCATTGTGTAGAATCCACGCAGTGAAATAATGCTGCCGTTTCTCATAAGCCATCTCACCGCCTATGTACCGCACATTTTTCAAATTCTCGCAAAACGAGCGGAACGAATATTCCTTTTTCTCGGCACATCGTGTCAAGGCTGTTACCATCTCCACAAAAGTTGTACAATCCAACTCGGTCGTGTTGACAACCAACTTTTCTTCTTTTGCTCTGTCCAAGGTTCCGCCGACATAAGGTACACCAACAAACTTCTTTCCAAACCAAAGCATCCACTCGCCCGAAGTCTTAGACTTGAGTTGCATAGCCTCAGCCAACAATGCCTCAATCCTGTCTCTGTCTTCCTTTTGGAATGTAACATTTGCTGGTCGAGATGTCACCAGAGTCATGTTTTTCATACCAATCCACGGCGAACGGCCTTGAATTGGCGATACAGCCAGCAATCCCAAGATACTCAACCCGCCTATTAAAAACAACTTGTAATCTATCATACCCCACATAGTTAAAAATTAGTGATGACGTTTCCTGCCAAAGTTGACACCAACATAAATATTCAGAGAGCCAAACGAATTGTTGGTAGAGAACTGTGCTTTCTTATAATTATAGGAATGAATGATGGTACTGGCTCCCGCATACCATTTCGTATTGTTCCAAACGACACCAAAGCGACCAATGCCATCGAAATTGAAGTTCTTAAAACTAAAGTCACGCAAGTCAAGGCGAGTGTGCTCGGTGTCTGATTTCGACTGGTTATATGCCACTCCCACGGAGACAGAAGCGTTGAAGAGCCAATTCTTGGCAAAGACCCAATTGTAGGCATATCCACACGATACCGACACGTCGGTATATCTCACTTTCGTAAACGACAAGCTGCTGTCTATTCTTGACGTTCCGTCTTCTTTCTTGCCCAGCTTCTCATCCACCAAAGCACTCAACTTCTCAAAGTTTACATCCAAAGTATGTCGTGTATATCCTATGCCCAAGAGCATCGACCCTGCGCTTCTTCGCTGCACTGTACTTTGAGAGTAAGCGGCTGGATAAGAGAATTTTCGATGATTGAAGATGTAGTAAAGGTTGAACCCCTTGATGCTTGATTTCAACCCATCGAAAGGAGCTTTCTTCAGAGCCGAAGCATCGAAACTGTCGCTCATGGTCATGTTTTGCACATGATAGTCATTACCTGTTTGTCTCCAGAAGAGGTCGATGCCCAGCATACTGCTATATAGGCTGAGGTCGAACTCTTTCTTGTTGGTATGCTTCGAGCTGCCATTGATGTGCTTCAGGTCGATCGTGTAGCCAAGAAATACCCATCGCCATCCGAAGTAAGGACCTAGACGGAACGTGGGGTCTGGCGAAAAGGAGATACGCTGACCATCCTTGCTTGAGAGAGTATATTGCTCGTAGGTATTCGTGTTTTGTAGCATCACGGTATAGTTGTAATGCTGTGGCTCGATGTAAGTCGTGTCAATGTTGTCAAACTCGCGGAAGAATTTGGTGAACCCCTTGCCCACACGATGAAAGAAAGTTTTCTTGTGACGCTCACGCACCACACTGTCGGTAGTGTTGTGCATGAATATCGAACTATTAAACAATGTACCCAAAGACGTCGTCGAGGTATCGACACGACACACCTCGGAAGCTTGCAAGAAGTTTCCGAAGCCTAGCAACAAAGCCAATGCCAAAAGTATTTTCTTTCTCAAATCCTTGTTTATCCTTTAGCTTTATTTATTTTCTGGAGTTTTTAATTCTTCCACAGTATTCGGTCAAGCACCCAGTTGGTAGGAGTTGCCGAAACTGCGGTACACGTACAAGTGCCAATACCTTGCAAATCTTCTATTACATTCTTGATCATAGGCAACTGCACGTATGGCGGATTAGGCACGGTGATGCTACGTTTTCCCTCGCTGTTGACCAACTGTATAGGATCGTAATTGAACACAGAGAAAGAAAGCGATCCTTTGTCGCCTATCACCTCGATTCTGTCCTCCTTGGCACTCTCGTGCCCCACAAAGCACCAGCTGCCACTCCCGGGAATGCCACTTTCGAAGTAAAAGCAGGCAGAGATGGTATCTTCCGCCTTGTAGAGATGTCCGCGGTTGGCAGGATAACCATGCGCACGTGTGATGATGCCAAACAAATCTTGCAAGAGGTCTATCTGATGGGGAGCCAAATCATAGAAATAGCCACCACCCGAAATGTCTGGCTGCAGACGCCAAGGCATCTCTTTCCCACTATTGTAATCCAAATCGCGAGGAGGCACGGCGAATCGCACTTGCACATTGATGACTTCGCCGATGCCACCGTTGCGGATTATCTCCTTTACCTTTTGGAAGTAAGGCAGGTAGCGACGGTAATAGGCCACGAAACACGGCACGCCCGTCTGTTCGCTCACACGATTGATGCGAATGCAGTCATTGTAGCTCGCCGCCAAAGGTTTCTCCACATAGACTGGCTTTCCTGCCCTCATCGACATGATGGCAAAGGTGGCGTGCGAAGACGGAGGTGTGGCGATATAGACGGCATTGACATCCGGGTCGTCTATCAATTCCTGCGCATCCGTGTACCATTTGCGGATGTGGTGACTCTCCGCATAGCTACGAGCTTTCTTCTCACTGCGGCTCATCACGGCGACCACCTGCGAGCCTTCCACCTCGTTGAAGGCCGGACCCGATTTTTTCTCGGTTACTTCACCGCAGCCGATAAATCCCCATTTTATCTCTTTCATACCTTTCCCCTGAATATTTGGAAGTTGGACAAACTTTTTTCACTCTCAACCCTCTGTTGCCGGACTGCTCAACTCCTTGTTGATTTGGTCGATGTAGTCGAGCACCTCGTCACGCCCCATCTTCTTCTCGCTGCTGGTGATGAAGTAAGGCGGAAGCTCCTCCCATCTATCTTCCAAGGCGTGCATCCATTTCTCGGCGTTCATGCGGGCCTTCACGGGGCCAAGCTTGTCTGCCTTGGTGAAGACGATGCAGAAAGGGACGTTGCTTTCACCCAGCCAATCGACAAACTCACGGTCGATCTTCTGTTGGTCGTGGCGCACATCTATCAGCACAAACACGTTCGCCAGCTGTGGACGCTGCAAGATGTAGCTTGAAATCATCTGCTCCAACTGCTTCTGCACGGTTTTCGACCGTTTGGCGAATCCATAGCCAGGCAAATCGACCAAATACCACTCATTGTTGATGATGAAGTGGTTGATAAGCAGAGTCTTGCCAGGAGTGGCTGAAGTTTTGGCCAATCCCTTATGGTTGCACAACATGTTGATGAGACTAGACTTTCCCACGTTGCTTCGCCCGATGAAGGCATACTCGGCCTTATTGTCCTTAGGACACATGCTGACCCTGGGAGCCGATATTGTAAATTCAGATTTCTTGATTTCCATTTCTTTCTATCATTTTATATTATTTGCAAATAAATTCTTCACTTAAAATCATCCCTCGATTTCCGACAGTTCGAGCCATCTCATTCCCTTTTCATCCAGCTCGTCCTTGATGACCGGCAAGCGTTTGCTCTTCTCCGTCAGTTGATCGACGCTCAAGGTTCCGCTGCAAAGTTCCTCCTCCAAGAGTTTCTGTTCCTTCTCCAGTGCCTCTATCTCTCGGGATAGTTGCTCGAACTCACGCTTCTCCTTGTAGCTCATCTTACGCTTGTTCTCATGGTTGGCATCTCGCTTGGCGGAACTGGCGCCCATGCCTGCCTGCCCCGGAGCCGACGCCCCCCCACTCTTCGCTTGTGGCTCAGCCTCCTTTGTCTGCAGCCTGCTCCACTCCCGGTATTGCGTGTAGTTGCCTGGGAAATCCTGTATCTTTCCCTCGCCATTGAAAACCAACAAGTGGTCAACCACCTTGTCCATGAAGTAGCGATCATGGCTCACGACGATGACGCAGCCGGGGAAGTCTTGCAGATATTCTTCCAGCACCTGTAGGGTTTGGATGTCCAAGTCGTTGGTAGGCTCGTCGAGCACCAAGAAGTTAGGATTGCGCATCAACACCGTGCAGAGGTAAAGTTTGCGCTTCTCTCCCCCACTCAACTTATACACATAGTTGTGTTGCTCCTCCGGGGTGAAGAGGAAGAACTGAAGGAATTGTGAGGCGGTCATGTGCTTGCCCCCTCCAAGATCGATATAGTCGGCGATCTCCGTGATGACATCTATCACCTTTTGGTCCTCCCTGAACTTCAAGCCTTCCTGGGAGAAATAGCCGAAGCGCACCGTCTCGCCGATGTCAAACTTTCCCTCGTCGGGGCTCACTTCGCCCAGTAGCATCTTGATAAATGTAGATTTCCCCGTGCCGTTGTTGCCCACGATACCCATCTTCTCAAAGCGAGCGAAGTTGTAATAGAAATTGTCGAGTATCACCTTCTTCTTGCCACGGTCGTCGAACGCCTTGCTCACATACTGGCACTCGAAGATTTTGCTGCCAATATATACCGTGGAGGCCTTCAGGCGAACCTGCCGGTCTTCGATGCGCTGTTTCGCCACTTTCTCCAACTCGTAGAAAGCCTCCTCGCGATAGCGGGCCTTGTGGCCGCGGGCCTGGGGCTGGCGGCGCATCCAGTCTAGTTCCCTGCGATAAAGGTTCTTGGAATGCTGGATTTCCGCGCGAAGATTATCCATGCGCTCCTGTCGTTTCTCCAGATAGTAAGCATAATTGCCACGATAGGTATAGATGGTCTTGTCGTCCAGCTCAAGAATCACATTGCACACCTTGTCGAGGAAAAAACGGTCGTGCGTCACCATGAAGATAGTCTTGTTGCCACGGTTGAGATAGCCCTCCAGCCACTCTATCATTTCCAAGTCAAGATGGTTGGTAGGCTCGTCGAGCATCAAGAAGTCTGGCTCCTCTATCAGCACGTTGGCTAGAGCCACGCGCTTCTGCTGTCCGCCGCTCAGCTGCCCCATGGGCTGCTCCAGGTTGGTGATATGCAGCTGTGTGAGAATCTGCTTCGCCTTGAGCTGTTTCTCGGGGTCGCCCTCATGGTTGAAGCAAGCGTCGAGCACGCTCTCGCCGGGGTCGAACTTAGGCGATTGCTCCAGGAATCCCACCTTCAAGTCGCGGCGATAGATGATGTCGCCGCTCTCATGCCCCTCCTTATCCATGAGGACAGACATCAAAGTAGATTTTCCCGTACCATTGCGCGCCACGAGTCCCACCTTCTGCCCCTCGGCTATAGAGAAGGAGATTTTATCAAAAAGAACCTGTGCTCCAAAGCGTTTTGTGAGGTTCTGAACGTCCAAATAGGGTATCTGATTTGCCATTTCTTACAATTTTTGTGCAAAGATAGCAAAAAAATTTGGCAGAAACGAATATTTTAATTATCTTTGCACACGAATTTTAATACAACCGATGTTTCTGTTCTTGAAACATCTTTTATATTCAATCAAGAATCATATACAATATAATAATAAAATAATGTATAGCAAAGAAGAATTAACTTCAAGGAATGTCGCAGAATTGAAAGACATTGCTAAGCAGATTGGCGCTAAGATTAAGTCTGGCGACAACAAAGAGACGATTGTCTATGCCATCCTTGACACCCAGGCTGAAATGCCTGCGACGCCAGCTAAGAGAAAGCGTGTGCGCATTTCCAAGAAAGAAGACAGAGTGTATTCAGTAAAGGGGAAAGACGGCGAGAACTTCGACGTAATGAAAAATCAAGCCACGGGTCCCAACACGCCTACCGAAGCTCCGCTGTTCAAAGACATCCCGCAAGCCGACAACAGCGCAGACACAGCCAAAGAACAAGAACTTTTCCCCGCTGAGGACAAGAATGCGGAGGCTGCCGTCGAGGTTGCCCCACAAGTTTCCGCCGAGCCGGAAAAACCTGCCGACTCCGTGGCTGAGCCAGCGGCTACCTTCCCCAAGCATCGTGGCAGAAAGAGCAAGGCCGAGCTGGAGGCTATTGCCGCGGCCAAGGCCGCAGCCCTCAAGAAACAGCACGAGGCCAAGCTGGCTGCCGAAACGGAGAAAAAGGAGGTAGAAGCGCAAGCGAACGCCCCTAAGGAAAAGCTTGCGACCGACGATGCAAAAGCAAAGGATTCCGCAGACAACACTCAAGAGGCACCAGCCAGCGAGGCTTTTATCCCCGAGGCTCAATTCAACAACCAGGCGGATGGCGGCAACGACAGCAACGAGCTGATAGCCCAGTTGCAAGCCAAGATGAATGCCCAGAATGAAGAACCCGCTTCCAAGAATGCACCGAGCAACCATAAGTTCGGCACCGACGCCAATGGCGTTTGGGAGGGCGACCCTGGTGACGGAACCGATTTTATCCCTGTCGTTGACCTCCCCATCGAAGACCAGGCGGCGATGCCTACTTACGACATCTTCGACCGTCCGATGACCCCAGTCAACCATACCGCACAGGCTCCAGCCCCTATGCAAAACACCACAGCCCCAGCCTACGACTTCAGCGACCTCATCACCTCCAATGGTGTGCTGGAAGTGATGCCTGACGGTTATGGCTTCTTGCGTAGCAGCGACTACAACTATCTTTCTTCACCAGACGATGTATATGTAGCCGTCAACCTCATCAAGCGATACGGCTTGAAGACGGGCGATGTCGTAGAGTGCCATGTTCGTCCTCCCCACGAGGGCGAGAAGTACTTCCCTATGACTTCCATCATCAAGATAAACGGACGAGAGCCAGCCGAGGTTCGCGACCGTGTGCCTTTCGAGCACCTCACTCCACTCTTCCCCAACGAGAAGTTCTCTCTTTGCGGCGACAGGGCTACCACCAACCTCAGCACACGTATCGTCGACTTGTTCTCGCCAATCGGCAAGGGTCAGCGTGCGCTTATCGTAGCCCAGCCTAAGACTGGTAAGACGATTCTCATGAAGGACATCGCCAATGCCATCGCCGCCAATCACCCAGAGGCTTACTTGATGATGCTCTTGATAGACGAGCGTCCTGAGGAAGTTACCGACATGGCCCGTACCGTCAACGCAGAAGTCATCGCCTCGACGTTCGACGAGCCAGCCGACCGCCATGTCAAGATTGCCGGCATCGTGCTGGAGAAGGCCAAGCGCATGGTAGAATGCGGTCACGATGTGGTCATCTTCCTGGATTCCATCACTCGTTTGGCTCGCGCCTACAACACCGTAGCCCCAGCTTCAGGAAAGGTGCTCACGGGTGGTGTCGATGCCAATGCCTTGCAGAAGCCGAAGCGTTTCTTCGGTGCCGCTCGCAACATCGAGGGAGGTGGTTCTCTTACCATCATCGCCACTGCCTTGATAGACACGGGTAGCAAGATGGACGAAGTCATCTTCGAGGAGTTTAAGGGTACGGGCAACATGGAGTTGCAGCTCGACCGTTCGCTCAGCAACAAGCGCATCTTCCCTGCTGTCAACCTGGTGGCTTCTTCTACTCGCCGCGACGACCTCCTGCAAGACAAGACAACCCTCGACCGTATGTGGATTCTTCGCAAGTACATTTCAGACATGAATGCCATCGAGGCGATGAATACCATACACAACAGTATGCAGCGCACTCGCTCCAACGAGGAATTTTTGCTTTCCATGAACTCGTAAATTTATTTTGCACAGGAAGCATAAAGCCACACGTCATACCCCGACAAATAGTTTCTCCTCGTGAAACTCGCAGTTCCTCGGCTTGAAACCGCGAGTTTCACGAGGAGAAACTATTTCTATGTAAGTCACGCTGACTTTTTGCACTCGCGATGTGCGTTTTTATCGGTTGTGACAGATTTTATCGCCCAGCTGATTCTTTTTTTGAAAAAAGGCAAGAAAATATTTGGCAGTGTCAAGAGAAAACGTTACCTTTGCATCATACTTAATGTAGATAACAAATCAGAGGGATGAAAGCAGATCACAGACAGACGCCAAAGTCCCAATGACTAGAGGATATAAGGGGCGCGTCGGTTCGATCGGGTTACTCTTCAAATTAAATTATGAAACCGAGAAGACTTCTTTTGCTGATGGCGGGCCATATTAAAGTCTCAATCTTACCCATATCGGAGACTAGCTGCAAAGCCGATGGATTACAAAGGCGAAGAGCTCTCAAACTTTTGCTAAGTTCGGAGTTTCATCACATCATCGAGCGTCCCTTTCCTTTTTTCGTTCCTTCCCTTAGGAAACAAAGGCGAAATGGCAAGAATCTAATGGCATAAAATATGAAAATATCAGAACAAACAATCCAACAGGTCGAGCGATTCGTCAAGAAAATTGCTCAAAAGTTCCCTGTAGCCGAAGTCGATGAAACTACGACTCTCACCGACATTCATATAAGAGTTTCGCAAGACAGCGGCGAACTGCTGGCTTTCGACGATGACGAACAAGAGATTACTCGTTGCGTTGTCGAGCAATGGATTGAAAGCAAGGAAGAGAACTTTTACGAGGAAGTGGCACGACTCTTGCGCGACATTCTTCGCAAGAATAGCGAGATTGTGGATAATCTTGGCATCTTGAAGCCTTACAGTTTTGTTCTGGAAGACGAGGACAAAGACCATCTTGGCGAACTCTATCTCGCCGACGATGACACGGTCATCGTGGGAGGAGACCTCATGGAGCACCTTGACGAAGACCTCGACTCCTTCTTGGAAGATTTGATTAAGGACAAAAACTAAGCGTTTTGTTCTGTCTATAAGTTTGAGAGAGTGTGTGTCATAAGTAGTTTACGACACACACTCTCTTCATTTTCTTTTGGTCAAGATATAGATGATGACGGGAGCGCCAAAGAAGGGCGTAATCGCATTAAGCGGAAGTATGCCATTCTCGCCGGGGAAATTGCAGACGAGATTGCACAACAGGCAGATGGCCGCCCCCAACAACATCGTGAAAGGAAGCAAGAGGCGGTGATTTTCCGTACCAAGAATCATTCTTGCCAAATGGGGGGTCACCAAACCTACGAAAGCTATCGGTCCGCAAAAGGCTGTGACCACAGCCGTCAGAAGTCCTGTCAACACAAGAAGATAAAAACGCGTTTTCCTCACTGCGACTCCAAGGCTTTGCGCATATTGTTCTCCCAAAAGCAAAGCATTGAGTGGCTTGACCATCAACAGAGACAAAAACAAACCCAGAAAAACGACCAAACCAAGCCAGGCAGTCTCCGCCATCGTCACATTGCCAAAGCTTCCCATACCCCAGACCGTATAAGACTTAACCCCCTCGGCGGTGGCAAAGAAGTTAAGAAGAGAGATGGCACTGCCTGCCAGATACCCTACCATGATGCCGATGATGAGCAAGACAACATGGTTTCTTACCCAGGCGGAAAACAAGGAGACAATGGATATCACTGCCATCGCCCCCATAAAAGCCGCCAGCGACACTGCCAGAAAGCCTCCGAAAGAATATTCCCCCAGCGAAAAACTGCCTCCCATGCCAAGCATGACAAGGGCTACCGCCAAACTTGCCCCGCTGCTGATGCCAAAGACATCAGGACCCGCCAAAGGATTGCGAAAGGTGGTTTGAAGCAAAAGTCCGCTCACCGACAACGCCATGCCAGCCAACAAGGCGGTTATCGCTTGTGGCAAGCGAGACTCCAAGACGATATAGCGCACAGACTCTCCTACCATGCCGTGGTCATTGCCCAAAAGAACCGCAACGACATCCTGCCATGGTATATGAACCGCCCCTATCAGCAGGTTCAAAACTAGCAATATCCCAATAGCAACGACTGAGATGAAAAAATAGGTAAAACGCTTACTCATACTCAATAAAAAAAGAAATAGGACTTGTTTCACAACAAATCCTATCACATACTTACTAAAACTAAATTAACCACTAAAAAAACTAATATTTTATTGCATAAACAATTTTGTTTCCATGTGCAAAGGTAATGCTTTTATCTGAATCCACCAAATATTTCTGCATCTTTTTTACGCAGAAAATAGCCAAGAGGCGTATTCGGCATAAAACCGAAGATGAAAAGCATCATATCGTGACCTGGAGCTAGAACTTGTAACCCAATGTCATCAACACTTGGTGGCGATTGTTCTTCACCTCTGTGACGGGTGCCACGCAGTTGTAATCGGAGCTTGTATTATCATAATAGCTCATGAACGGATAGAAATCGCCTTTCTGCGCACTGTACTGATAGGCGACATCAAACACCCAGTTCTGGTAATTGAAACCCACACCTGCCGTGAAACGATTGGTTGCCTTCCAGTTGGTATAGTCGCTGGATGTTGCATAAGCTGTGCCAGGAGAAGCTATGGATTGGTCACGATAGCCCGTCTCCTTGAACATCGGCGACACATAGTTGTAACCCAGACGGATGGCCATCATGGATACCGGCTTGTACTCCAAGCCGAGTTTCACGGTGCTCACGCCCTTCAGCGAATACTGCGTGTTGTCGTTCATCGCATCGTCGCTGCTGCTAGTCTCGTAATAACCGTCATACCAATCGTAGTAGCCGCCGTCCTTGATGCGGTTGTCCATGTGGTCGTACCAAGCATATTCATAGGTTGCACCCAGGGCGAGGTAATTGCCTACCGTATGTCCGAGGCTCACACCTGCCTTCCAAGGAGTGTTCAGGCGGAAATCATAGTTGGAAGTATTGCCTTTGCTGCCTTCGTTCTGGCCGTCCTTCAATGACAAATCGGCGGCTCCCTTCATCGTCAAGTCGTAATAGACAGGCGAGTTGATGTAAGCTCCGATTCTGAAAGGCGAGTCTGCCACGGGGCGGAAGATGACACCCGCCTTCACGTCAAATCCCGTACCGTCAATCCTGAGTTCTTCCCAAGCGTCGGCCGTCGGCAGATTATCACCTACGAGATTCTCGGCATATAGGGAGTTGCTGCGGTAATTGACATCATGGATGCCGACGGTAAGGCCAAGCCACACGCGATTGTTGATGGAGCCACTGATGTTGAAGTCGTACTCGCCGATGTAACCTTTCTGGTACTGCCCGTAGAGGAACGACTTGCCGTCGTAGTACATCATGCCGCCATCGTTGTCCTTAGCCATCAAGTTCTCGTAATTGGCATCGACTCCCGTCCAAATCATATCTGAGTAGGCACTGCTTTGCTTCACGGCGATGTCGTACTTTCTGGATGTGAGCTTGCTTTGGGATGCACCTTGCAGATAGTTGGCTGCGGTAAGAATCTGATTGAAGTTGGTGCTCTTATGGTAGTTGAAGGCAAGGTTGAGATACGAGCCGCTGCCGTTGCCGTTGGACCATACGATGCCAATCTGGTCAAAGCTAGGACGTGACTTGTTCGCCTTGAACTGGATACTAGAGCCATCAAACTCCACCTTGTCTTCAGCATCAGTCTGAGCCACCACTCCTGCCGACAAACTTGCTTGACTCTTGCGGAACAAGCCTACACCGGCAGGGTTGGTGCTGATGGTAGAAATATCAGCGCCCAGTGCCTCCATCGCACCGCCCATACCCACGTAGCGTGCTGTTCCTGTGAGACCATTCTCCGCCATCTTGGTGTCTTGATAGGTCTCTTGGGCAAGTGTTGGAACTGTCATAAGTCCCAACGCTGCCATCAAAAAATATCTAGAATTTTTCATAATCCACTTCGTTATATTTTGTTTTTCAGTATTCCCAGGTAGAATAAGCCGTTCCTACTAGCGTCTTCCACCGAAGCTACCGCCGCCAGAGCGTCCGCCGCCACCAAAGCTGCCGCCTCCGCCGGAATGTCCGCCTCCGAAGCCGCCTCCTCCGCTAAAGCCACCGCTACGATTGCCGAAGCCACCGAAGTTGGAGTTGCCAGGGGTATTAGAGCGAGTTGTATTGTTGAAACCGCTGTTGTCGATGCGGTTGCCAAAGCTGCGGTTGCTGTTGCTACGACGGGTATAAGCTCCGTTGGCATATCTGTCGGAAGTTCTAGAGCCAGGGCCATTCCAACTGCGATTGCCGGCAAAGCCACGAGGATTGCCGCCGACATAGCCGACATGCGCTACCAACGGGCCACCCCAGTACCAAGGTCTGTAACAACCACCCCATCCATAATACCAAGGGTCGTACCAACCGCCATACCATCCTGCATACCCATAGTACCAAGGATCGAAGAACGGGTCAAACCAAGGGTCGTACCAACCTGCATAATAGCCGTAACGCCAAGGGTTTCTCCATCCCCAATAACCACTGCGCCAGTAGTAAGGGCCTACCCCATAGTAATCATAAAACCAAGGATTGTAGTAGCCATCCCAGCGGCTCAGCCCGCGGGTATATTCGAAATCCTCATCTTGATTGATGTATCTCTGTGCGAAAGCGGCGTCATCGTAGATAGAGTCAGGCTTCACTCCCTTGTCTATGCGGAAAGAAATGATGTCGTTTCCCAAAGAGTCAGTATCAATGTTTTGGTATTGGCTCAAAATTCTGCCATTACGGTTGTACTCATCCACCGACCGGTTGCTTCCCGACCAGAAGAGAGCATAGATGCTGTCTTGGCGGGCACGCTGCCGAGCGTACGCCTTGGCTTTCTGCTCGCGGAGGGCAGCTTCTTTCTTGGCCTCTTGCTTCGGATTGAAATAGAGGTCATCGTCCTGTGCCATCGAGGTCAATGGCATAGCTGCCATGAGGACTGCAAGAAGAACTAACTTTTTCATTATATCACTCCTTTTTTTGTTACTTTCTTTACCTTATATAATCATCTAGATGCAAAATTATTGCTTATTACACTGCAAATTTAAAGAAAAACCCTAAATAATGATAGGTTTTTCCCTATTTTTTATAATTTTGCACCATATTTTTAAGATAATAATACGAAATTAAGAGAAATAAAACAAGAAATCAAACAATTTCAGCATGAAATATCTAGTAGCAAAATTCCAGATTGAGACCGCGGAAGACTTGATGCAAGTTTGTCGCGACCTCCTTGCCGACAGTGCTGCCTCCGCAGGCTTCGAGTCGTTTGAAGAGACTGAGACTGGCCTTGATGCGTATGTGCAAAAAGACTTGTTCGACAAAGAAACGCTCGACGAGGGCATTGCCGAATTTCCGATAGAAGACACTCGCATCACTTACAGTATAGAGAACGCCGAGTACAAAGACTGGAACCAAGAATGGGAAGAACAGGGATTCGCCCCTATCTGCGTGGACGACCAAATCGTCATCTTCGACGCCAAGCACCCAGAACTCCACCCTACCACCTCGCCCGACCATATCGAGATTGGCATAGAGGCGAAGTTGGCGTTTGGCACGGGCAACCACGAGACGACACGAATGATTGTCGCCACCCTGCTAAACATGAATCTCTTTAAGAAGCGAGTGATGGACTGCGGCACGGGCACAGGCATCCTGGGCATTGTGGCCGCCAAACTAGGCGCAAGCGAGATAGTAGGTTACGACATCGACGAATGGAGCGTCGAGAACGCCAAGCATAACGCTCAGTTGAATGGCATCGACAACATGGAGGTGTATTTTGGCAACGCCTCTGTCATCACCCACATCAGTGGAGTCTTCGACGTCGTTCTTGCCAACATCAACCGCAACATTCTCTTAGACGACATGAAAGCCTTCCGTAGCGTTCTCCAGGATGGCGGAAACCTCGTCCTCAGTGGGTTCTACGAGGAAGACGTTCCAGTCTTGTTGGAAAAGGCAAAGGAACTTGGTTTGCAAGAAGTGGGAAGAAGAACGGACAACAACTGGACTTGCCTGGTACTCAAGAGCTAAGAAACAACAAATCCTTTCATCCTGGCAGAATTTAAGCCGATGAAAGGATTTATTCTTCCTCATCTTCGTCATCGAAGAAACTTTCCTCCTTGGAGCCAATACAGAGTTTGCGCAGGTCATAGTAGCTGCCATTGTAGATGTCGAAATCGACATAGCCCTTGATGCCAGGCAACTTTCCTGCGTCTGTGTGTTGCCAAAACTTCCATTTTCCCTTGTACTGCACCTTATCTACATAGTAGTGGGCTATCCAGTAAGGATAGTCATCGAATACAGGCGCGCTCAGATATTTCTCCTTAAATTTATAATAGGTATAGATGATAGGCTTGGCATGATACTTATCCTCCACGATGTGGAGCCATGTCAGTACATCTCGCTGGAAATCCTCGATGCTCTTGTCGGCAGGCTTATGCTCGATGTCGAGCACGGGTGGCAAATCACCATCGGTAAGATGCACCTTATCCAAAAAGAAATAAGCTTGTTTGCGAGCCGATGACTTGTTGCTCCAAAAGTGATATACGCCACGGATGAAACCATAGTCGCGGGACTGGTTGAAATTCTCGCGGAAGTTTTCGTCCAAGCGAGAAGCACCCTCCGTGCTCTTGATGATGACAAAGCGCACAGGACAGCCCTTTATCATCGCATTCTTCAACTGCTCCCAGTCTATCTTGCCTTGGTAGTGGGAGATGTCGATGCCATGGATTTCATACCCCTCGGGATATTCAGCATCGCCATACAGGGCACGCCAACGAAATCCCGTAGGACTGACAAAGAAATAATAAAAAGCAAAAATATATAAGAAAACTACGGCTAGCCCACCGACCCACCATGCCCATCGAGGATAGCGGGAATAGAAATGCGTCTTCTTTCTAGACGAACGTGGACGGCTCGCCGACTTCGAAGTCTTGCGAGTCCTAGAAGTATTGCGATATGAAGCGTTTGCCGATGTAATCTGTCCTTTTGCCATCTAAAACGAAAAGAGTGGAGTTATCACCCATGAACCAAGTGATAACTCCAACAATAATAATATGACTTATTTGAAATCAATCACCCTACTTAGCCTGTTCCAGCTGGAGAGTCTTTGTAGTTTGGTCGCAAACCTCAGATGGACCCCAGTACTGGATAGGACCAGGATAAACATACGCAGTCTGCTTAGCCCACTCCTCGCGCTTAGAAGCGAAGAACTTGAAAGGCGCACCGTCCAACTCTACGAGAGCCTTGCGAATAACAGGCTTGTTGGCGCCATTGCGACGCTCGATGTTCATCATCATGGTGATAGGCACACCGCCGGCAATCCACTCAGCGGCAGGAGCCGTTGTATTCTTGATGATGGACATATAGCCAGTCTTGCCGTTGGCTATCAAGCGAGATGCGTTGAAACCAAGTGAGTAGCAGTAGTCTGCGTCGTAGTTGGAAGGAGCTGCGCAACGACCCTCATAGCCGAAGAAGTGGTGCTGTGCGGAGAACTTACCATTGTACTTGCCTTCCTTCTTCCACTCTGCCAACTTAGCAGCCACCATACGTGAAAGCAACTTCTCTGTCTCGATAAGGGAAACCTGCACGTTTCCGTGAGGGTCACGATCCAAGCAGAGCTGACGAGCTACATCAACAGGCAAAGACTCCAACACTGCGAGGTTGTCCTTGGCGATGGCACCCTTAACGAATGCTATCTGCTCCTCTGCGCTAGCAAACTCACGGCTCTCACCCGTAGCAGGGTCTGTAAGAACCTCGTTCAACTCAGCGATCAACTTCTTGATGGCAGGAACAAACTCTATCAAGCCTTCCGGGACAAGAACGGTACCGAAGTTGTTGCCTTCGGCAGCACGGTTAACCACAGCTGTTGCGATGTAGGTGACAACATCGTCCAAAGACATTTCCTTGGCCTCTACTTCCTCAGAAATCAAGCAGATGTTTGGCTGAGTCTGAAGAGCGCACTCAAGGGCGATGTGAGAAGCCGAGCGACCCATCAACTTGATGAAGTGCCAATACTTACGTGCAGAGTTGCAGTCACGCTCGATGTTGCCTATCAACTCAGAGTATGTCTTGCAGGCAGTGTCAAAACCGAAAGAAGTCTCGATCTGCTCGTTCTTCAAGTCACCGTCGATAGTCTTAGGACAACCGATTACCTGTACGCCATACTTCTTGGCAGCATAGTACTCTGCGAGCACGCATGCGTTGGTATTAGAGTCATCACCACCGATGATGACAAGTGCCTTGATGCCAAGTTCACGCAGAATCTCGATACCCTTCTCAAACTGATCTTCCTTCTCCAACTTGGTACGACCAGAGCCGATGATGTCGAAACCGCCCGTGTTGCGGTACTCATCCATCACCTCAGGAGTAATCTCCATGTACTTGTGGTCAACGAGACCGCCGGGGCCAAGGATAAAGCCATAGAGCTTGTTGGCAGGGTTCAAAGACTTAACGCCGTCGAAGAGACCCGAGATAACGTTATGGCCACCAGGAGCCTGACCGCCAGAGAGGATGACGCCTACGTTGAAAGCAGGAAGTTCCTGAGCCTCGCCAGCCTCGAATGTGATGACAGGCATACCGTATGTGTTAGGGAACAACGCCTTGATTTCATCTTGGTTACCTACTGACTGTGTAGCTGCGCCTTCCACTGCCTTTACAGGGCCTTGGAGCGCCTTGGGCAATTTTGGCTGATAAGCAGCTCTTGCAATTTGCAATGCACTTTTTTCCATAATTTCTTAGTTATAATTAAAAGTTGAAACTTCAAAAACTTAAAAATCTCTGCAAAAATAACTTTTTTTCGTGAAATATGGAAAGAAAAATGCTAAAATTGAGTTAATCAGCACTTTTTTTCGGTACTTATGCTTAGATTTCAAAGATTTTTGTTATCTTTGACCATTATTTTCATAGTATAAATGATAAATTCAAAAGATTATGGCTAACAAACGAGATTTAAAACGCTCCATCAATTACATTACAAGCGAACTTTTCGCAGAGTGTGTAGCTGCCTCTTTATACAACGGCAAGCCTGAGCAAGAAGACGTGGATGGCATCCTTTCTGCCATCATTATGACTAACACCGATTTCATCAAGCGTGTTTCTCACCCCGAGCCCGGCATGGCACAGAAGGCTTACTTCAAAGACCTCGTCGCTAACTTCAACAAGCAAGCGAGCGAGTTGATTGACCAAATCACGAGTCTTGCCTAGTTATTCACCTTACTATATAATAATGTTACAGAATATTTGTCATTGGATTTTATATAAGCATCTGGGATGGGCGAAAAATGTCACCGTCTATATTCCAGAGAAATACATCATCTGTCTCGCTCCGCACACAAGCAACTGGGACTTGTTCCTGGGGCAGCTCTATGCCCATGCAGAGGGAATGAGATGCAACTTCCTGATGAAGAAGGAATGGTTCTTCTGGCCTCTGGGACCTATCTTCCGCAAGATGGGCGGCATCCCGGTATGGAGAAGCAAGCACACGAGCATGACCGACAACTTGGCGGCGGAAGCCAAAAAGCGCAAGGACTTTGTGCTCTGTATCACACCAGAGGGAACTCGCTCGCTCAACCCGGATTGGAAGAAGGGGTTCTACTTCATCGCCCAGAAGGCCGACGTACCCATCTTGCTCTATGGTGTTGACTACGAGAGACGCTTGATTCAATGCACAAAACAAATCATCCCATCGGGCGATGTCGATAAAGACATGCGCGAAATCAAACTTTATTTCAAGGACTTCAAGGGCAAGAGACCCGAGAAGTTCACGGTCGGAAATATTGATTGAAAAGGAAGTGTACGACAGGAAACATAGACTAAAGAAATTGAACAACAAAAAGTATTTTAAGTATTGTCTGCTAAGTTGTTGCCTGTTCCAGGCAACAGCAATCAGCGCACAATATCTTGATGGCGACACGAGGGCCTGGGGGGGAATCGAATACGATGACGACCCTTGGGTCTTCAACGCTTCACATCCTTACTTCATCACAGAGGGGCTGCAAAACCGGCATCTTTCCGTGTGGGCTTCCCATGGCAGATATTACGATAGCGACCAGCATCGCTGGAAGTGGCAACGCCCCAACCTATTCTGCACGACCGAAGATCTCTTTACCCAAACTATCGTAGTGCCCTACTTGATTCCGATGCTGGAAAATGCGGGTGCCATCGTGTTCACACCCCGTGAGCGGGATTGGCAGAAGCACGAGGTCATCATCGACAACGACGACCCCATCAAAGGTGCTTACTACCATGAAGAGGCTAACGGCAAGAAATGGAAGAAAGGAGGAGTGCCTGGCTTTGCCGCCAAGAAAGCCCTCTATGCCGACGGCGAGAATCCGTTCCTGGACGGTACTATCCGACAAGCCAAAGCCACTAAGAGAAAGAGCCACAGTGAAATCAGCTATCAACCCAACCTCCCCGAAAATGGGAAATATGCGGTATATGTAAGTTACCAGTCACTCCCCAAGAGTGTGAGTGACGCCAAATACATCGTCTATCACAAAGGGCAAGCTACAGAGTTTACCGTCAACCAGCGGATGGGCGGCGGCACCTGGGTATATCTAGGCACCTTCGACTTTGACAGTGGCTGCAATCCAGACAACCGCGTCGTGGTGACCAACCAAGCTTCTTCCAAGGGAGTTGTCACGAGTGATGCCGTCAGATTTGGCGGTGGCATGGGAAACATCATGCGAGGCGATGCCAATAGCGGTCTGCCCCGTTGTCTGGAGGGAGCCAGATACTATGCCCAATGGGCGGGAGCACCCTACTCTGTGTATGGAGGCAGACAAGGAGCCAACGACTACGCCGATGACATCAACACTCGCTCGATGATGACCAACTGGCTGGGTGGTGGCAGCGTCTATATGCCTGCCGCCGAAGGGCTGAACGTACCGCTAGAGCTGTCGCTGGCTGTGCACAGCGACGCAGGCTTTCACCGCGACGGGAAGACCACAATGGGGGCACTCGCCGTCTGCACGACCCAGTTTAACGACGAGCGTCTCAACAGTGGTGTCTCTCGCTTTACCTCCAAGGACTTCGCCAAGGCATTGCTCAAGAATCTTGTCACCGACATGAGAGCCAACTATGGCAATTTCTCCGAGCGTTATCTCTGGGACAGGAACTATTCAGAGACACGTGTTCCCGAGGTGCCTTCTGCCATCATAGAGACACTGTCGCACCAGAGTTTCCCCGACATGAAGCTGGCACAAGACCCGATGGTGAAGTTTACGATAGCTCGGTCTCTCTACAAGACTATCTTGCGGTATGTTTCCACCAATCATGGCAAGAAATATACGGTGCAGCCTTTGGCTCCCAACCATTTTTCGGTGGAATTAGACTATCGGGGGACAGCGACTCTTTCTTGGAGTCCGCAAACAGACAAGACCGAACCTTCCGCCACTCCTACTGCATATATACTCTATACTGCCGAGGGCAACAAGGGGTTTGACAACGGCCAGATCATCAAGACACAGCTTCACCGAATCAAGCTAGAACCAGGCAAGCTATATAGTTTCAAGGTGACGGCCTACAATAAAGGCGGCGAGAGTTTCCCTTCGGAGACGCTCTGTGCCCTCTACAACCCCAATTCGGCTAATACGGTATTGGTAGTCAACAACTTTCACCGGCTCGCTTCCCCACAGGTCATCGACAATGGGACGGACCAAGGTTTTGATATGGACAAAGACCCAGGGGTAAGCTATGGACGTACGGCTGGCTGGAACGGCAAGCAAATCGTTTTCGACAAGAAGTATATGGGCGTAGATGGTGCTAATGGTCTTGGCTATTGTAAAGACGAGCTTGCAGGACTATTCATCGCAGGCAATGACTTCAACTATACAGTTGAGCATGCCCAGTCCATCGCTTGGACCAACAAATATTGCATCGCCAGTTGCTCCAGTGAGGCGATCAGCTCTGGCAAGGTGCAAATGAGCAAATACCAAGTGGTAGATTTCATCAATGGCTTGGAACGAGACGACGGATACACGCCCGAGTATTACAAGTCGTTTACATCTACCATCATAGATAGGCTGAGGGATTACACTTCGGGAGGAGGCAAACTCTTGGTGAGCGGATCCTACACGGGAAGCGACATGCAGACAGACGAGGAGAAAAGTTTCCTGGCAAACACTCTCAAGCTGACCTACGCACCAGTAGATAGTATCCAGCCTACGCTCGATGTCAACGGGCTAGGCATTCAGTTCGCCTACCATAACACACTGAACGACAAACACTATGCGGCAACGCATCCAGAGATACTTCAACCAACGGAAGAAGCCTTCTGTGCCATGCAATATACCAATGGAGCGAGTGCTGCCGTAAGTTACAAAGGCGATGACTACAGTACCTTCACCATGGGATTTCCGTTTGAATGTATCAAAGACGAGAAAGACCGCAACCAGCTTATGGCGGGTATCCTCAGCTATCTGCTGAAAGCGAAATAAAAGAACAACAAATTAAAACAAACAACAATGTATAAGATTCAAGCAAACCAGTCAGGCACACGCTCCATCGAAGTGAGCGACCTGCATTTAGAGACCATTCACAAGTACCAACTTCTTCGCAACCTCGTGGACAGCAATGGTATCATAGATGAAGACGTCCTCGACAAGTTGAAGTTCAATGTCCGCTCCTTGCTGGAGTCAGAATCTTGCCAAGACAAGAACTTGCTCGACCTCTGCCTGGATGTCATCTACAATAGTAACATGAAGGCTCTTGGTCTCCACAATCTCGTATTGCTCTACGTAGATTGGAAAGAAAAGCATGACAAGGAAGCACAGGATGGCGCGGAGCAAGACGGCGTCAACGACTAATCACACGTAAATGGAATATAAGTTAACAGACTTTCTCCCTACTACCAAGAAGGAATGCGAGTTGAGAGGATGGGACCAACTGGACGTCATCCTCTTTTCGGGTGACGCCTATGTCGATCACCCCTCCTTTGGCGCAGCCATCCTTGGCAGGGTATTGGAGTCGCATGGATACAAAGTCGCCATCGTGCCGCAACCTGACTGGCATGGCGACTTCCGCGACTTCAAGAAGTTGGGACGGCCTCGCCTTTTCTTCGGCGTGTCGCCCGGAGCCATGGACTCCATGGTGAACCGCTATACAGCCAACCGCCGTATGAGAAGCGAGGATGCGTTCAGCCCCGACTCCCGCCACGACATGCGCCCGGACTATCCGTCCATCGTCTATACGCAGATACTCAAGAAATTGTTTCCCGACGTGCCCGTGGCATTGGGTGGCATCGAGGCTTCCTTGCGTCGCATCAGCCATTACGACTACTGGCAAGACAAGTTGAGAAAATGTATCCTTGTCGATTCGGGCGCCGACTTGATACTCTATGGCATGGGCGAAAAATCTATCGTCGCTCTCGCCGACGCCTTCGCCCAAGGCAAGACTATCGAAGAGATACGCAAGATGCCACAGGCCGTGTTTTATTGCAAGGAGAACGAGATACCCGGCGGTTTCAAGGACGATGACATCATCCTGCACAGTCACGAGGAATGCTTGCACAACAAGAAAGGGCAAGCTGAGAACGTGCGCCATTTGGAGGAAGAGGCCAACAAGGTACATGCCCAGCGCATGATACAGGAGGTGGATGGCAAATATATCGTAGTAAACCCTCCTTTTCCTCTGATGACAACCGAGGAACTGGATGCGGCATTCGACCTTCCTTACACCCGTTTGCCTCATCCCAAGTACAAGGGAAAGACGATACCAGCCTACGAGATGATAAAGTTCTCGGTCAACCTGCATCGTGGTTGCTTTGGCGGTTGCTCGTTCTGCACCATCTCTGCCCACCAAGGCAAGTTCGTGGTATGCCGCAGCAAGGAGAGCATCCTGAAGGAAGTCAAGAAAATCATCCAGATGCCCGACTTCAAAGGCTATCTCAGCGACCTTGGCGGACCGTCAGCCAACATGTATGGCATGCACGGCAAGAACTTGAAGGCATGCGAGCATTGCAAGCGTCCATCTTGTGTAAATCCGCAGATATGTCCGAATCTCAACACCGACCACAGCAAGTTGCTCGAAATCTATCATGCGGTCGATGCGTTGCCAGGCATCAAGAAGAGTTTCATCGGCAGTGGTGTCCGCTACGACCTGCTGCTCCATAAGAGCAAGGACGAGAAAAGCAATGAGGCGGCACGCCAATACACACGTGAGTTGATAACCAAGCATGTGAGCGGACGACTTAAAGTTGCGCCTGAGCATACGAGTGCCAACGTGCTGAAATTCATGCGCAAGCCATCGTTCGACTTGTTCTACGAGTTCAAGCGCATCTTCGACAAGATCAACAAGGAGGAGGGGCTTAATCAGCAGATTATCCCTTACTTCATCAGCTCTCATCCTGGATGTCACGAAGAGGATATGGCGGAGCTTGCAGTCATCACCAAGAACCTCGACTTCCACCTGGAACAGGTACAAGACTTCACTCCTACCCCTATGACTATTTCCACCGAGACGTGGTACACAGGGTACGACCCATATACCTTGGAACCCGTTTTCTGTGCCAAGACCCCGAAGGAGAAACTTGCCCAACGTATGTTTTTCTTCTGGTACAAGCCAGAGGAAAGACGTGCCATCGAGACGGAACTGAGGAGAATTGGCAGAAGCGACTTGATAGATAAGTTGTATGACAAGCCCAACTATGGGAAAGGGGGTCGCAAGGAAGCTCGCAACGACAAATACAGCAAAGGCAATCGCCATCCTGTCGCCAACTACGACAACAAAGCGATTGGCTCAACCTACGACAATCCTGGAGTCGGGAAAGGAGCGAGAGGCAGAAACCGCAACGATGCGACTCATGGGAATGCTTTTGGCAACAATGCCGCCAAGAACAATGCTGTCAAGAACAAAGGGTACGCCCCAAAAGGTTATGGCAATGTAGGATGTTATGACGAGGAGAAATATCTCAACGACGGCAAACCTCTCTCTCCAAGAGAACTTGCCAAGGCTGTCAAGGCACAACTGAAAGCAGACAAGGGCTCGGGCTTCTTCAAAGACAAGAAGAAAAAGAGCTTCAATCCGAATTTCGACCAAGACAACCATAAGCGCGCCACCGAAAACCGAAATGCCAAAGGTGGAAGAAGAGAACAAAATGGCGATACTCGCCGCAGAAGATAAACATGAAAATGATGAATATAGTAATTTTAGATGGATACGCCTCCAATCCAGGTGACTTGAACTGGAACTTGTTGGAGCAGCTGGGAAACGTAACCGTTTATCCCAGAACGAGTGATGATGAAAAAATAGAACGCGCCAAAGACGCTGATGTCATATTGATTAACAAGGTGCAGATGGATGCCGACACTTTGGCGCAGCTTCCAAAGCTCAAGTATATTGGTGTGCAAGCCACGGGATATAATGTCGTTGACATCGAGGCTGCCAAGAAACGTGGCATCGTTGTCACCAACATCCCCGCCTACAGCACCGACAGTGTGGCGCAGATGACCTTCGCCTTGATTCTCTCCATCACCAACCGCGTGGAGCACTACACCCAGGAAAACAGAAACGACAGATGGGCTTACAACCAAGACTTCTGCTATTGGGACACGCCGCTCATGGAGTTGGCTGGCAAGAACTTCGGAATCATGGGCTTGGGCAACATCGGCATGAAAGTCGCTAACCTGGCCCGCGACTTCGGCATGGACGTATATGCTTATACCAGCAAGAATGCGAGCGACCTGCCGGAATGGATTACGAAAGTAAACAAGGACGGACTGCTGGCAGTTTCCGACATTTTGTCTTTGCATTGCCCTCTGACCGACAACACTTATCACTTCATCAATGCCGACAGCATCGAGAAGATGAAGGACAGCGCCATCTTGATCAATACAGGTCGTGGCCCGCTAGTTGACGAGGAAGCCGTTGCCAAGGCTTTGCATGAGATGAAACTCGGTGCATACGGTGCCGATGTGATGACCCAGGAGCCACCTTCGAAAGACAATCCTCTTTTTAAGGAGCCTAATGCCTTTATCACTCCGCATATTGCTTGGGCAACAAAGGAAGCTCGCACCCGTCTCAACAAGCAGGTAGCAGCGAATGTGAAGGCTTTCGTCGAGGGGCATCCCATCAATGTCGTGAACGGATAGAGTGTTCTTGTTAGGACAGTAAATGATACGCCCTGTAAAGGGGCAAAAGCGTCTGACTCAGATGCTCTTAGCCTTTACAGGGCGTATTCTTTTTCCTTTTTTTACCCAGGGCAATGCCCTGGGCTAGTTGTGAAACAAGGCTTCCAGCCTATTACTTGCTCTCTTCCTCAGCCTGCTTTGTCTCAGCTGCATTAGGACCATAGTAACCATAGTAAGCCTGGTAGCGGTTGTAACCCCAGTTGGCCTGTGCCTTTTCAGGGTCAAGTTCCTTTGCCTTGTCGAGGTGCTTCATAGCCTCCTGATAAACAACCTTGCGACCGTTAGGATCTTGCAAGTTAGCGGCTTTCACATTCAAGCATGCGCCAAGGTATGTCATCACACCAACATTCTCTGGACGAACTTCCAATGCGCCCTGCAAGCACTTGATGGCCTTGTCGGCATCGTTCTGGCCGATATAATACATACCCTTGTCGGCAAGAGCTACGAAGTTCTTTGGGTTGGCAGCAAGAGCGTCATCGAGCAATGCCAGCTGTTCCTGGGTCATTCTCATAGAAGAGTACATGCTGTTGAGGTTGTCGAGGATTACGTCGTTGCTCTTATCCTGGGCATAGAGATCCTTCAACTTGTTGGTATATGCCAAAGAATCCTCATGGCTCTTCAAGCCATCCTTCATGGTATAAAGCTTCAAGTTGAGAGCATCCTTCTTCTGATTATCATCCTTCATGGCGATGTCGCAATACTTCTCGCAGCGAGCCATATCCTTTGCCTGATAAGCATAGCGGGCAGCGAAGAGAGCCACCTGTCCGAGATACTCCTTCTCGCCCTCCTTCTCCTTGGTCTTGTCAGCGAAGATTGGTGCATCCTCTGTGTCAAGGAAAGTACCCCAGTACTTCAGTACATTCTCTGGCTGATTCTTCTGAGCAGCATCCTGACCAGCGTTCACAAGCTGAATGCGGGCACCCCATACACGATCCTTGTTGGATGTATATTTAGGAGCCACCTTGCCCTTGGCGTTAGGGAGCTGGTCGTACTTATAACATTCCTGTGCGGCAACAAGAGCATTATACGCTCCTTCGTTCATCGCAGCCATATCTACAGGGTCGTTTTTCTTCATGATTTGGTTTGTCTGCTGGATAGACTGTTGGTCATTGAACTGCTTCATAGCCAAGTCAACCAAGTAGTTGTAAGCCTTAGCTTTCTCTGCATCATTGGCCATCTGACCCAAATTCTGCTCCACTAACGACTTAGCCTCGGCAAAAGTCTTAACCTTGAGCACTGCCTTGAGTGCATCGCTGTCACCAGCGAAAGCAGATGTGGCACCTAGTACCATCATCGCTGCAATCATTAACTTTTTCATATTGCTATTTTTATAGTTGGTTTATATTATTCTGAGTCAACATTAGGATTTCCACCTGCCTCTTCCGGAGTGTCGATATTCCCATTGGAATCCTCGGACTCACCCTCAGCTAGCTCTTCAGGCTTAACCCCTTTGGTGTCTTCTTCGATTTCCTCGCTCTTCTTTGTCCAAGCGGCGCGGCTTTCCTCCTCCACAGAGGCTTCCAGCTCAGAGCTCATCACCTTGCATACGCTGGCGATAACATCGTTCTTCTTGGTCAAGTTGATGAGGCGAACACCCTGGGTAGCACGTCCCATGACACGACAGTCGGCCACCGCCAACCGAATGACAATACCACTCTGGTTGATAATCATCAAGTCATTGTCGTCGGTCACATTCTTGATGGCTACCAAACGGCCCGTCTTATCGGTTACGTTGATAGTCTTCACACCCTTGCCGCCACGGTTGGTAACGCGATAGTCCAACACCTCGGAACGCTTGCCGTAGCCCTTCTCGCTGACAACCATAACATTCTCAGTCTCAGCATTGTTGACCACGATCATGCCGACAACGGCATCGTCACCCTCGTCGAGGCGCATACCACGCACACCGATAGAGTTACGGCCTACAGTACGTACAGTACTCTCGTCGAATCTAACGGCACGACCATTGCGGTTGGCGATAATCAACTCATTGTGGCCATTGGTCAAGCGAACATCTACCACCTCGTCGCCTTCTACGATGGTGATGGCATTCACACCATTGGCACGTGGACGAGAGTAAGCCTCCAGACAAGTCTTCTTCACGATACCATTCTTGGTAGCGAATACGACGTAGTGGCTATTGATAAACTCCGCATCGTTCAAGCCCTTCAAGCGAAGGAATGCGTTCACCTGATCATCGCTCTCAATATTGAGGAGGTTCTGGATGGCACGTCCCTTGGCGTTGCGGTCTCCCTCAGGAATCTCGTAGCATTTGAGCCAGTAGCAACGTCCCTTCTTGGTGAAGAACAACATCGTCTGGTGCATGGTAGCCGGATAGATATACTCCGTGAAGTCCTTGTCACGGGTACGGGCGCCCTTCGCTCCCACTCCGCCACGAGCTTGCTCACGGAAGTCGGACAATGGGGTACGCTTGATATAGCCAAGATGGCTCACCGTGATGACAACAGGGTCGTTTGGATAGAAGTCCTCTGGGTTGAACTCGTGGTCGTCTGGCTTAATCATGGTACGACGGTCGTCGCCATACTTCTCCTTCACCTCGTTGAGTTCGTCCTTCATCACCTTCTTGCAAAGCTCAGGGTCGTTCAGTATCTGGTTCAAGTAGTCGATGAGTTTCATCAACTCGTTGTACTCGTTATGCAACTGTTCCAAGCGCAAGCCTGTCAACTGTGACAAGCGCATATCTACGATAGCCTTACTCTGGAGTTCGTCCAGTTCAAAGCGCTGCTCCAAGTTGCGCTGAGCGTCCGACGGTGTCTTGCTGGCGCGAATGATATGCACCACCTCGTCGATGTTGTCGCAAGCGATAATCAAGCCCTCTAGAATGTGGGCGCGCTCCTGTGCTTTCTTCAGATCGAATTGTGTGCGACGGATGGTCACGTCATGGCGATGCTCTACGAAGTATTTCACGCACTCCTTCAAAGAGAGCAAACGAGGACGACCGTTGACCAACGCTATGCAGTTGACAGAGAAAGAACTCTGAAGGGCAGTCATCTTGAAGAGCTTGTTCAAGAGGACGTTGGCATTGGCGTCACGCTTCACATCAACTACGATACGCATACCCTGACGTCCCGACTCGTCGTTTACATTGGCGATACCCTCCACCTTGCCTTCCTTGGCAAGTTCGGCGATAGCCATGACGAGCTGCTCCTTGTTGACACCATAAGGAATCTCGGTGATAACTATCTTGTCGTGTGTGTCGCCGCTCTCGATTTCAGCGGTGGCACGCACCACGATACGGCCACGTCCTGTCTCGTAGGCATCTTTCACACCTTGGATGCCATAGATGGTAGCACCCGTAGGGAAGTCGGGGGCAGGAATGTATTTCATCAAGCCCTCAGTGTCGATGTCGGGGTTGTCGATGTAAGCGCAGCAACCATCGATTACCTCACGCAAGTTGTGGGTAGGCATATTGGTAGCCATACCCACGGCTATACCATTGCCACCATTCACAAGGAGGTTAGGAATCTTGGTAGGCATGACCGTTGGCTCCTGGAGCGTGTCGTCGAAGTTGTTCATCATATCGACGGTTTCCTTCTCCAAGTCGTCCATGATGTGCTCGCCCATCTTCGAGAGGCGGCACTCCGTGTAACGCATGGCGGCAGGAGAGTCACCATCCACAGAACCAAAGTTACCTTGTCCGTCGATCAAGGTGTAGCGCATATTCCACTCTTGTCCCATACGAACAAGGGCGCCATATACAGAAGAGTCGCCGTGTGGGTGATACTTTCCGAGCACCTCACCTACCACACGGGCACATTTCTTATATGGTTTGTCACTGGTGTTTCCAATGCCGAGCATACCGTAAAGAATACGGCGGTGCACAGGCTTGAAACCATCACGCACATCAGGAAGCGCACGAGCCACGATAACCGACATGGAATAGTCGATGTAAGATGACTTCATCTCCTCCTCGATGTTAATCTTCATGATTCTATCATGATCTAGAGTCTGATTCTCGTCCATTTATTATTTTAAATTATTATTTAGTTGTCTTTTTTAGCATGGCCCATACGAGCCAAGGATTCAGCGGCCGCGATTTTCGCAGAAATCACGTTTAAGGGCTTTTATTTGCGTTTTAAGCGATTTTGCCCCTCCTAAAACCTCGACAAAGATACAAACATTTTTCCGAAGAAGGCACTTCCAAGCACAAAAAACGCTTAAATTTAGCGTTTTTTGTGTTTTGCTTCTCGGAGCAACATGAAAATAAACATAAAAAGTTGGCATAGGTTTTGTAATCAGCTAAAAAATAAGTAATTTTGCAAACTGATTTTATGAGGAACTTTTCCTAATAAATGAGTTTACATGAAAACATAAATGTAGTAATATTAATAAGGTATAGAAAACATGACAACTCAGAATGCTCATTCTAACACAATGAATGAAAACGAGCTCGACAACAAGCCATCAGAGGTTATCGAAAAGGAATGGATGCCTATCGACGGTCTTTCCCTCTCGGACGAGGATGACGATGATGACTTCTATATGAATGACAGGGATGCGGGAGAAAGCCATGGCCCCTCCAAGCAGATGAGCGGGACTGCCAACGACAAGTTGCGCAACAAGACTCCTATTCTCGACCATTTCAGCACCGACCTCACATTGGCTGCCCGCGAAGGCAAGCTAGACCCTGTCGTAGGCAGAGACAGGGAGATACAGCGTGTGCTGGAAATCATAGGGCGACGCAAGAAGAACAATCCTATATTGATTGGCGAACCAGGCGTAGGAAAGAGTGCTATCGTGGAAGGACTGGCGCAGTTGATTACCCGTCAGCAAACCTCCCCCGCTCTTTTCAACAAGCGCGTCATGAGCCTCGACATGACTTCCATCGTGGCTGGCACCAAGTATCGCGGACAGTTCGAGGAACGTATCAAGGGACTTATCAAGGAGTTGGAGAACGACCCCGACATCATCATTTTCATCGACGAGATACACACCATCATCGGTGCTGGTAGCGCATCGGGCACGATGGATGCAGCCAACATCTTGAAACCAGCCTTGGCTCGCGGCACCGTGCAGTGCATTGGAGCTACCACACTGAAGGAGTATCGCAACAGCATCGAGAAAGACGGCGCCTTGGAACGTCGCTTCCAAAAGGTCATCGTCGAGCCGACGACACCCGAACAGACTCTCCAAATATTGAAGAACATAAAGGATAGATACGAGGATCACCATGGTGTGTCATATAGCGACGAGGCTTTGGAAACTTGCGTCAAATTGACAGAACGCTATGTCACTGACAGATTTTTCCCTGACAAGGCGATTGATGTCATCGACGAGGTGGGCTCTCGCCTACGCCTCACCGACATCAAGGTTCCCGACAGCATCCTCAATGTCCAGGAGGAGATAGAACAAATAACCATCAAGAAGCAGGAGGCGGTGAGAAACCAAAACTTCGAGTTGGCCGCAAGCTTCCGTGACAGGGGATTGATGCTGGAGAAGCGGCTCAACGAACTGAGAGACAACTGGCAGAAAAATGAGAATGCGGAACGCATTCCCGTCTCGGAAGTCAACATAGCCGACGTGGTGAGCAGCATGACGGGAGTGCCCGTGCAGAAAATGGCCGAGGGCGAGAACATACGTCTCAAGAATATGGCTGCCACGTTGAAGAACAATGTTATAGCCCAAGACGACGCCATCGAGAAGATGGTAAAAGCCATCCAGCGCAACCGGGTGGGTCTGAGAGACCCCAACCATCCTATCGGCGCATTCATGTTCCTGGGCCCTACAGGTGTAGGTAAAACTTACCTCGCCAAGAAATTGGCGGAAGAGATGTTTGGTTCTGCCGATGCACTCATCCGGGTCGATATGAGCGAGTACTCCGAGAGTTTCAACACCTCTCGCCTTCTTGGAGCGCCTCCGGGATATGTGGGCTACGAGGAAGGCGGTCAGTTGACGGAGAAAGTCCGTCGCAAGCCATATTCTATCGTTCTTCTCGACGAGATAGAGAAAGCGCACGACAAGATATACAACATGCTTCTCCAGGTGTTGGACGAAGGCAGGCTCACCGATGGCAACGGTCGCTTGATAGATTTCCGAAACACGGTCATCATCATGACTTCCAATACCGGCACTCGGCAATTAAAGGAATTCGGCAACGGCATCGGCTTCAATGCGAGTGGTATCAACGGTCTCTCGATGAACGAGAAGGACAAGGAGTATGCCCGCGGCATCATACAGAAGAGCTTGAGCAAGCAGTTCTCGCCGGAGTTTCTAAATCGCCTCGACGAGATTATCACCTTCGACCAGCTCAATCTTGACGCCATCAAGCGCATCATCGACCTAGAACTGAAGGGACTCTTCAAGCGCATCAACGACATGGGATACCAAGTGCAAATCACAGACAAGGCCAAGGAGTTTGTGGCAACCAAAGGGTATGACGTGCAGTTTGGCGCCCGCCCATTGAAACGTGCCATCCAGACATACATAGAAGACGGCGTATGCGAGTTAATCTTGGGTGGAAGCCTTTGCCATGGCGACACCATTAGCATTGGCAAGAATCCGAACAAGGAAGAACTTACATTCAAAAAGCAAAGTTGCGAGTAAGAGGATAAAACAAAGCAAGCCCGGGACGATTTGTCCCGGGCTTGCCGTTTTGTGACATCTACCCCTTCGGTAGGAATTTACATGTCTTTTACAAGATAGTCTTGACTGCCTCAAGCATACCCTTCTCCTGGATAAGGTCGAGGTCTTTCTTAACCAACTCGGTCAAGCCAGGAACAGTCTCGTTCAAGTTCTCGTGCCAGATGTAGTCGAAAGCAAGCACACCCTCTGCTACCTTCTGAGTATCGCCAGTAGCCCAAAGCTCAGTCAACTTGTCGATAATCTTCTGGTCGTCCTGTGGCTTGATCTCAGCACCGTCTTCACGCTTGCCACCCTTGTAGTAAGTGATGATGGCTGCAAGACCGAACACCAAGCCCTGTGGCAACTCGCCCTTACGCTCCAAATACACCTTGACACCAGGGAGGTCACGAGTCTCATACTTAGGGAATGAGTTGAGCATGATGCTAGTTACCTGATGGTCAACGAATGGGTTCTCGAAACGCTCCAATACATCGGAAGCAAACTTCTGCAACTCTTCCATAGGCAAGTTGAGGGTCTGCATCAACTCGTCAAACTGTACCTTGTGGATGTACTTGCCTAGAACAGGATGCTCGCAAGCATCGCGTACGATATTGACACCGCTCAAGTAAGTAACAGGACTCAATACGGTGTGAGGACCATTCAAGAGAGTAACCTTGCGCTCGTGGTATGGCTTCTCGTTGTCAGTGATGAGCACGTGGAGACCAGCCTTGTGGGCAGGGAACTCTTCCTGCATCTGCTCCACGGTCATGTTCTCAGCCTTCTCGATTACCCAGAGGTGGAAGCTCTCTGCCTTAACTACAAGATTGTCCTTATAGCAAACTTTCTCCTGAATCTCCTTGATGGTATCGCGTGGGAATCCAGGAACGATACGGTCAACCAATGTTGCACAAACATAGCAATGGTTGGTAAACCACTCCTTGAAGCCCTCGTAGTCGGCGCCCATATCTTCCTTCCAAAGTTCGATGTACTGATAGATGCACTCCTTCAAGTGGTGGCCATTCAAGAAGATCAACTCGCAAGGCATCAAAATCATACCCTTGCTAGGGTCACCCTCGAAGAACTTGTAACGATGGAAAAGCAACTGTACCAACTTGCCAGGGTAAGAAGCCGCAGGAGCATCCGTAAACTTGCAGCTGTCATCGAAAGCGATACCAGC
The DNA here is from genome assembly GCA_963628185.1 of Waltera intestinalis. GTDB lineage: Bacteria > Bacteroidota > Bacteroidia > Bacteroidales > Bacteroidaceae > Prevotella. The sequence goes on along the minus strand of CAVGEN010000047.1, from coordinate 75,307 downwards.
CTCAGTGGTATTGGAGATGATGAAACGCATCTCTGGCTGCTCTGCCAAAGCCATGAACGCCTGGTTCTGAGAATATGGATTCAAGGCACGGCTGATAACGTCGATACGCTCCAATGTGTTGACAGCCTGACCATTCTCCTTACCCTGAAGGTTTACGTGATAGAGACAGTCCTGACCATTCAACCAGTCAACCATACCTCCTGCCAAAGGCTGAACGACAACTACAGAACCATTGAAGTCTGTCTTCTTGTTCATGTTCCATACAATCCAATCTACGAATGCACGGAGGAAGTTACCTTCACCAAACTGGATGATTTTCTCTGGAGCGACACTCTTAGGAGCAGTGCGCTTGTTCAATGCTTTAAGTTCTTTCATGATTTGTTTGTTGTTTATTTTTTGTCTTTATTGTTTTTCCGATGCAAAGGTATAAAAATATCCGATACCTTATATCAAAATATCAGAAAAAATATGCGTAAAGGTTTGCGTAAGGCTTCTTTTGGACAAGGTGCAAAATATTTACAAAAAACACCCCTCGACAAAAAGTCCATGTCCGTAGGACCACAGCTCCATCGACCCACTTTCATATCTGCGTCGGGAGGAAAAACTTTTTCCCTCCCGACGCAGATATTTTTTCCTCACGACGCAACAAAAAATCCCTCGTGAGGAAATTCACGAGGGATTTTGATATTTCTTTACAAATTAAGAGCGGGATACGGGAATCGAACCCGCCTCCCAGGCTTGGGAAGCCCGTGCACTACCGATGTGCTAATCCCGCCTATCCTATATGAGAAGAGCCACGAGCGGGACTCGAACCCGCGACCCACGCATTACGAATGCGTTGCTCTACCAACTGAGCCATCATGGCAATCTCAATAAGCGGTTGCAAAGGTAATGAAATATTTCTAAATACAGAAATATTTCATTACGATTAACACATATTAACCCTATTCTAGTCCAAACAATGCCTTCAAGCCACCATCTACGCCCGAGAAGCCCATGAAAGCCAGACTGAGAAGAGAGGCTGTGACAAGCACGATTGCCATGCCCTGCATACCCTTGGGGATGCGAACCAAGGCCTGTTGCTCACGGATGCCGGCAAAGACGATGAGTGCCAAGGCGAAGCCGAGGGCTGTGGAGAAGGCATAGACCACACTCTGTAGCAGGTTGAAGTCCTTCTGGATAACCAAGATGGCAACACCAAGCACGGCACAGTTGGTGGTTATCAACGGTAAGAAGATGCCTAGCGCCTGATAGAGAGCAGGGGAAACTTTCTTCAAGATAATCTCCACCATCTGCACCAAAGCCGCAATCACAAGGATGAACGACAAGGTTTGGAGATATTGCAAACCGAATGGGTCGAGCACATACTTCTGCACGAGCCATGTGATGATGGTGGCCAAGGTCAAGACGAAGGCGAGGGCACCTCCCATACCAATGGCGGTATCAATCTTCTTCGATACACCCAAGAATGGACAGATACCGAGGAACTGCGACAAGACGATGTTGTTGACGAATATCGCAGAGATAAATATCAATAAATATTCCATAATATTACTTCTTTACCTTATTAAATATAGCGATGATGTAACCCAAGGTGAGGAATGCTCCTGGAGGCAGGATGAACACCAAGATGTTGGTGGTCTCCGGCAGCAAGGCTACGCCGAAGAGGCTGCCTGCTCCCAATAGCTCGCGGGCGCAACCCAACAAGGTGAGCGCAAGGGTAAAACCTAGACCGCAACCTACTCCGTCCATCAAACTAGCCACCGGCGTGTTCTTGGCGGCGAAACTCTCCGCACGACCGAGGATGATGCAGTTTACCACAATCAGAGGGATATAGATACCCAACGCCTGGTTGATGCTGTCGGGAGCGTATGCGCTCATAAACATCTGCAGGATGGTTACGAATGCCGCTATCACAACGATGAACACCGGGATGCGCACCATATCTGGGGTGACTTTCTTGATGCAAGAAATCACAAAGTTGGTACAAATCAGCACCGCCATGGTTGCCAATCCCATGGAAAGACCATTGATGGCACTTGTGGTAGTCGCCAAAGTAGGACACATACCGAGGAGCAACACAAAGGTAGGGTTCTCCTTGACGAGTCCGTTCATCAAAATTTTCATATTACTCATATCGGCTTATCCTTTCTTTTCGTTAGTGTTATCAGTTACGTTACCTTTCACTTTGGACGCACCGCTCTCGCCATCGGCGCCTTTGCTGGTATATGCACCGTATGCCTGGTTGATAGCCTTGAGGAAAGCACGGCTGGTGATGGTGCTTGCCGTGATGGCATCCACAGCGTTGCCGCCCTTGTCGTCCTTGCTCACGTGCAAGTCGCCATCCTTAGGACTCTTGCCTATCACGCTACCCTTTCCGTCCTTCTGAAACCATGTGGTTGCCTTTGCACCAAGTCCTGGAGTCTCGGAAGCCTGAAGGATGGTGTATCCTAGGATTTTTCCATCGGGGTCGAAACCTACGAGTACCTGCAAGTCACCGCCGAATCCTCCAGTCGTGCTCTCTACTGCGGCGCCAAGTTGCTTGCCGCCCTTGTCGGCGCACTTATGGATGACGAAACTCAACTCCTTGCCATCTATGGTCAGCTTGACCTCCTCGGGGGAAGCCACTTGCAAGTCTTCCGTTCCCATCACGCTCTTGATGCCGGCAGCCAAGGACTTCTCTTTTTTCTCTGCGATCGGACCGGTCGTAAGATGGTTGACGTATGCGAGGACGGCACCCACGATGAGAGCCACGCCCACGAGTACGATGACCATGTTCTTCAATGATGATTCTAATTTCTGCATGTCTCTTCCTCCTTATTTTTTGGCAGGCTTCTCGCCGAAGCGCTTGGGTTTAACGTATGTGTTAATAAGAGGTGTGAACGCATTCATGATGAGAATGGCGAACGACATACCTTCGGGATAGCTACCCCAGTTGCGGATGATGATGGTCAAGAGACCGATGCACACACCGTAGATGAGCTGTCCTTTGTGTGTCATTGGAGAAGTGACGTAATCGGTAGCCATGAAGATGGCACCGAGCATCAAGCCACCGCTCAGGATGACTGCGAAAGGATTAGCGTAGATAGGGTTTGCCAAGTGCATCAAACCGCTGAACACGAAGACCGTGGCGATGATGCTCACCGGAATGTGCCATGTGATGACTTTCTTCCAAAGCATATAAGCCAAGCCTAGCAAGAGGGCGATGGCACAAACCTCACCTGTAGTACCCGCACCAAAGCCCTCGCCTGTTGCTCCGAAGAGCAAGCTGAGAGAGTCTGGCAACTGGTTCAACACACTGCTGTCACCAGTCTTGATGGCAGTCTTCATGATAGCCAGAGGGGTGGCAGAGGTCGTAGCGTCGGTATAACTAAGCATCTGACCAGCTACAGGCCATGATGTCATCTGTGCCGGGAAACTTACGAGCAAGAAGCAACGCCCTACCAACGCAGGGTTGAAAGGATTGTTGCCCAAGCCGCCGAAGGTCATCTTGCCCACGCCAATGGCGAAGAGCGCGCCGATGATGATGATCCAAAGCGGAAGGTTGCTAGGCAGGTTCATGCCAAGTAAGAGACCAGTGATGATAGCCGAACCATCGAGGATGCTTGGCTCCACCTTGAGGAGATATTTGGAGATTGCCCACTCGAAGAAGACGCAGGCAGCCACAGAGGTGAGCAGCACGACTGCTGAACCCAAGCCGAAGAAGTACAATGAGGCGATGATGGCTGGCACGAGAGCGATGATGACTCCGTACATGTTCTTCTCGACCGACTCATTGCCGTGGGCGTGTGGCGAAAGTGATACGATTAATTTATTCATTTTTATCTATATCGGGAAGTTCAGGAGTTAAGGAGTTACCGTTCCCTTCGGTCACTGAGGAGTTAAGACAACAGCTCTTGCAGCTTGAGTTAATAAGGGAAAGACCTAGTCTCACAAAAACTATTGTCTTAACACCTTTAACTTCTTAACACCTTCAACTCCTATAAAAACTATTACTTTTTTGCGTTGCGAGCCTTGATGATTCCCATGACCGCTCCCTTTCCTGCAAGGATGTTGTCGAGGATAGGACGATGGGAAGGACAGGTGAATTGGCATGAGCCGCAAGAGATGCAAGAGGTGATGTCCTCCGCCTCCAATCTCTCATAATCCTTCATCACGCTCAATGTGGCCAGCAAGTATGGCTCCAATCCCATAGGACAAGCCTCTACACACTTCGCACAGCGGATACATGGCTGCGCTTTCTTGCGATGCGCCTCGGCATCTGTGAGGATGGTGATGGAGTTGGTTCCCTTGGTGACAGGTACGTCTAGGCTAATCACTGCCTTACCCATCATCGGACCACCAGCCAACACCTTGTTGTCGCCTTCAGGCAGACCGCCGCAGGCTTCAATCATCTGAGAGAAAGGTGTACCCATGCGAACGAGGAAATTGCCGGGATTTTCCACCTGCTTACCCGTCACTGTGGTATAACGCTCGAAAAGAGGTTTGTTCTTCATAACTGCCTGGTAAACAGCGAACGCAGTACCCACGTTCTGAACGATTGCTCCAACATTGACTGGTATGGCTGGTGGAGCAGGAACTTGACGGCGAATCACTGCGTCAACCAATTGCTTCTCACCACCCTGCGGGTATTTCTTGGCGAGCGGAACTATCTCGATGCGAGCATCGCCAGCAGTCTTCTCCTCGAAGAGCTTGATGGCGGCAGGTTTGTTGTCCTCGATACCAATGTAACCTTTCTCTACCTTCGCCGCCTTCATCAAGAGGTTCAAACCAACAAGAATCTCATCGGCATGTTCCATCATCAAGCGGTAGTCGGCTGTAATATAAGGCTCACACTCTACGCCATTGATGATGACGCACTCAGCCTTGGCACCTGGAGGGGGACAAAGCTTGATAAATGTAGGGAAGCCTGCACCGCCCATACCCGTGACACCTGCTACCTTGATACGATTGACTATTTCCTCCGGAGTCAACTCAGGGTGAGCCTCCATGGTCTCCAACTTGTCAGAGCGGTCGATGCTCTCCTCCCACTCGTCGCCATCCACATTGATGATGATGCAGGGCTTGCGATAGCCTGTGGCATCAATGGAGCTATCTACCTTAAAGACTGTTCCCGACACGGAGCTATAAATAGGAGCACTTACGAAACCACCCGCTTCTGCGATGAGTGTACCTACCTTCACCTTGTCGCCTTTGGCAACAACAGGTTTGGCCGGGGCACCGATATGCTGACCGAGCGGGAAGATAGCTTGTTTTGGGAGGGCTGCCACTTGGGTAGCCACCTCGGCTGTAATCTTATTCTCTTCTGGGTGTACTCCACCGATTCTAAAAGTTCTCAAATTCATGCTTGTTCCTCCTTCTTTTTAATGGGGAAGTTTACCTTGACCAGAGCACCTGTCGGGCACTCTTCTACACACTTCGTACACATACGGCACTTGTTGAAATCAACGTATGCCACATTGTTCTCTACGGTAATGGCCTCGAACTTGCAGACTTTCTGACACTTACCGCAACCGATGCAAGCAGCGCTACAAGCCTTGCGAGCTACCGCTCCCTTGTCCTTGTTGACGCACTGCACATAGACACGGCGTCCCTTAGGTCCCTTCTTGCGAAGTTCGATGATGCGACGTGGGCAAGCCTTGGAACAAGCACCACAACCCGTACACTTCTCTTCGTCAACCTCAGGAAGTCCTGTTTCTGGATTGATGGCGATGGCCCCAAACTGACAGGCAGCCACGCAGTCGCCACAACCGAGGCAACCGAATCCACAGCCAGTCTCACCTGCGCCACAAGAGTTTACGGCAGCACAAGTGTGCAAGCCATCATACTCGGCGATGCGAGGACGATTCTCGCAAGAGCCATTACAACGAACCACTGCCACCTTAGGCTCTGTGTTCGCCACAGCGATGCCCAAAAGGTCAGCAACCTTGCCCATCACTTCGGCTCCACCCACAGGACACATCAGTCCTTCGAGAGAGCCAGCGTCAGCACCCTTGACCAGGGCGGCAGCCATGCCAGAGCATCCAGCAAAGCCACAACCGCCACAGTTGGCACCAGGCAGAACTTCTCCCACCTGTGCCAATCGAGGATCCTCTTCGACGGCAAATTTCTTAGATACAACAAAGAGTACCAACGCTGCGACGAGCGCGATAGCTCCGAGTACCAAGATTGCAATCAAAATGAAATTCATAATTATTTGTATTTGTTTTAGTTATTTATTTTCCTTCTTGTAGTTTGTCTTTTCTAATTCTCCACGGCATGGCATTTCCGGCTAGCCTCTGTGTATCTCGAACGTCAATCTATTCTTGAGCCGATTGCGAAAGAGATAGAGCACTATATAATAAGGTGCAAGGACACCCAAGGCAGACAAGGCGGCCGCCCCTTCCGAACGGGTGGCTCCCAATACGGTTATCAAGGCAACAAACATCACCGCCAAGGGCAGGAGATACCCATAAAGGCTCGCACGAAATCCGACACTTGCATCAGCTACGACAACTACTGCGTCGCCTTTAGAGAATGGTTGCGTATCGTCAATCCTCACCTCTACCATTTTCTCTTTGGTCTCAGAGGCATTGCAGTGGGCAGCAACCTTGCAGGCACTGCATGCCGAAGACTGGAGGATGCGTACCATCGCACGATTCCCTTCTATAGAATCAATGATGCCTGGATGTTTTATCTTGTTTGCCATTTGTCTTTGTTCATAATGCTTCCCCACCCTCCCCTGCCGTCAGCCTTTAAGGCTCTCCTTTGCAAAGTCGAGTTGGCAATTCAATTTGAATGCAAAGATAACATTTTATTTAAAAACCGCAAAATATTCAAGATGTTTTTGTGCGAAAAGAAGCGTAAACGTTTTCTTACAGCCGCGAAGGACATGAAAAATCCCTTGCGGAGAAGCCTTTTCTGCGGCACTCTCGGCAAGGGACTGTATCTGTAGGGCACGTTCACCGACAGGTGAACAGCCTGTCTAGTTGTTGACGCTACCGCCAACAATATCGAGCAATTCATTCGTAATGGCCTGTTGACGACTCTTGTTGTACTGCAAGTTGAGCGTACGCAAGAGTTCATCGGCATTGTCTGTAGCAGTCTGCATAGCCACCATTCGAGCAGCATGTTCACTTGCTTGGCTATCCAACAAAGCGGTGAAGAGCATCAAGTGCAACTGCTTTGGTATCAACACCCCAAGCACGGTCTCCAAGTCTGGTTCCACGATGAAGTCATCGTTCAGAGGCTTTGCCTCCACAACCTCGCGCTTCTCGTTTTCCTTCTTCTTGCGCAGGTACTCCTGGGCCTTGGCTGTAACCACAGTGCCACCCAACTCACGGTCGTTATCATCGCCAATCGCCTCTGTGGAGAGGTCGATAGGCAAGAAAGTCTTGCGAGTGAGAATCTGCGAACCAGCACTCTTGAAATGGTGATAAATCATTTCCACACGGTCGAGTTCGCCTGCTACATATTTTGCAGAAAGTTCCGTGGCGATGGCGGCACAGTCGCTAGAGTTTGGCTTGTCGGCAAGCTCCGTAAAGTCACCGCCGCACTTCAAACCCAATTTCTGCACTTTCTCCGCCACTTTTCGACCGATAGGATATACCGTGATGTCGTCAATGCCTTGAGCCTTATACTCTTCCACAGCTTGCATCATCATCTTGATGACGTTGGAATTGAAACCACCGCAGAGAGAACTGTTGGAGCTATAGACCACAAGAGCCACACGCTTGGTCTCCTTGTGCTCCACCTCCAGCTCGCACTGAACAGAAGGCGTGCTGACCAAGAAACTCTTGAGGATATGTTCCAACATATTCTCGTAAGGCAGCATATTCTGGATAGCCACCTGGGCATGATGCAACTTGCTGGAAGCCACCATCTTCATGGCACTCGTAATCTTACGGGTGCTGTTGACGCTGGCGATGCGAGTCTTAATCTCTTTTAACGACGGCATAGGCTATTACGCTTTATATTGTCCTGCTATGTTAGCCATGGTCTCCTCCACAGCCTTCACTGCCTCGTCAGTCAACTGACCGCTACCGAGTGTTGCGATAGCATCAGCGTGCTGAGAACGCATAGCGTCGAGGAACTGGTCTTGGCACTCACGTACTTTCTCTACCGGCACATCGTGCATCAAACCATGTACACCGCAATACAAGATGGCAATCTGCTCGCCTACTGGCATTGGACTGTACTGAGGCTGAATCAAGAGTTGGTTGTTCTTACGACCACGATCCAACGTCATGGCGGTCACGGCATCCATATCGCTAGAGAACTTAGAGAAGCTTTCCAACTCACGATACTGCGCCATATCAATCTTCAAGGTACCAGCCACCTTCTTCATACTCTTAATCTGTGCAGAACCACCTACACGGGATACGGAGATACCTACGTTGATGGCAGGACGGAAACCTTGGTTGAAGAGGTCTGTCTCCAAATATATCTGACCATCTGTGATGGAAATCACGTTGGTTGGGATATATGCGGAAACGTCACCAGCCTGTGTCTCGATGATAGGGAGCGCTGTCAAGGAACCACCACCCTTCACGTGACCCTTCATACACTCCGGCAGGTCGTTCATCTGCTCGGCTACCTCCTGCTGGTCGTTGATACGAGCGGCACGCTCCAACAAACGTGAGTGGAGATAGAAGACATCACCAGGATAAGCCTCACGTCCTGAAGGACGACGAAGAATCAAGGAAACCTCACGATATGCCACAGCCTGCTTGCTCAAGTCATCATATACTACGAGGGCTGAGTAACCACGGTCACGGAAGTACTCGCCGATGGCGGCACCTGCGAAAGGTGCATAATACTGCATGGCAGCAGGATCGGCTGCGGTAGCACTCACGATGATGGTATAAGGAAGGGCTCCATGCTCCTTCAAGTTCTGCACCAATGCTGCCACGGTAGAAGCCTTCTGGCCGATGGCTACATAGATACAATACACAGGTTTGCCTGCGTCATAGAAACTCTTTTGGTTGATGATGGTATCAACGGCGATGGCGGTCTTACCTGTCTGGCGGTCGCCAATGATAAGCTCACGCTGACCACGACCGATAGGAATCATGGAATCGACTGCCTTCAAACCTGTCTGAAGAGGTTCCTTCACCGGTTGGCGATAGATTACACCAGGAGCCTTGCGGTCCAACGGCATCTCGAAAGACTCGGTAAGGTCGATGTCGCCTTGTCCGTCGATAGCTTGGCCCAATGGATTGACAACACGTCCTAAGAAGTTGTCGTTCACGCGGATAGAAGCGATACGATGTGTGCGCTTTACGCTCTGTCCCTCCTTGATGCCAGCCGTAGGACCCAAAAGGACACAACCTACGTTGTCTTCCTCCAAGTTCATGACAATCGCCATCGTGCCATTCTCAAACTCAAGAAGTTCGTTTGCCTCTGCGTTGCGAAGACCATAGATACGGGCCACACCATCGCTGACGGTGAGCACGGTACCTACCTCGTCGAACTTCTCAGAGCCATTGACCTCCTGGAGTTGCTGCTGAAGCACCTCAGACACTTCACTTGGTTTTATTTTATCTGACATTGTTTTATTACTTTTAAATTAACACTTTGAAACTCATAAAGAGAAAGCGCGAGAATCTTCATTCTTCGTTCTTCACTCTTCACTTATCCCTACTTTTTGAGCTGTGTCAGGATGGCGTTGAGCTTCGTCTTGACGCTCGCATCCATCCTGTAAGTATCATATTCGAGGATGAAACCACCAATGATGTCAGGGCTCACCTCCGTCTTGAACTCCACAGTACCTTGCGTTCTGCTCTCCACCATCTTGCGCATCTTCTCCTCTGTAAGGGAGTCAACGGAAGTGGCGGTGATCAGTTTACCACGGATGATGTTCTTCTGTTTCCTGTAAAGAGTGATATACGAAGCAGCCATGAATTGCAGGGTGCTCTCCCTATCCTCCTTTAAGACGAGGTCGATGAACCTCTGGCTCAACTGCGTTGGCTTTTCGCCGAGCGCAGTGGTGAGCAGAGCTTTCTTCTTGTCCTTGCCAAGCATAGGGTTGTCTATCGTAAATCTCAGTTCAGGCACGTCGATGTAGCTCTTGTAGAGCGTCTGCATCTCTTGATACACCTGATCTTCGAGCTTCATGCTGAGCGCACTCTTGATAAGCGCACGAGCATATCGCACCGATATTACACCTATATCCATAAGCTTTACTATTTGTTGTCAGAAGAAACTCCATCCAGCAGTCGATTTATCATATCCATCTGAGCCTTGTCGTCGGAAAGCTTCTCCTTGAGCACCTTCTCTGCGATTTGTACAGAGAGCTCTGCCACCTGGGTACGAATCTCACGAATGGCATTCTGCTTCTCTGTCTCAATCTGCGCCTTGGCATCTGAGAGAAGACGGGCACCCTCTTCGCGAGCCTTGTCTTGCGCTTTCTCCACGATAGCGTCGCGAGTCTCGGCAGCCTCCTTGAGGATGGCAGCCTGCTGCTCACGAGCCTGTTGTAAGATGGATTCACCTTCTTTTTGGATGTTGGCAAGCTTCTCGTTGGCTTCGTGGGCTTTCTGCAAGCTCTCGTCGATGTAGGCCTTGCGCTCGTTGACCATCTTGACAATAGCTGGGAATCCAGCTTTCTTCAAGATGATGAAAACGATGAGGAAGACCAACGTCATCCAGAAAAGCAAACCGCTATCCGGTAACAATAAATCCATATTATACTGGTTAAAGTTTTACTTAAACTATTTTAATTAATTAGATGGTCATGATTACATGACGATAGCCAAGATGGCGATGATGACAGCGAAGAAAGCCACACCCTCAACCAAGGCAGCTGCGATAATCATGGAAGAACGAAGGTCGCCCATCTTCTCTGGTTGGCGAGCCATAGCATCCATAGCCTGACCACCGATACGACCAATACCAATACCTGCGCCAATTGCGGCAAGACCTGCGCCTACTGCGGCACCCAACTTTGCAACTTCTGCTGCCAATAAAAGTGATAACATAATCTTAAAATTTAAGTTGTTAATATTTTCTTGTTTATATTCTCTTTCTTGTTTTCTTTATAGCCTAGCAACTACCGTTACTCCGCTATGGCTGGCTCGTGCTCATGCACGTGGGCCAGTGAGATGAAGACCGCACTCAGCATGGTGAATACCAAAGCCTGAATGTAGCTTACCAATACTTCGAGGAGCATCATGAAGGCGCTCATCGCAACACTTACTATTGTCATACCCGTTCCTGCCACATAGTTGACTATCATGTTCTCACTGATGTTGAACATGATGAAGATGATTGCAGCGAAAGACAAAGCTATCGCATGACCTGCCATCATGTTGGCGAAGAGTCGGATAATCAGAGCCAATGGTTTCGTGAAGATTCCGAAAAGCTCAATGAATGGCATCAATGGCACAGGCACCTTCAACCATGTCGGCACTTCAGGCCAGAAGATTTCCTTCCAGTACTCCTTGGTACCTGTCACATTGGTGATGATGAACGTTGTCACACCGAAGAAACAGGTGCAGGCGATGTTGCCTGTCAGGTTTCCACCTCCAGGAGGGAAGGGTACGATACCCATGATGTTGGCTATGAAGATGAAGAAGAAGCAAGTAAGCAGCCAGGGCGCATACTTGGGCGCTTCCTTTCCAAGGGTAGCCTTGATGACATCGTCATAGACCGACATGATAAACATGTGCATCAATCCCACGAATCCCTTTGGCGCGGGGTCGTCCACCTTGTGCTTCTTGCACCAACGTGCTGGTATCAAGACACAAATCAACAAGATGATGGCATCAATGAAAAGCACGCAAACGGTCTTCGTGATGGATAGGTCGAGAGGACGAACCTCAGTGTCACCTACCTTTTCCACTATCTTGTTTGGATTGCTCTGCGCATCACCGTTCTTTATCACCAGGTTGTATGGACCGGGGCGGTCACCATTGGCATCCCTCTCCTCGGAGAAGTCACCACTGGAGAAGACCTTCCATCCATCGGTGGTCTTGACGATGACAGGCAGATTAATCACAACAGGATGCCCACCCACAGATGTGATATGCCATTCATAAGAATCCTTGATATGACCCCACAATATCTCTTTCACGTCGATGTTCTCTTTCGCCGACACCTGCACAGGCACCAGTGTGAAGAGCATTATCGCCATCAAGAGGAATTGTTTGAGATGTTTCATATTCTTACATTATTTATTATTATTGCAGAGACGCACATCCCTGTCTAGGAGAGGCGGCTCTTTTTCTCTACCCGAGCAAAGTAGATGCAGTCGAACACGAGAAGTATGATGTAGAAGAGCATGAAGATGGCTGCAAAACCTACTATAGTCGATTTGTCGCAAACCATCACATAGATGAGGAATGTAACAGCTGCCGCCATCATCTTCAACGCCGATGCCGCCAAATAGAACTTGGCGAGATTGGCTGGAGAAGACTTGGCTATGGATTGCCACGCTTCACCATAAGCAGTGCTACAAACAAGCGAGAATATGACGCTTACTGCCAACGGGTTAACCACCTGCGAGACAATGCTGTCACATTGCACAGAGACTCTACAGCCGAACAAAATAGCGAGTGACACGCCTGCCGTAATCCATATAGAGATCTGCTTGTACTTGCGAGCAATCTGCTGTATTTGTTGCTTTTCCATGTCTTATACTTCCACACAAAGGCTTACTTCGTTTTTCTTCACTTCCACGAATCCGCCCTTGATGTCCATCTGTTGTTTACCTTCCTTGGTTGAATATTCCACCTTGCCCACTTCGAGCGAAGAGATAATTGGGGCGTGGTCTTTCAGAATCTCGAACGAGCCGAGGGTTCCCGGAACCAAAACGCTCTCCACATCACCTTGGAAAACAACCTTCTCGGGAGAAACTATCTTTAACTTTAACATAATCCTTTGTTTTAAATGTTGAATGTTGAGTGTTGAATGTTGAGTTATGAGTTCCTTGCATCTTATACGAAAGCATCTGGATTCTTCACTCTTCACTCTTCACCCTTCACTTAATAGACTATGCCTGTGCTGCTGCAAGCAACTTCTTAGCCTTCTCCTTGGCATCCTCGATAGTACCCACATTGAGGAACGCCTGCTCCGGGAGGTCATCGACCTCACCATCGAGGATGGCATTGAAGCCCTTGATAGTTTCTTCGATAGGTACCATCACACCCTTCAAGCCCGTGAACTGCTCTGCTACAGCGAATGGCTGACTCAAGAAACGCTGTACTCGACGAGCACGGTTCACGGTCAACTTGTCTTCGTCTGAAAGCTCGTCCATACCGAGGATAGCGATGATATCCTGCAACTCATTGTAACGCTGGAGCAACTGCTTTACTCGTTGCGCACAGTCGTAGTGAGCCTTGCCGACAATCAGCGGGTCAAGGATACGAGAGGTAGAACCCAGAGGGTCTACGGCAGGATAGATACCCAACTCTGCAATCTTACGAGAAAGTTCGGTAGTGGCATCCAAGTGGGTAAAGGTTGTTGCTGGAGCAGGGTCTGTCAAGTCATCGGCTGGCACATACACAGCCTGTACCGAAGTGATAGAACCATTCTTGGTTGAGGTAATACGTTCCTGCATGGCACCCATCTCCGAAGCCAAGGTTGGCTGATAGCCTACTGCCGAAGGCATACGGCCCAAAAGGGCAGAAACCTCAGAACCAGCCTGCGTGAAACGGAAGATGTTGTCGATGAAGAACATGATGTCGGCAGCCTCGCCGTTCGTGCCTCCGTGATCACGGAACTCCTCTGCAACGGTCAAGCCAGAGAGAGCGACTGAAGCACGTGCCCCTGGTGGCTCATTCATCTGACCATAGACCAAGGTAGCCTGACTTTTGGCGAGTTCCTCGGGGTCAACCAGCGAAAGATCCCACTTGCCCTGTTCCATAGCTTCCTTGAACTTGTCGCCATACTTGATAACGCCAGACTCGAGCATATCACGAATCAAGTCGTTACCCTCACGAGTGCGCTCACCTACACCTGCGAAAACAGAGTAACCGTTGTGTCCCTTAGCGATGTTGTTAATCAACTCCATGATAAGCACGGTCTTGCCTACACCGGCGCCACCGAACAAACCGATCTTACCACCCTTCATATAAGGTTCGAGCAAGTCGATGACCTTAATACCAGTGGCAAGCATTTCCTTGTGAGTTGACAACTCATCAAACTTAGGAGCTTCACGGTGAATAGGATAAGCACCTTTCATGTCCAACTCTTTCATACCATCAATAGGCTGTCCGATGACATTCATCATACGACCTTTGATTTGCTCTCCTGCCGGCATCGTGATAGGGCTGCCCGTTGAGACAACCTCCAGTCCACGCTGCAAGCCATCGGTGTTGTCCATGGCAACGCATCGTACCGTATCCTCACCGATGTGCTGCTGCACCTCGATGACGAGGTCACGACCGTCAGGACGTTTCACCTTCAGAGCTTCGTAAATCTTTGGAAGCACCTTCTCGGGATTCTCGCCCTTGGTATCGAAATAAACATCGATAACAGGACCGATAATCTGCGAGATGCGTCCGTTAATTTGTGACATAAGCTATAAGTTTTAATTTATATTATTGTTGTTGCTTTATCTTGTATGTAGTTCAGCCCCTCGTGTCTGTTACAAGCAAGCGAGCTTTCACTCATATCTCTTGCAAAAGTAACAACATTTTGCGAAAACTCCAAAATAAATCGTAGTTTTATTCGGCTTTAAACTATTTTTAGTTCCGTTTAAACCATTTTCACCTCAAATATCAGACTTAGATACTCAATTCGTCGAGCACCTTGATGAGCTTGCGGTCGAATGGTTTGTCTGATCGGATTGCCTCTGACAATGGAACATAAACCACCTCGTTGTTGCGCACACCAATCATGACATTGCGCTGCCCTTGTATGATGGCCTCCACTGCACCGCAACCAGTACGGCTAGCGAGGATGCGGTCACGAGCCGAAGGACGGCCACCACGCTGCAAGTGACCAAGAATGGACACACGTACGTCAAACTCCGGGAACTCCTTGCGCACGCGGTCTGCATAGTAAAGCGCACCACACTTAGGACTCTCCGACACGATGACTATACAACTCTTCTTTGACTTGCGGATACCACGCTCCATGAACTGAGCCAACTGGTCAACGTCTGTGCTGTCCTCCGGTATGATGGCGGCCTCCGCTCCACTGGCGATAGCACTGTTCTGAGCCAGGAAGCCAGCATCACGCCCCATCACTTCGATAAAGAAGATGCGCTCATGGCTCTGGGCGGTATCACGGATACGGTCAACACACTCTACTATCGTATTCATCGTTGTGTCGTAGCCGATAGTGTTGTCTGTACCATAAAGGTCGTTGTCGATAGTGCCAGGAAGACCGATGCAGCAGATGTCAAATTCACGTGCAAAATTCATGGCACCTGTCAAGGAACCGTTACCCCCGATTACGACGAGAGCGTCGATTTCTTCTTTCTGGATAGTTTCCCATGCCTTCTGGCGACCTTCCTCTGTCATAAACTCCTTGGAACGAGCTGTCTTCAAAATAGTACCACCCGTACCAATAATACCGCTTACGTTTTCTGTGGTAAAGGTCTTGATTTCATCATTGATCAAGCCATCGTAGCCACGATAAACACCCTTCACGCTGAACCCATTATAGATAGCCGAGCGAGTGACTGCACGAATGGCAGCGTTCATGCCAGGAGCGTCGCCTCCTGATGTCAAAATACCTATCGTCTTAATCTTTGCCATAACTAAATACCTTATTTTATATGATTAATATTTAAGTTTATTCTTTAGCGATGTTGTTGTTTTTCTTCCGTTTTCTTTCGTGTAGGATTGCCTTGAAAAGACAATCTCCTGCGTACAATCTCTCCCATGGTATCTTTCGTTAGTCGGAGAGATTCCTGTGTTTTTTAAATCAACAAGTTTGTGGCTCCCGACACTAGCGTGTGGGAGAGCCAGAGAATGGCGAGCCCAATGACACCGCCAAGAAGTGCCTTCCATCCGACATTGCGAAAGAACCACCCCATGCGCATATTTTCCATCTTCATCAAAGCCAATCCGCTGATAGTGCCGATACCCAGCACATTACCACCCGCCATCACGCAGTAGGCGATAACCTGCCAATAGATGCCATTACAGCTATAGGCGGTATTGACTTCCGCCATGATATCGTCGGGACTGGCGATGTCGGGCAGGGAGAAGAAGTTCATGGCTGTGGCAAAATTGTCGAGCACGGTGCTCAACACACCTGCTGCGATGCCATGCAACCATACGCAAGGGTTATTTTCGCCAATGCACAGGTAACTGGCCACCATGCCAAATGCGCCCGTCTCCTTTACTACTCCGATAGCCAACATGATACCCATCACAAAGAGAATCATCTGGATGACACCATATTGCAACACACGTGGCGTGCGACGTTCCACCATCGCATCCATGTTCATCAACTTGCGATTGAAGATTTCATTGACAATCCACAAGATGGACAACACGCACAAAGCACCCAAGAAAGGACTCAACTTGGTAATTGTGTGGAATGTAGGAATAAACCATAACCCCCCGATACCCACAAAAAGCATTAGCAAGCGTTGCCATACGTTGAGGCGCGTGTCATCTCCACGGTAAGGCATCACTATCCATTCAGTCTCCACACGCTCTGGGAGATTGCGAGAGATCAAGTAAGTCGGGATGAGCCATGCTGCCAAACACGGAAGCAACAAAGCCATGGAGAATTGGGTGGCTGTCACCGCACCGCTATTCCATAGCACCAATCCCTCGGGATTACCTATAACCGTCAGGGCACCGCCACAGTTGGCCGCCAACAAGATAGCGCTGCCATACAGCATCCGCTGCCGACGGCTTGGCACGATGCCGTGCATGACGGAAAGCATCATGACCGTAGTAGTCAAGTTGTCAAGATTGATTGAAATTAAGAATGTGACAACAGCCAAGGTCCAAATCATCCGCTTGCTCCTACGAGTGCGCAAGAGCTGACTGATGAAGTCAAAGCAACCATTGTTGTTGAGAATTTCGACGATGGTCATTGTCGCCAAGAGGAAAAGGACAATCTCCGCAGCCCTTCCTACATAAGGCAGGAAGACATAACGAGAAATGAAATACTTGACGGTTACGCTGTTGTCTGGAATCACATTCAAGCCCTCCGGATGGAGGTAGTGGGAGAACTCGTAAGCATGCTGGCTAGTCACGAAGTCCATGCCAAAACAGATGTAGAGAACCCATCCCACCGTTCCAGCAAAAATCGCTACGGCAGCACGGTTCACCTTGGTGATATTCTCCGTTGCTATGAGGAGGTATCCCATCAGTAATATGGCTCCAATGACTAATGTCATACTTTTATCTTATCTTTTCATTTCTGAACGCAAAATAATGCAAAACGATTGCAATGAAAGCCGCTTTCAAATTGCCGAGTGCAGCTTATTCTCTGCAAAGATAACAATTATTCTTAAATTAACAACAAAGTGAACGATTTTTTATATCCGTTTAACGGAAAAGTAACATTTTTGTCGTTTTTTGTTACGATTTTTGCCATTTAGAGGTCACAAAAGTAACGTTTCTTTATGTTCATATCCTTTTGGTTATTTTTTTCAGGAAAAAGTAAATCTCCTCTTCCCAACAGAACAACCTCCAGGCAATACTCTTGGCAAACATCAAATGGTGGAAAGGAAAAAAGCCCAATTTCAGCATCGACTTCTTGTTTATTATCTGATAGTCTATTTTTTTCCATCCCATTCTCATCTCAGACTTGACAGTGTTTCTTTCGTCAGCATTCCATAGGTGTCTATATTTATAATAGAGCATATAACAATCAACTATTCGTTCCCAAGATATTGTTTCGAAGAAAGCTAAATCTTGTTCTTTGGCGTGCGACTTAACCAGAAAGTCCTTCAAGTTAAGATTTGCTTGGATAACATCAAAACGTCGAAGAGAGATGGCGTGCGACATGGAAGAACTTACCTGGCGATAATAATAGATGCCTTCACAACACCTAATTTCTCTAGATGCGAAATAATGAAATCTCGTTGTGTTCTCGTCACTATTCAAACGAGTTGTCGCATCATACGGATAGCGAAAATGAATGTTGGCTCTCACCATGTATATGCCATGTATTTTCCATGTCAGGCTCTTTATACATGCTTCATAGCCATTCATTACATCAAATTTCTCTGACGGATGGTCTTCATAACGAAACTTTCCTTCTGCAGGATAAGCCAACACAAATCGAAAAAGAACACAATCTGTTTGTGGGTGCAGGCAAAATACGTTGTATGCTTTCTCCATGGCATCAGAAGAATACCAATCGTCGGAATCCAACATGCAAATGTATTGCCCTTTGGCATGTTGAAGAGCTGTGTTTCGTGCATTGGACATTCCTTGATTCTCTTCCAGATGCACAATCTCGATACGACTGTCTTTTTGGGCATATTCCTGTAAAATACCCCATGAGCCATCGGTAGAGGCATCATCCACGCAGATAATCTGAATTTCCCGAAGAGTCTGCCCCACCAAAGAATCCAAACAATCTCTAAGATAAGCCTCGGCATTATATACCGCTACAAGAACTGAAACTTTAACCACGACGCAAACGTTTTTTGATTTTAATGATAATACGCTCCCACAGACGAGACTTGGAATGGAGAATCTGGACGGACACCCCCAGACTTACGAAGCCTAGCAACAGCCCCACCACCCAATAGAATACTCCCGCGAAAGCAAATGTAAAGAAGTATGCCACCAAGCCCAATGGCAGTTGGATGCCTGCATAGAGCATCACCTCCCTGGACAGCCGGTAGCGATACCGATGCCACATATACGCCAACACAAAAAGCAGATTGAGCATTCCCGCAACCAGCAAGGCGATACCAGTGCCAGACAATTTAAGATAATAGTAACCTGCCACAACGAGGACAACAATGAGGACATCATAGACCAATTCAACAAATAGGTATGACTTGCTGTCACCTTTTGAGAGCGATATGTACTCGATGGGCAAAGTAATGGCTCTAAAATACATCGCCAACACTGTTACCTTCATCATCCCCATCACAGGCATGAACTTGCCGCTGTATAGAAGTGGCAAGAGGACGGGTGCTCCTACCATGAAAAACACCAAGAGTGGTGACACCAAGAGCAATGACACTTCTATTTGCCGATTGACAATCAAGTTGAGTTGATCGCCAACTCCGTGAATCGAAGACAAACGAGGGAAATAGTCGGTCTCCATCGCCTGAAACACCATGCCAGCGTATGTCATTGTCATCATATAACCTGCATTATACAATCCCACAGCCTCCAAATCGCCCACATTGTTGAGATAGGAACGAATGACAAACTCCGCTCCACTTCCAAAGATACCTGCCAACACAAAAGCGACACCTAGCTTTACCATTCCCATTCCCTCGCCAAGGACTTGTTTGTTCCAAGAGATACGCAAAGGGAAAAGTCTGTAAGAATAAACAATGGTAAAAAGCAACTGTATGAGAGCTATGATGACAAGGGAAGGAACGATTGCACTCTCACGCCAAACGAAGT
Organism: Waltera intestinalis; assembly: GCA_963628185.1. Taxonomy (GTDB): domain Bacteria; phylum Bacteroidota; class Bacteroidia; order Bacteroidales; family Bacteroidaceae; genus Prevotella. The sequence goes on along the minus strand of CAVGEN010000047.1, from coordinate 55,820 downwards.
AAAGGGGAACGGAGGTGACCAATGCACCTATGACACCATAAACAGAAATCACAGCGAGATGACGCAACTGCCTGGTACCTTTCAAGATAGCCAACTCTCCTCCCATGATGGCGCCCATGGCGACAACAGGAGACAGCAATACGAAATGTAGCGTGTGGTCGCCCCAAGAGAAAGTCCACTTGTTGAGCAATGGACTGAAAGCCGCACAGATGAAGATACCTAGCAACGCCGTAAGCAAACTCCATGTACGTATCAGTTTAACGATGTACTCCACCTTGTCCTCGTTCCCTTGTTCGTAAGCCTCGGAAATCTCCCTTACGGCACTCATGGAAATCCCTAGGTTAGTAGAATCGGAGACAAGTTTGATGGTGCTATTGAAAAGAGACATCAATCCCATGCCCGACGGACCGAGAATCATCGCCACGAGTTTGTTGCGCATGATTCCGATGAGGATATTAAGCCCCTGTACACCGCCGAAGATGCCAGTGTATTTCAAGATGTGAGAATAGCTATCGTCTTTTTCTATTTTTTCCATTTGCTTTAGCTAGATTTCTAGTCCTAGACCATTTCTTTATGATAATATAACGACAAAATCACCGTTTTATTACATTTCGTGCGTAACGTACCTTTTTGCCCCCTACCCACTTTCACATCTGCGCTGCGAGGAGATTGCCGTAGAATCACCATATATTTTTACAAAACACAAAAGGTCGGACTTCCACCAAAGGAAATCCGACCTTTATGCTTTTTCAATCCAAAAGAAGATTAAGCCTCAGCTGGAGCCTCCTCTGCAGGAGTTTCCTCAGCAGCCTTAGCAGCTTCAGCCTCTGCCTTAGCAGCTGCTGCAGCAGCCTTCTTGTCAGCTACCTTCTTAGCGATTGCTTCATTGATCTTCTTCTCAGCCTCGAGTTCCTTAGCTACAGCCTCTTTCTTAGCCTTAGCATCACCCTCGCGAACAGCCTCTGCCTTGCCGTCCTTGCCAGCCTTCCAAGCGTCGAAACGCTTCTGAGCCTCAGCCTCGTCGAATGCGCCCTTCTTAACGCCACCACGGAGGTGCTTCATCAAGTAAACGCCCTCGCTCTTGAGGATGTTACGAACTGTGTCTGTTGGCTGTGCACCTGTCTCTACCCAGTAGAGGGCGCGATCGAAATTCAAATCTACAGTAGCAGGATTGGTGTTAGGGTTGAAAGTACCAATCTTCTCAGTAAATTTACCATCACGTGGTGCTCTAACGTCAGCGATTACGATACGATAGAAAGCGTAGCTCTTACGACCGCCGCGTTGCAATCTGATTTTTGTTGCCATTTTTTAATTTATTTTAATTTGAGGTTTGAATTTTATACTATCATCTCGTGATAGCGGGTGCAAAGTTACGACTTTTATTTGGTTCTCACAAATTTTAGCCGTTTTTTCTGTATTTTTTAACGTATCCTATCTGCTGCTTTTACCAACTTTTCGTCATCGCTGACTCCCTTGCGTGCCAAAGCCACCAAAATGATGGCAACCAACGGCAAGCAGGCTCCAAAGTTGACCACCGCCTTCCCTTCCACGCTCTCCAAAGCGACAATTCCGAGAAGTATCAAGGCGTAGTCGATGTACCACAGTACGGAAAAGAGCAAGCCGATAGCGCACAAGTTCATCTGCAACTTACGATTCTTATACATGAATATCGTAACCAACGCTATCAAGGCAGGCAGGGCACAAAGCAAGAACAGAGGCACGCAGGTGGCATCTATCCGGATGCCATTCTCGCCACTCACTGTCCCCAGGCAATGCATTGACACGCCATTCCCCATCCCAGCAGGCTCAAAGCTCGCTATCGGAAGGAAAAGGCAAATCACGTATGCAATGACGGCAACAACCAGAAACAAGGTTTGTTTGCGCTGTATCATTTCTATTATAATTAGAAGTTATACGGGACGGAACTATAAAACTTAGAAGTTGTTGCTCTGCGCCATAGCCTGATCCTTTGACGGGTCACGCCAATAGATGCTGTTCTCTACGAACTCCTCTGTCGCCAACAAAGTTGGCTTTGGCAACTTCTCATAGTAGCGTGAGATTTCGATTTGCTCACGATTCTCGAACACCTCCTCCAAGGAGTCGTTGTAAGACGCAAACTCCTGAAGTTTCTTGTTCAAGTCTTGCTTGATTTCGAGTGAGATCTGGTTGGCGCGCTTTGCGATGATAGCTACGCTCTCGTAGATGTTCTGTGTGTCATCACAGAGATCCATAATGTTACGTGTAACCGTGTTGGTTGGTGCTTTTGACTTCTTGTAATCCATAATCGTCTTTATTTTATTTCTTTGTTTTTTACGAATGTTATCGATTGCTCAGTTTCTCCAAGGCACTCTCGGGGTGCGCCTTTTCAAATTCCTTGCACTTGGCAATCATCTTTTCTGCATTGGAACGCTCTTTTGAGTCGGGATATTCATTGATGAAACCATAGCATTCATCCTCCGCGTCTTGATAACGCTCCAACTGCTTTTCCTCGACGCTCATTTTAGCCAACTCGAACTTGCCCTTCATGATCAATGTGGCAAACTCCTCGCGCTTGTTGCTGTAAGGATAGTCCTTAAGGGCGTTCTGGGCGGTAATGATACAAGCCTGATAGTTGTTGCCTTCACCCAAACAGTTGCCAAAATAAGCCCCTAGGTCATAGTAGAGCTTGGCGTTCTTGTATTCCTTCTCCACCAAGAGGTCTTGCAACTGAAAGAGGCGACTGGTAGCCTGACCTTTCAAATGGGCGTCCGGGAAAAGATCAAGGTATTCCTGAAAGGCACTGATGGCAGTAAGAGTCGTACTTTGGTCAAGGCGAGGCTCTGGTGTGTTCATATACAAGCTCTCACCCACAAAATACTTGGCATTCTCTGCATACTTACCTTTTGGATAGCTAGAGTAGTACTTGCGGAAATATTCCGCAGCAGTCTCATAATCCTTCAAGTTGAACTCACTCATGGCAAGCATATACAAGCTTTCCTCTGCCTCGGTGGAGCCCTTCTTGATGGTTATCAATTCGTTTAGCAATGTTGCCGCACGGGAATACTTGCCAGCAGCATAGCATTGCTTGGCATATTCATATTTGAGGTTGTTGTCTTGCGACTTGTAAACCTGGTTGAACTCGTTGGCACAACTCGTCATGAGGAGTGCCATACAAGCTGTTATAAGAACTGATTTCTTCATTATGTTCACGTTTTGTGTTGCAAAGTTAAGGATAAAATAGCTATCTACAAAGAAAAAAATACATTTTTTCGCATTTTATCATTCTTTATAACGTATAATGCGAAATTTTTTGTAATTTTGCACCCTAAAGTTTACGTTTATTAAGGATTTCCCCAGCAAGGTATCCCCAAACTCATTCTTTTAGCAAATCAAGAAATGGACTTCAAGATAACTTCCAAGTACAAACCGACAGGCGACCAGCCTCAGGCTATCAAGCAGCTTTCAGAAGGTGTGCTCCAAGGCGACCCGGCTCAAGTGTTGTTGGGTGTCACGGGCTCCGGCAAGACTTTTACGGTTGCCAATGTCATCGCCAACGTGGGCAAGCCTACCCTTATTCTGAGCCACAACAAGACGCTTGCCGCCCAACTCTATCAAGAGATGAAGGGATTTTTCCCCGACAATGCCGTGGAATACTACGTCTCCTACTATGATTACTATCAGCCTGAGGCATATCTTCCCACCACGGACACCTATATAGAGAAAGACCTTGCCATCAACGACGAGATTGACAAGCTTCGCCTTGGTGCGGTGTCCGCCCTCTTGTCGGGGCGAAAGGATGTCATCGTGGTATCTTCCGTTTCTTGTATCTATGGTATGGGGGGACCTGCCGCCATGCAACAGAACATCATCAAACTCAAGAAGGGGCAGCAGATAGACCGCAACGAATTCTTGCGCCAGTTGGTTGATGCCTTGTATGTGAGAAACGACATTGACTTGCAACGTGGCAACTTCCGTGTAAAGGGCGAAACGGTCGATATCTTTATGGCATATAGCGACAATGTGCTGCGGGTAACTTGGTGGGATGACGAGATAGACGGTATAGAGGAAGTAGATTCCGTTACCTATCATCGACTGGAGTCTTTCGACGCCTACGAGATTTACCCTGCCAATCTCTTTGTCACCACCAAGGAGCAGACCGAGACGGCCATCCGCATGATTCAAGATGACCTGGTGAAACAAGTGGAGTTCTTCAAGAGCATTGGCGACGGCATCAAGGCACAGCGTATCAAGGAGCGCGTGGAGTACGACATGGAGATGATCAAGGAGTTGGGTCACTGTTCGGGCATCGAGAACTATTCCAGGTACTTTGATGGCCGCCATGCTGGAGAACGCCCTTATTGCTTGCTCGACTTCTTCCCGAAAGACTTCCTTTTGGTTGTAGATGAGAGCCATGTCAGCATTCCCCAGATTGGAGCCATGTATGGCGGCGACCGTGCGAGAAAGAAGAACTTGGTGGAATACGGCTTCCGTTTGCCGGCGGCTTTCGACAACCGCCCTCTTACATTCGAGGAATTCCATAGTCTGATACCACAAGCCATCTATGTGAGCGCCACCCCAGCCGACTACGAGTTGAAAGAATCGGAAGGTGTGGTCGTAGAGCAACTGATACGTCCTACGGGATTGCTCGACCCAGAAATCGAAGTGCGTCCCAGCGAGAATCAGATAGACGACTTGCTCGACGAGATTCTGACACGCACCCACCGCGACGAGCGAATACTGATAACCACCCTTACCAAGCGCATGGCAGAGGAATTGACCGAGTTCTTGCTCAATCACGACGTGAAGGCGGCTTACATCCATTCGGACGTGGCAACGCTCGACCGTGTGAAAATCATGAACGACCTGCGCGCCGGTCTTTACGATGTGCTTGTTGGTGTCAACTTGCTCCGTGAAGGCCTCGATCTCCCGGAGGTCTCCCTTGTCGCCATCCTCGATGCCGACAAGGAGGGATTCTTGCGTAGCCACCGTTCGCTTACCCAGACCGTGGGGCGTGCAGCCCGTAATGTACACGGCAAGGCTATCATGTATGCCGATACCATCACGGAGAGTATGCAACGCACGATAGACGAGACCGCCCGCCGTCGTTCCATCCAGTTGAAGTACAATGCCGACCATGGCATCACCCCCACCCAGATAGTCAAAGCCATCACCTCAGCCCTACCTACCTCTAACAAGGAAGAGACAGGTGTGACAACTCTTGGCAAGGAGACAGCCAAGAGAGTCTATATCGAGCCAGAGGGAGCTGCCTTTGCCGCCGACCCGATACTTCGTTCCGTTCCTAAGGTCGATTTGGAGAAAAGTATCGCCAACATGACGGCTTTGATGAAGCAAGCCGCCAAAGACCTCGACTTTATGCAAGCCGCCCAATATCGAGATGAAATCCTCCGCTTGCAGAAAGAATTGGAAGGAAAAGAGGCTTGACAAGAAAAGATAAATCAACACTCAAAATTCAACATTATTAAAATATGTGGTTAATATTAGCATTTCTCTCAGCAGCCTTGCTGGGATTTTATGACGCCTTTAAGAAAAAGGCTCTTTCAGGTAACGCCGTGATTCCCGTGCTCTTCTTGAACACGCTGTTTTCTTCACTTATCTTCATCCCGTTCATCGTGATGAGCTATACGGGAACAACTCTGGACGGCACCATGTTCCATGTCGCCGAAGGTGGTTGGGAAGTTCATAAGTATATCGTGCTCAAGAGCTTCATCGTATTGAGCAGTTGGACATTTGGCTATTTTGGCATGAAACACCTGCCGCTCACCATCGTGGGTCCCATCAATGCCACCCGACCTGTGATGACGCTTGTGGGAGCCTTGCTCGTATATGGCGAGGTACTCAACCTCTACCAGTGGATAGGTGTGATACTTGCCGTCATCTCCTTCGCCATGCTCAGCAAGAGTGGCAAAAAGGAGGGCATCGACTTCAAGCACGACAAGTGGATCTATTTCATTGTGTTGGCAGCGGTATTGGGAGCGGTGAGTGGTCTCTATGACAAGTATCTGATGGCACCGCCAGAGAATGGAGGCGTCGGACTCGACCGAATGATCGTGCAGAGTTGGTACAACATCTACCAGTGCTTCCTGATGGGAGCGATGATGCTCTTCATCTGGTGGCCTACCCATAAGAACACCTCCCCATTCCATTGGCATTGGTCGATAGTCTTCATCAGCATTTTCCTCAGCGCAGCCGACTTTGTATATTTCTACGCCCTCAGTTTGCCGGGAGCGATGATCAGCATCGTGAGCATGATACGCCGCGGCAGCGTCATCGTCAGTTTCCTCTTTGGCGCAGCCATCTTCCACGAGAAGAACCTCAAGGCGAAATTTGTCGATTTGTTGCTTGTTCTTTTAGGAATGCTCTTCCTCTATTTCGGAACAAAATAGTGCAAAAAAATTAACTTTCAGCCAAAATGTTTGGCAGTTTGACAATAAAGTGTTACTTTTGCAACCAAAACGATTACCAATTTAAAGAATAGAATCATGAACAGAACGATTATTACAGTAGTGGGCAAGGATACCGTTGGTATTATTGCCAAGGTTTGCACCTATTTGGCAGAAAATGATATCAACATTCTCGACATCTCACAGACTATCGTACAGGAGTACTTCAACATGATGATGATTGTCGATATGGGCAAGATGAAAAAGTCTTTCGAGATTGTAGCCGACGAACTTGCTGAGATTGGTAAAGGCATGGGCGTCCAAATCAAGACCCAGCGTGAGGAAATCTTCGATATGATGCACCGCATCTAAGTGAAGAGTGAAGAACGAAAAGTGAAGAGTGAAGAATTCTTTTGACCTATATAATATAATAAGGTATGATTAATATTTCTGAGGTTATCGAAACCAATAAGATGATTGAGCAGGAGAATCTCGACGTGCGCACCATCACAATGGGTATCAACTTGTTGGATTGTGCTGCCACCGACGTGGAAGTGCTCTGTCAGAACATATATAACAAGATAACTCGTCTCGCCAAGAACTTGGTGAAAACTGGCGAGGATATTTCCAAGGAATTTGGCGTGCCCATCGTCAACAAGCGTATTTCTATCACCCCTATCTCGCTGGTGGGTGGCTCTGCTTGCAAGACAACCGACGACTATGTCAAGATTGCCAAGACGCTCGACAAGTGCGTAAAGGAATTGGGAGTCAACTTCCTCGGTGGTTATTCTGCCATCGTAAGCAAGGGCATGAGCAAGAGCGACGAACTCTTGATTCGCTCTATTCCACAGGCTTTGGCACAGACTGACTTCATCTGCAGTTCCATCAACGTAGGTTCCACCAAGACTGGCATCAACATGGATGCCGTCCGCCTGATGGGTCAGATTGTGAAAGACACCGCCGAAGCCACCAAGGACAAAGGTTCTCTGGGGTGTGCCAAGTTGGTGGTACTTTGCAACGCTCCAGACGACAACCCGTTCATGGCAGGTGCGTTCCACGGCGTGAGCGAAGCTGATGCCGTCATCAGTGTGGGTGTCAGTGGCCCTGGTGTTGTAAAATATGCTTTGGAGAGTGTACGTGGCGAGAGTTTCGAGGTACTTTGCGAAACCATCAAGCGTACCGCTTTCAAGATAACACGTGTAGGCCAGTTGGTTGCCAAGGAGGCCTCTGCCCGCTTGGGCATACCTTTCGGCATCATCGACTTGTCTTTGGCTCCAACCCCTGCCATTGGTGACAGCGTAGCCGACATCTTGAAGGAGATAGGTTTGGAACATCCAGGCGCTCCAGGCACTACGGCAGCCTTGGCTCTCTTGAACGACCAAGTGAAGAAGGGTGGCATCATGGCTTCCTCGTACGTAGGTGGCTTGAGTGGTGCTTTCATCCCTGTCAGTGAAGACCAAGGCATGATCGACGCTGTCGAAGCTGGTGCCTTGAGTATCGAGAAGCTGGAGGCGATGACTTGTGTTTGCTCTGTAGGTCTCGACATGATTGCGATTCCTGGCGATACACCTGCCACAACGATTTCTGGTGTTATTGCGGATGAGGCTGCCATCGGTATGATCAACCAGAAGACTACCGCCGTGCGTGTCATTCCGGTCGTAGGCATGAAGGTTGGCGATACTGTTGACTTCGGGGGGTTACTGGGACATGCTCCTATCATGCCGGTCAACTCATTTAGTTGCGACGCGTTTGTCAACCGTGTTGGTAGGATTCCTGCTCCAATCCATAGCTTCAAGAATTAACGACAGGTTTTATAGATATAGAAAAAAGGCTGAAAGTTTTTTACGCTTTCAGTCTTTTTTAATTGAATCATTTGCCATAAGGCATTCTGCCTATTACCAAATGTGTGCTCGTTTATTCTTTGGAACAAAGAGTTTGTCACCCTTCTTTACACCGAAGGCCTTGTACCATTCGTCAACCATAGGAAGTGCCCCATTCACACGTGCCTCGTTTGGTGAGTGTGGGTCAACGGTCACGATGTACTGGATATACTCAGGACGAGCATTGCAAGCCCATACACGTGCCCATGCCAAGAAGAAACGCTGCTCTGGCGTGAATCCATCCTTGACTCCCAACTTTTCTTCCTTCATCACGTTTTGCATGGCGCGATAGGCTATGTTCAGACCACCGTTGTCACCGATGTTCTCGCCAAGAGTCAACTTTCCATTGATTTTCTTGCCTGGCACTGCGTCTATACCACTAAAGTGCTGCTCCAAAATCTTGGTGCGTGCCTCGAAGTTCTTCTTGTCTGCAGGAGTCCACCAGTCGTGTTGGTTTCCATACTTGTCGAACTGGCTGCCCTGGTCATCGAATCCGTGGCTCATTTCATGACCGATTACGCCACCAATGGCTCCATAGTTCATGGCATCGTCTGCGTTAGGGTCGAAGAACGGCGGCTGAAGAATGGCGGCAGGAAAACAAATCTCGTTGGTTGTTGGATTATAATAAGCGTTGATGGTCTGTGGAGTCATCCCCCACTCTGTCTTGTCAACAGGTTTGTTAACCTTACGCTGCAACTCATCGATGGTCAAGAACTTAGTGATGTTCGCCAAGTTCTCATGCAAAGACAAAGAGTCATTGACTTCCAGCCCACTATAGTCTTTCCACTTGTCAGGATAACCTATCTTGATGATGAAGTTCTCCAGCTTGTCCTTAGCCTGAGCCTTTGTCTGTGCTCCCATCCATGTAGATTCGTCTATGCGCTGAGCGAGAGCCTTCTGTAGGTTGTGAACCAAATCAAGCATACGTTTCTTGCTGCTCTCAGGGAAGTATTTTTCGACATACATCTTGCCGATAGCCTCTCCAAGCACATTGCTTACCAAACTGACACCACGCTTCCAGCGAGGACGATCCTGCTGTACACCACTCAACACACTGCTAAACTTGAAGGCTGCAGCACGGAACGCATCGCTCAACTGGCTGCTGGCGCCAGAGATAACCTTGACCTCGGCATAGCTCTTCAAGTCATCGAGTGATTCCTCTGCCAATATCTTCTCAACCTCGTGGATAGGTTCAGGCTGCCCGACATCCACATAGTCGAAGGCAGGGAAACCTTGCTGCAAGAAGGCATTGCCCCAGTCGATGCCGGGGAAGTCAGAGCACAACTGAGCGTAGGTCATCTTGTGATAGTTCTTGTCGATGTCACGAAGCTCTACCTGGCTGTAGCTAGCCTTGGCGATGCGAGTCTCGATAGCCATGACGGCTTGCATCTTCTTCTCTGCGGTAGCCTCGTCGTAACCCACCAATTGGAAGAGTTGCTTCATGTATGCCTTATACGCCTCACGCACTCTCTTGGTTTGATCGTCGTCGTTGAGATAATAGTCGCGGGAACCTAGGCCGATGCCACCTTGTCCGATACCCACCAGGTTGTTGGCTGCATCTTTCTGGTCAGCCCCTACTCCTACGCCAAACATTTGTGTGCCTGCGCCCTTGAGGTCGAGTTGCGCTGTCACAACTTGGTATTCCGCACGGCTCTTGATGGCATTGATGCGGTCAAGGGTGGGCTTGATAGGTTCGTAGCCTTCCTTGTTAAGACGCACGCTATCCATCATCAAGTTGTAGAGAGAACCTATCTTTTGGCCAAGCGTTCCCTTTGCTTGAGGCGACTTGGCATACTCCAGGATAAGTCCTTGGATGCGCTTTTGGGTTTCTTCGCTAAGGTCGGTGAACGCACCATTTTCGGTATGCTCATCGTCCAGAGGATGAGTGTTCATCCAGTTGCCCGCTGCATAGCGGAAGAAATCATTACCTGGCTTTACCGACAAGTCCATGTTGTTCTTGTCAATGCCGGAGCCCAGATTTTGCTGAGCGAATGCAGTTGTCGAACTAAGCAACAAGGCTGCAAATAATACTTTTACTTTCATTTGTTTATATGATGTTAAAAACATTTTCTCGTATAAGAGAACAAATATAGCCCCAAAAAGGTCAGCCCTCCATTGAGCATGAGCAATTCATACCCAAACTTGTACCCGGCAAACTGCGATACGCCATGGTCGATAGCAAGGCAGATCAGCGGGCAAGCGATAGCTATATAGGGAGAAGCCTGGTCGCAAACGGTGCGCTTGGTCAGCAAACCATAGGCGAAGAGCCCTAGTAGGGGGCCGTAGGTGTAAGAGCAGAGAATATAGATGGCATCTATCACGCTCGTAGAGTTGAGAGCCTTAAAGGCGATGATGAAAACCATGAATACCAAAGCTACGGCGAGATGAACGGCCTTGCGAAGACGCTCGTTGCTTGGCTTGCCGAATATATCGACACACAAGCTCGTGGTGATAGCGGTCAAGGCAGAGTCGGCACTGGAGAAACTGGCGGCGACAATGCCAATCGTAAAGAAGATGACGACCAAGCTCCCCATCTTTCCCGATGCCGCAAACATAGGCAACAGGTCATCGGGCGCAGTTGGCAGCGCGACACCTTGCCTTTGGGCAAGCATCACCAACAAGACACCCAGCGAGAGGAACAGCAAATTGGCGGGCACGAAAGCGAACCCATAGGAACACATGTCTTTCTGCGCATCACGGAGAGTCTTGCACGTCAAGTTCTTCTGCATCATGTCCTGGTCGAGTCCCGTCATCACGACGACCACGAAGATACCGCTCAAGAATTGTTTCCAGAAATTTTGCCTGGAGACCCAATCGTCGAAGACAAATATGCGGGAATGGGCATCGTGGGCGATGGCTTCCACCGCCTCCCAAGGTGACATGCCCAGTTGCTGTATGGTATGATATATGATGAGGATCAGAGCGACAAACATGCAGGCAGTCTGGAATGTATCCGTCCACACCAAGGTCTTGATGCCTCCTTTGCGCGTATAAAGCCATATCAGCAAGACCATGCAAGGAACAGTTATTCCGAAAGGAATGCCTACAGCGTCTAACACAAACTTTTGCAGGATGATGCAAACCACAAAGAACCTCACTGCCGCCCCCGTAATCTTAGACAGCAGGAAGAAAGCCGCCCCCGTCTTGTATGACCGTTCACCCAAGCGATGGCGCAGATAAGTGTAGATGGTGGTCAGGTTATACCTATAATATATAGGGAGCAAAAGAAAAGCCACCAAGAAATAACCCACGATAAAGCCCAGGCACATTTGCAGATAAGTCATGTCGGCACGGAGCACCATCCCCGGCACGCTGACAAAGGTGACACCACTGATGGAAGCCCCCACCATTCCGAAAGCGACCATATACCAGGGCGACTTTCTGTTGGCACGGTAAAACGTTTCGTTGCTGGATATCTTCGCCGTCATCCTACTAAAGAGTAGCAGGATGCAGAAATATACGAGGATGGTTACAATAATCGTCATGTCCTTATCTGTCTTATTACTGTTTTTTGATTAAATCTTATATTTATTCTTGTGCGTTGCCTTCATCGGAGCACCATGGAATCCATTGCCCATATTAGGGCTTAATGCCCTGCCTCCACTCGCCACGCCGCAATATTCCTCCCAACGGGCACGAATCCGATCTACATAGTTGGCTGTCTCCGTGCCACGCATGTACCCTCTCTTCACGACGGGGTCGCCATAGAAGGCAGGATTGCTCAGTCGAAGCACGTACTCTCTCACCTCTCCCCAGTTGTGGGGGTTGCCGCCATACTTGCGGGTCAGAGCCATTGCATCACGAATGTGATAGAAGCCCCCGTTGTAGGAAGCCAATGCAAACAAGATGCGCTGCCCCGGGTCTCCGATGTCGGAGAAATGCCCTTGCATCTCGGCCATATATCGAGCGGCAGCGGCGATATTAGCCTCAGGCTGGTGGATGGACTCCAACGGCAACCCTAGGTGTGCCGCGGTAGAAGGCATGATCTGCATCAATCCGCAAGCGCCAGCCCACGACTTTGCGTTCGGGTCGAAGCAACTCTCCTGATAGCACTGGGCAGCCATCAGGCGCCAATCCATACGGGCTTGCCCTGCATATCGCTGGAAATAGCCGTCGTACTTGGAAATGACACCTTTCGTTCGATTCAAGAAAGGCGAATATACATGTCGCTTGATGCTTCGGGTAGAGAGCAAGAAAGCCTCCTCTTGTTTCACTTGGGCTATCATCGCAGGCTTAAACCAAGCGTTGAGCGAGTCCGCCAAACTTTTGTTGCCCCCCACTACCGCCCATTGCGTCTTGGTGCTGTCGGGAGTCACGCCGCAGAACAACAAGTCGCCCTTGGTACTCTTGCGCGACAAAGGGACAGCGATGACATCCCCCTCCCCCTTTTCCAATTTTCCCACCATTTCGGCAGTGTCCTTACATTCCTCTACACGCAGAGAGACACCTATCTTCTGGGCAAACTTTTCGCAGAGCAGATATTGCAGTCCCATACCGTGACTATGATAGCTGTAATAGGTGGTAGGGCCGTTGACGGTGAGCATGATGATCTCACCGTTGGCAACGATGTCGTCGTAAGAAAAACCATTTCCCGAAGAGGCGGTCGAATCCGTAGATGCCGCCATCTCACCTACAGGAGTTCCCCAAGGTGTAACTTCCGGCTGGTCTTTTTTAGGAGAGCAACCAACCAGCAGAATTATTGCAAATAATGCCGATAAATATACTTTATTCATATTTTCGAGGTACAAAATTACATAATTTTTTGGATATTCAAGCAAAAAGATGTACTTTTGCAATGTTTTTTAAACAAAAAGAAGAAATATGTTACGTATAGCAGTACAATCAAAGGGTCGTCTTTTCGATGACACCATGAATTTACTTTCAGAAGCAGACATCAAAGTGAGTGCTTCAAAACGCACGCTTTTGGTGCAATCCTCCAACTTTCCACTTGAGGTTCTCTATCTCCGTGACGACGATATTCCTCAGAGTGTGGCAAGCGGTGTTGCCGACATCGGCATCGTTGGCGAGAACGAATTCGTCGAGCGTGGCGAGAATGCGCAGATCATCGACCGACTTGGTTTCAGCAAGTGCCGTCTGAGCCTTGCCATCCCCAAGGAAATCAACTATCCGGGGCTTCAGTGGTTCAATGGCAAGAAGATTGCCACTTCCTATCCCAACATTCTCCGCAAGTTCATGAAGAAGAATGGCATCGAAGCCGACATTCATGTTATCACAGGCTCGGTGGAGATTAGTCCAGGCATCGGTTTGGCAGACGGCATCTTCGACATCGTAAGCTCCGGCTCAACACTTGTCAGCAACAACTTGGCAGAGGTGGAGGTCGTGATGAAGAGCGAGGCTTTGCTCATTGGCAACTGGAAGATGGACGAGCGCAAGCATCAGATTCTCAACGAGATGCTTTTCCGTTTCGAGGCAGTTCGATCAGCCCAAGACAAGAAGTACGTGATGATGAATGCGCCTAAAGACAAGGTGGATGCCATTACAGAGGTTTTGCCAGGCATCAAGAGTCCTACCATCATACCTTTGGCCGATGACGAATGGTGCTCTATCCATACCGTGCTCGACGAGAAGCGTTTCTGGGAAATCATCGGAAAGCTGAAGGAACTTGGTGCCCAAGGTATCTTGGTGACTCCTATTGAGAAAATGATATTGTAATTTTAAATAATTTGGAATGAAGGTAATAAAGTATCCTGTAAAGGAAGAATGGGGCGAAATCGTGAAGCGCCCACACCTCGATGTGTCGCAGCTCAACGCTACGGTAGAAGGTGTTCTCAATGATGTAAAGAACAATGGCGACGAAGCCGTGAAACGTTACGAGGAGAAATTCGACCACGCCCATCTTGAGTCGTTGGCAGTCACAGCTGCCGAGATGGAAGAGGCTGAGGGCTTGGTGTCTCCAGAGCTGAAGCATGCGCTCGAACTTGCCCATCACAATATTGCCGCATTCCATCAAAGCCAGAAGTTTGAAGGTTCCAAGGTGGAGACTGCACCGGGTATCATCTGTTGGCAGAAGAGTGTCGCCATCCAGAAGGTGGGTCTCTACATTCCCGGAGGTACCGCTCCCCTGTTCTCCACAGTCTTGATGCTTGCCACTCCCGCCAAGATTGCGGGTTGTGAGGAGATCGTGCTTTGCACCCCTCCCAACCGTGAGGGTAAGGTGAATCCTGCCATCTTGACGGCTGCCAAGATCGCCGGTGTCAGCAAGATTTTTAAAGCTGGCGGCGTGCAGGCTATCGGCGCGATGGCATACGGCACAGAGAGCGTTCCCAAGGTGTATAAGATTTTCGGTCCAGGCAATCAATATGTGATGGCTGCTAAACAACATGTTTCTTTACACGATGTTGCTATTGATATGCCTGCCGGCCCTTCCGAGGTCTGTGTCATTGCCGACGAGACTAGCAACCCTGTCTTCGTGGCTGCCGACTTGCTGTCGCAAGCTGAGCATGGTCTCGACTCGCAGGTGTTCCTGATCAGTACTTCCGGGGAGATGATAGACAAAGTACAGGAAGAGGTGAAGAGCCAACTGGCAAAGCTTCCTCGATTGGAGATGGCTTCCAAGTCTTTGGACAACTCCAAGTTTGTGCTCGTCAAGGATTACGACGAAGCCATGCAACTCAGCAACACCTATGCCCCCGAGCACTTGATTATCGCCACCAAGAACTACGATGCCTTGGCGGAGAAGGTTGTCAACGCCGGCAGTGTATTCCTTGGCAGTTATGCTTGCGAGAGCGCAGGCGACTATGCAAGCGGCACCAACCACACGCTCCCTACCCATGGCTATGCTTTGGCTTACAATGGAGTCAACCTGGATAGCTATAATCGCAAGATTACCTTCCAGCATCTTACCGAGGATGGCATCCGAAGCATCGGCGAGGCCGTGGTGACGATGGCGGAGAACGAGCAGTTGGAGGCTCACGCCAACGCCATGCGACTGAGAGTAAGTGAAGTAAAGTAAGACTCCTTTCCCGGGTTGCAAGAACTCGGAAAGAAGCGTCAACCCAAAATGTCATTTTTATGAAAGAACTCAAAGAGTTGTGCCGTGCCAACATCTGGAGCCTCGCTCCATATAGTTGCGCACGCACAGAATTTAGCGGCAAGAAGGCACGTGTCTTTCTTGACGCTAACGAGAATCCATATAACGAACCTTACAACCGCTACCCTGACCCTTTCCAAATGGAGGTCAAGAAACAGTTGTCAAAGGTGAAGGATGTGCCAGTAGAGAATATATTCCTCGGCAATGGCAGCGACGAGGCCATTGACTTGGTGTACCGCGTGTTCTGCAACCCGGGTGTTGACAACGTGGTGGCGATAGCCCCTACATACGGCATGTATGAGGTATGCGCAGATGTCAACGACGTGGAATATCGCAGCGTGCTGCTGGACGAACAATATCAGATTACGGCAGACAGACTGCTGGAGGCGTGCGATGACCACACGAAGGTAATCTGGATATGCAGCCCCAACAATCCTACAGGAAATTTAATTAATCCGGAAGCTATCGTAGGCGTATTGCAACGTTTCGAGGGTATCGTCGTGGTGGATGAGGCTTATAGCGACTTTGCCAGCGTGCAACCTTTCCGTGCCTATCTGTCCAGATTTCCCAATATGATTGTGCTCAACACGATGAGCAAGGCATGGGGGTGTGCAGGTCTGCGCCTAGGCATGGCCTTCGCCAGCCAGGAGATTATCGGCATATTCAACAAGGTGAAATACCCTTATAATGTCAACTGTCTGACCCAAGAGCGTGCCCTGGAGGTTCTCAAGGACCCTTTCCAGACTGACGAATGGATAAAGATTCTCTTGCAAGAGCGCGGCAAGGTAATCAACGCCTGCCTCGACTTGCCTATCTGCGAAAAGGTATATCCTACGGATGCCAACTTCTTCTTGGCGAAGATGACGGATGCACAGGCTATCTATGACTACTTGGTCAACAAGGGCATCATCGTGCGCAACCGCGACAAGGTGCAACTTTGTGGCAATTGCTTGCGCATCACCATCGGCAAGAAGAGCGAGAACATTGAGTTATTGGCGGCTCTACGACAATACCAACAATAGATTTACTGCTGTCATTGATGGCTTTTTGTAAAATAAAATGCCAATAGCAGGCTGACTTGCCTAAGTTCCCATAAACAAACGGGGCACCCCACTTTCATATCTGCGTCGGGAGGAAAAACTTTTTCCCTCCCGACGCAGAAAAAAATCCCTCCCGACAGAATTTCTTCTGCATCGGGAGGGATTTTTGTTTTCAGTATGTTTTTGTAAAATAATTTCAAGCCTTCTGGTAGAGGGCGGTCATCCCATCTAGAACTTTACGTTTTTCTTCTTTCCCTTACTCTCGTTGCCAACTCTGTCAAGGGCAGTCACGACGAATGTTGCCTTTCCGTCCTTTACGTATGGTAACTTGACGGCATGGTCGTAAGTCACTTGCAGAATCTTGGAGGCTTTGCTGAGGTCGATGTCCTCACCCTCGGCAAAACTATACACCACAAATCGGTTGGCCACATCATTCCACTTCTTGCCCTTTGGAGCCTTCCAAGAGAGGATGGGTCCCTCTTCCGTCCACTTGAACTTAACTTTTCTTACTTCCTTAGGTGCCTTGTTGTCCATGAAGGTCATCAACGGAGGAAGCGCGGGATATTTCCAGTAGTAGTCGCGCAGCGTATGGCCGATGTTCCCGACATTGTCAACGGCAGTCTTGGCATACCAAAGCACCGTGCCCTTCACGTTAGGCATCTGCTGATGCAACTTGTGCTTGGCAGGCAGCTGATGACTGCCAGCGTTTTGCGGATCTTGATATTTGGCAGTCCTCTCGATGTCTTCTCCGATGAAGAGCGGACGGTTGCCGGCATGTTTGTTCCACCACGTGATAAGAGTCTTGTAGTCGGCGGCACGATTGCCTATTTCCCAATACAACTGTGGCACACAATAATCTATCCATCCATTGTTGACCCAGAGCAATACATCCGCATAGAGATCGTCGAAGTTTTGCAGGCCATTGGTGTCTGACCCATTGGCATCGTTGCGCTTGTTGCGGTAGATTCCGAATGGCGACACGCCAAACTTCACCCATGGCTTCACACGATGGACAGTCTCGCCCAACTGTTTGATGAAATGGTTTACGTTGTCGCGTCTCCAGTCGCCGATGTTCCAAAATCCACGAGTGTTCTTTTGGAAAGTAGCCTCGTCGGGAATCTGCTTGCCTGCCACTGGATAAGGATAGAAATAATCGTCGATATGGAAACCGTCGATGTCGTATCGCTTCACGATGTCAGCTGCCACCCTGCAAGTGTAGTCGGCAGTCTCCTGCATACCTGGGTTCAAGAGCACAAGGTTGTCGTAGGAGAAACACAACTTGGGTTGCTGGATGACAACGCTACTTTTGGAGAGTTGCGACATGCCGGTAGAGCCATGCTTGGCGCGATAAGGGTTAATCCAGGCATGGATTTCCATGCCACGGCGATGGCACTGGTCAACCATCCATGCCAAGGGATCCCAATAAGGAGAAGGAGCCTTGCCTTGGACACCCGTCAGAAACTTGCTCCAAGGTTCCAACTCGCTCTCATAGAGTGCGTCACACTCTGCACGCACCTGGAAGATGATGGCGTTGACACCATCTTTTTGCAACTCGTCGAGCTGATGGCCAAGCATGGACTGAATCTGCTGTGTGCTCTTGCCCATGAACTGACCGTTCACACACTGAATCCATGCACCACGAAACTCTCGCTTGTTCTGTGCCCCGACGCTCATCGCCGCCAGTAGCACCATAGCCAATGTTAGTAGTTTTTTTATCATTTTATATCTAAGTTTTATTGCTTAATCTTCGTCCCGCAACTTGGGCAATGAGATGTGGTATCTCACGGCGAGGAAACGGATGGCGCATACCACGGCAAAGGCCGCTATGACCGTGATATAGAGGCTCACGCCCAGATAGCTAAGCCCCCAATAGGTAAGTCCGCCCAGAACGCAAGCCATGGCATAGATTTCCTTGCGGAAGATGACCGGCTCCTCATTGAGCAAGACATCACGGATGACACCACCTGCCGCCCCCGTGATACATCCCATGATGATAGCCACCCAGAAAGGGAAACCACAGTCGAGGGTCTTTTGGATTCCTGCAATGTTGAACAGTGCCAACCCCAAAGTGTCGAAGAGAAACCACGTGTTGTCCAGTCGCTTCAGATAATTGTGGCAAACGATGACTACCACTTGGGCGAACAACGTACATATCATATAGATGGGGCTGAGCATCCAGAAAGGACGCACGCCCAGCATCACGTCACGTATCGTACCACCGCCGATGGCAACGGCGATGCCACACACGAAGCCACCCAACCAGTCGTAGTGCTTGCTGGCAGCGAGTCTGATGCCTGACAAGGCAAAGGCAAATGTTCCAATGAATTCGATGAATCGCTGTAGCGACATCACGAACTCGGGGTCATGATTGATTATCATCTCTTTTCTTCTATTTCTCTTGATAATGTTTTTATTCTACTTTTCTTATTCCTTGAACCTGTCGCCCCAACAAGTTACCATCCAGTTGTAGAGCCTTTCTTCCGATGGCGAATGCTGCGCATGCCAGAAGCGAGCATCCTTGAGGTCGTCAGGGAGATATTGTTGTTCAGTGAAATGCCCGGGATAATCATGCGGATACTTGTAGCCGTCATGATAGCCTAGGTCTGCCATCAACTTGGTGGGCGCGTTGCGGATATGCAGGGGAACCGGGAGATTGCCAGTCTGCTTGACGGCAGACAAGGCAGCGTCGATTCCCAGATAAGCGCTGTTGCTCTTCGGGCTCGTAGCCAGATAGACCACAGCCTCGGCCAAGGAGATGCGGGCTTCCGGCCATCCTATTTTCATGACCGTGTCGAAGGCGGCGTTCGCTAGCAGGAGAGCGTTCGGATTGGCAAGCCCTACATCTTCGCTTGCACTGATGACCACACGCCGGGCGATAAACTGCGGGTCTTCCCCGCCTTCTATCATCCTTGCCATCCAGTAGAGGGCGGCGTCAGGGTCGCTGCCCCGGATGCTCTTGATGAAGGCGGATATGATGTCGTAGTGCATATCTCCCTGCTTATCGTAGGCCAAAGGATTCTGCTGTAATTGCTCTTCCACCATCTTGTCGGTGACAACGACCTTGTCGGTGCCAGCCGACTCTACCACAAGTTCGAGAATGTTAAGCAACTTGCGTGCGTCTCCACCGCTGAACCTCATCATCGCACCCGTTTCCTCAAGCGTGATGTCTTTCTTCTTGAGTTCCAAATCCTCATGGACGGCACGTTCCAACAAGCCTTGCAAGTCATCCTTTCCCAACGGTTTCAACACATACAACTGGCAGCGTGAAAGCAAAGGGCGAATCACCTCGAAAGAGGGATTCTCGGTAGTCGCGCCGATGAGGGTCACGATACCTTTCTCCACAGCGCCCAACAAAGAATCTTGCTGACTCTTGGAGAACCTATGGATTTCGTCGATGAACAAGATCGGAGACGCCGAGTCGAAGAACCTGCCATTCTTGGCCCGTTCTATCACTTCCCTTACATCTTTGACACCACTAGTCACTGCGCTCAAGGTATAGAAAGGAACTTTGAGCGTCTGTGCCACGATTTGCGCCAAGGTAGTCTTTCCCACGCCCGGCGGCCCCCATAGGATAAAGGAGGAAATGCGCCCGGCATCTATCATTTTACGAAGGATAGCCCCCTCGCCCACCAGGTGCTTCTGCCCTACATAGTCGGCAAGGGAACGAGGTCTCATTCGTTCTGCTAAAGGTTCACTCATGACTATTTACTATTAAATTTCTCCAGGGCTATCACACTCTGGTTGTAATCATTGATGGCAGCGGCTTTCTTCATGTGGAAATCGATGCAGTCTTCGAGTGCGTCGATGTATTCGACGTATGAGATTTCTCCATTCTCATACTCCATGCGACTCAGTTTCTCCAGCTGCTTGTCTTTCTCCACTCCCTCTTCCTGATAGTAAGTGAGGCGGGCGAAGGTGGAATTGCACTTGCTCAGGATAGCGAGATACTCCCTCTGCAGGGCTTGCTGCTCTTGTTTCATTTCCAACTCGGCTATCTCGCGGTCTTTCTTGGCAGCCTTTACCTTTGCCTTGTTCGCTCCGTAGAAGAGGGGGATGCCTACGCCGACCTCGAATCCCATGAAGTTGCCACCTTCAAAACGGCTTCTATCTACCCTGTAAGGATTCCATGACGAGATGACCAGCTGGTTGCGCAAGGCTACACTCAAGGAGGGCGCAAATTCATTCTTTGCCACACTCACCGCCTTGTCGGCTACGGTTATCTTGTCTTGTGCCAATTGCCCTTCGGGGGTCAGTCCGTAATTGAAGCCGTTTTGCACGAAGTCGAGCGGCTGCAGGATGTTGTCGGCTGGCGTTACCGGGGTGTCGCTGTTAAGCAACGCCATCAGTTGGAGCCGGGCATTTTCGATTTCGCTCAGAGTCGAAGCGATTTCTAGTTTGTTCTCTCGGTGCATACGTTCTGCCGACAGAAGTTCCAACTGGCGTGTTTCGCCTGCTTTATACCTTGTTTCTGCCACTGTCTTATATCTCGACAAGATGCTGTCTTGCTTCTGCAGCACATGCAAGCATTCCATCTCATATATCAGTTGGTAATAGGCACTCCGCACGTCGCTTGCCAAGCCAGCCTTAACCAAGTTGGACTTGCTCTTTTCCATCTGAGTCTCAGCCTTGAGTTGTCTATGGCGAGCTATATATACAGTAGGGAACTCGATGCTTTGGGCGAGGGAGATGGCGTTGTCGGTACTTCCGCCCGAAGAAGGATCCTGCGAGAGGGAAAGTTCCGTCTTGTCTATATCCCAGGCCGTCCCTTGGAGAGCCTTGGCCCGCTCCACCGACCTTTGGGCAACTTGCACTTGGTAGTTCTGCCCCAATGCCATGTCAAGGCACTGCTGTAGGTTGAGCACCTTGGTCTGCGCCCGACTTCCTAGAGCCAGGCACACCAAAGCGATACTGATTGATATTTTCTTCATTTTTTACCTATTTCTTGGTGAATGTTTTGTAAATGGCCGGCAACACCAGCAAGGTAAGCAGTGTGGAAGTTATCAAACCTCCTATCACGACGGTAGCCAGCGGTCGCTGCACCTCGGCTCCATCTCCTTGCGACAATGCCATCGGCAAGAATCCCATCGACGCCACAAGAGCGGTCATCAGCACAGGGCGAAGACGAACCATGCAACTGGCGATGATGCGATCATGGATGAGACGGGCTGTCGTTCCCACGCATACAGCCTGCTCTTTCTGCATCTGGTTCATTTGTCCGATCAGCACGATGCCATTGAGCACCGCCACACCGAAGAGGGCTATGAACCCCACGCCTGCCGAGATGGAGAATGGCATTCCTCGCAGCCACAATGCCCAGACACCACCTATGGCAGCCAAAGGGATGGCGGAGAACACGAAGAGTGACTCACGGATGTTCCTGACTGTGGCATAGAGCAAGAGCAATATCACGACAAGGGCTATGGGCATCACTATCATCAGTCGGTGGGTGGCACTTTGCAAGTTTTGGAACTCACCGCCGTATGTGTAATAATATCCCTCGGGCAACTTCAACTTGCTGTCGAGTATGCCTTGTATCTCATCCACAGTGCTCTGTATGTCACGCCCTTTCACGTTGAATCCTACGTATATGCGTCGCGCTCCATCCTCGTGTGAGACCTGAGCCGGCGCAGGCTCGTAGATAATGTCGGCAACTTGGCACAGGGGTATCGTGTTG
Organism: Waltera intestinalis; assembly: GCA_963628185.1. Classification (GTDB taxonomy): domain Bacteria; phylum Bacteroidota; class Bacteroidia; order Bacteroidales; family Bacteroidaceae; genus Prevotella. The sequence continues at coordinate 33,795 of CAVGEN010000047.1, read as the reverse complement.
TCTCCTGTAGAGCCTGCCGTTTCTCCCGTTACGCCACTTGCCGTTGCACTCACGGGGATGGCAAGGGTTCTGAGCGACTCGGCATTGCGTATGTCCTTGTCGAGGCGAAGCACAAGGTCGAACTTCTTCTCCCCCTCGAACACCGCACCTGCGACACCTCCCGCAAAGCTGGTTTCCAGCACTCGGTTGATGTCGTCCACGTTGACACCATACTCCGCCATTCGCTCATGGTTGTATCTCACTTGTATCTGGGGCAGCCCCGACACCTGTTCCACTTGCGTGCCGCTTACGCCCCTCACGCCACTGATGAGCTTGCCCACTTTCTCGGCTTGCTCCGTCAGCGTATTGAGGTCATCGCCGAATATCTTGATGGCAACATCCTGCTTGATGCCCGTCAGCAACTCATTGTTACGCATTTGGATAGGTTGGGAAATCTCCGCTTCCAGCCCGGGTATCGTATGCAGTGTTTTCTCCATCTTCTCCATCAGTTCGTCTGTCGATTCAGCAGAAGTCCACTCAGCCTTCGGCTTCAGTGAAATCATGATGTCGGCCCGCTCTATAGGCATCGGGTCGGTAGGAATCTCAGCACTTCCAATACGACTTACCACTTGCTTGATTTCAGGGTATTCAGCCTTCAGCAATTTCTCAGCCTTCGTACAACTCTCCACCATTTGCGAAAGCGACGTGCCTTGCGCCATGCTCATCTCTACCGCGAAGTCGCCTTCTTCCAAGCTGGGGATGAACTCGCCGCCCAGGAATTTGAAGGCTACGACGCTCATGCAGAACAAGCCGACAGCCCCGGTGATGACGTTCTTGTTCTGAACCAACACCCAGTCAAGAACAGGACGATACCACCCTTGCAGTTTCAAGACCATCCTGTCGGAGAACATTTGCCCCGTATGCACCTTCTTGCTGAGGAACAGGCTACTTGCCATCGGCACGTAGGTCAGCGACAAGATAAACGCTCCCAGGATGGCAAAGAATACGGTCAGAGCCATCGGGCGGAACATCTTGCCCTCAATTCCGACGAGTGTCATCAACGGCACATACACGATCATGATCATGATTTCACCGAAAGCGGCGCTCTGCCGTATGCGTGACGCTGAAAAATGTACCTCTTCGTCCATCTCCGCCTGGTTAAGGCGGAAAGGAACCTTCTCCTCTGCCTTTTTATGAGCCAGGTAAGCCGACCTCACATGGGATTGTGAAAAATCTCCTTTGTTGATATGCGTCACGACAGCCTCAACGATGATGACCGCCGAATCTACTATCATGCCAAAGTCTATCGCTCCCAGGCTCATCAAGTTGCCGTCTATGCCAAAGGTTTTCATCATCCCGAAGGCAAAGAGCATGCTGAGCGGGATGACGCTTGCCACGACTAGTCCTGCGCGCCAGTTGCCCAAGAAAACGACCAAGACGAAGATGACGATAAGTCCGCCTTCGATAAGGTTGCGGGCGATAGTACCCTCCACTCGACTCACCAAGTCAGTGCGGTCGATGAACGGTTCTATGACCACTCCCTCCGGCAACGATTTTTGGATTTGGGCAATCCTCGCCTTCACGTTCTTGCTCACTTCCTGGAAGTTTTCTCCCTTGAGCATGATGACGATTCCCGCCACCACTTCTCCCTCGCCGTTACGTGTCACAGCACCAAACCGCGTGGCATGCCCCTCTTGCACCTTGGCGACGTCTCCTATCTTGACAGGTGTGCCGTTGATGGTCTTGACGGTGATGTTGGCTATGTCTTCGAAAGACTTGGCCACGCCGATGCCACGGATGTAATATTGGTTGGAGTCTTGCTCTATATAGCTTCCTCCCGTATTGGCGTTGTTTTGCTCCAACGCCTCAAAAACCTCCGAGACCGTCATGCCGTTGGCATTCAGTTGGTCGGTATTGACGGCAACCTCGTACTGCTTGACGAAACCTCCCCAGCCGCTGACCTCGGCCACACCGGGGGTGCCGGAAAGCTGTTTGCGCACGATCCAGTCTTGAATCGTGCGAAGTTGGGTGAGCGAGTATTTATTCTCGTAACCTTCCTTGGCACGCACGGTATAGTGATAGATTTCCCCCAGCGCAGTGGCGACGGGTCCCATCGCCGTATCGGTATTCTTGGGCAAGTCTTTGACAGCCTCTTCCAACATCTGGCTTACCTGCGAACGTGCCCAGTAGATGTCGGCGCCATCGTCGAAGACAAGCGTGATGACCGAAAGACCGCTGCGGGAGATGCTGCGTCTCTCCTCGATACGGGGAATGTTGGCCAATGCCATTTCCAAGGGTGTCGTAACATATTGCTCTACCTCTTGCGCTCCTAGCGAAGGAGCCTGGGTAATCACCTGTACTTGGTTGTCGGTGATGTCGGGCGTGGAGTCGAAAGGCAGTCGAGCCAGCGACCACAATCCCCACGCAACAAGCGCAAGTGTAAGCGCTCCTATCACCAACTTATGGTGAATGGAGTATGTGATAAGTTTCTGGAACATAATCTCTTCGTTGTTTTTCGATAACTTAATGCTATAGATAAGAATGTCGGAGATTAATCCTCCTCTCCATGGTCGCCGGTAAGCGAAGCCAAGTAGAAAGCGTTCTCAGTCACTATCTTTTGTCCGTTTTGTATATGTTTGCAGAGCGAGACCTCTGTATAGCCATCGTTGCTCACGCCAGTAGTCACCTCATGGCGGGAGAAACTGTAGTTGCCTCCCTTTGGACTGCCATTGAGCGCAAAGATGTACTGCTTGCCATCTGTGTTGACGATAGCTTTGTCGGGCAGGGCTGCGCAGATCTGTCTTCCCGTGGCTATCTTGCCAGACACATACATGCCGTCAAAGAGTCTGGCGTTGCGCGTGGCATCTAGCTTGACATGCACCGCCACACTCTTTGTACCCTTGTTGAAGTAGTCGTTCATGCCATACACCTGCCCCGACACCTTCACGCCAGGTTGGTTGGTCAACGACAAGAGCACTTTGTCACCCACATTGACCTTGTTGATGTCTTTCTCAAACACGTTGAGGTCGCATTCCACAGCATTGTTGTTGCGTATCTTCATCAGTGGGGTTTGCATGTCAGCATAGCTACCCAACGACGCCGTCATCTCACTCACCGTACCGCTGATAGGCGCACGAAGAGGGAAAACGGTTGTAAATTTCCCTTTGGCAACTGCCGTCATGGATATTCCCAACTGCTGTAATTGCTTTCCTGTCCCTACCAGGTTGGCTTGCGCCACCCGATACTCTTTCTCGGTTTGTTGCAATGTCTTCTTTATGCCGGCCCCGGCTTGTTGCAGCGTCTTCTGTCTTTCCATTTCCAGGCGAGCCATCTCGCATTCCTTAAAGGCAGAATAGTACTCACGCTGCAAAGTCACGACATCGGTGTTCTCGATGGTAGCCACCGTCTGACCTTTTTTCACCACCTGTCCTTCCTTTACCAGAACACTTTTCACCACGCCTCCCATGAGCGATGCGACATCTCCCACATTCTGGGCGCGCAACACAAGCGAGCCATTTACCTGCAAGGTGGCATCCAACGCCTTGTTTTCCACCACGCCCATCTTCAAGTCAACTGCCTTGACCTGCTTCTCACTCAGAGGAATGTTTTGGAAATCCATCTCATCCTCATGTTCTTCGGCACGAGCCGTTTCAGCCTTACTCTGCGACAAGTAAGTGAACCCCACAAATGTGGCAGCAGTCAAAGCCGCCACTACAATGAGTCTTTTTATCATACTTCTGAATATCTTAATAAATCGTTTTTGACCAATAAGGTCGAACCGCTTTGATTCGAGTGCAAAGTTACTTTGTTTTGTTCGCAACCCAGTTGCACTCTTGTTCTCGAAGCCTCATTTGCAACCTGGTTGCATATACGGCTTAGTCTTCGGGCGACAACACGTGCCACCAGAGACTCGACAATTAAGATACAGAAGGAGGCCCCCGCCTCTTGTTGTTCGTTTGCTCTCCTTTATATAAAGGACAAGTTCTCTCCTGCCATTGGGTGATGACAAGTTGTGATTGCGGTATATATACATAGACGGACGGCAGCACGGCAACGAGCGCACTGCTACCATCCAGGATATGCCGGTGTATGGATTTGACTACCTTGGCGTTGACCAGGAACTGGTGCATCTGGTGGACGGCGCATCCCTCCTGTTCGTTCTCGTGATGCTCCGTATGCTCATCGTTGACATTGCCATCTTCCGGGCAATGCTCCTCGACAAAGCAGATGCGATTGAAATGATGATGATGAAAAACGGCAGTAGATAGCAACACAGCACATGTTGCCATCCACAAGGAGAAAATATATAACCGTCGTTTTGTCATCATATTTGCAAAGATACGGCTTTTATTTGTCCTAGCCAAATCTATCCTCACATTTTCACAAAATATAAACATATTTTTTACTCCGTTTCCGATTTTCTTAATATTTTTGCACCATGGCAGGAAAACGGACGGAAATCCAATGGCACTGCCGACCCAATCATACAGGTCAAAACGACATGACCTGAAACAAGAAAACAACTCGGCAAAAATGAAAGACAAAGACGATCGCAAAACCTCAAGAAAACGCTACTATCTTATATATCAGTCAAACATTCGTGAATCGCTACCTCAGCCTAGCCCCCGACTTGAAGCAGGACTACCAGATATGGACAGCCCGATATGGCGAGTACAAACCCGACATCCGCCTGGTGTATTGGCAGTTATGCCCTGACGGAAGAGTGGCTGGCATACATGGTGCCGTCGATATCAACGTATTCAATGGTTACAAGGACGCTTGCGACCAGTTTGTCCAACAACATACTAAGTAACAATCAGTTAGCACACATCACCCAACTTACGCCCCGATGACCTTATACAAAAATACGGCGATTACTCCAAAAGTTTTATGCTAAACTATGTTAACAAAAACAACAACTTTGCAATACTTTCACTAAATTTGCGTTGTATTGCGTAGATTGTGGAATTATAATAAGGAGAATATTACATAGAATGAGACAGCTAAAAATACAGAAGAGCATCACCAATCGTAACAGCGAGGCACTTGACAAGTACTTGGTTGAGATTGGCAGGGCTCCTATGGTGTCTATTGACGAGGAGATTGAACTGGCACAAATCATCAAGAAAGGTGGCAGGGCCGCCGAGAAAGCCAAGAACAAGCTGGTGGAAGCCAACTTGCGTTTCGTTGTGTCTGTCGCTAAACAGTACCAGCACCAAGGGCTGACACTCACCGACCTGATTGACGAAGGCAACATCGGCCTGATCAAGGCGGCGGAGCGTTTTGACGAAACCCGCGGCTTTAAATTCATCTCGTATGCAGTATGGTGGATTCGACAGAGTATTCTTCAAGCTATAGCCGAACAAAGGAGCATCATCAGGTTGCCGCTCAACCAAGTGGGTTCCCTTAACAAGGTTAACCATGAAATCAACAAGTTCGAGCAGGAGAACCAGCGTCGCCCTAGCGTGGAGGAATTGGCCCAGCGCACGGGTGTCGATGAGGAAAAGATTGCCCAGAGCATGGCAGCCAGTGCCCACCACGTAAGTATCGACGCCCCTTTTGGCGAAGATGACGACAATTCCATGGTCGATGTCATGGCAAGCGGCGAGGACAGCCGCACCGACAGACATGTGGACCACGAAAGCATGGCGATGGAACTGCGCCAAGTGCTAGAGAAGGTATTGAAAGAACGAGAGAAACAAATCGTCTGCGCCTGCTACGGCATCGGAGAAACCGAAAAGGGGCTTGAGGAAATAGGCGACAAGATGGGATTGACTCGTGAGAGAGTACGCCAGATTCGTGAAAAGAGCATCAACAAGCTTCGCGAGTCGGGCAATGTGAAAATCCTCATGAAATACTTGGGGTAAAATTTTGCCAAGTCGCCAAAATCTGTTACCTTTGCAATCGGGAGCTGAAAAGCCCCCGATTTTGGTTTGAATGAAACGATACCTATATCTGATAATATGCATGGGGTTGCTCTTTCCGCAGTTGGGAAAGGCAAGGAAGTTGTCAACGAAGGACGATTTTCGTGATTCGGTGATGACTCGCGTCTTTGCGTATATATCACGTTTCGACACCATCGCAATCCCCAGCAAGGCTTCATACGCATACACAAAGTTTCAGATGCGTACCAACCACCGCAATTTCACCCTTGCCATGGTGCCTACGATGTATGCCATAGCCAAAGGCGGAGGCCGCCAGTTCATGGGCGAGTATTATAGCAAGGTGTCTTTTGACAAGCACAACCACATCCAGACACAACGGCTGCTTAACATCAGTACGATTCCGCACCGTCGCAACACGATGCCTTCTGCCCTAAAATACCTTACTCCCAATGTATATGGAGAGACGCTTTTCCAGGAGAACATACTCTCTCCCTACCACCGTTCCAACAGAAAGTTTTATTATTACCGCGTCATCCCCCTGCCCTTTGGCAAGGCCCAGGTGTACGCCTACCCCAAGCTGAAGAACACCCAACTGGTGAGAAGTATGTCGATAGTGGATTTTGAGACAGGCAGGATAAACCTTGTCGATTTCGAGGGCGAATACGACATGACTAGGTTCTATATATCTATCCAAATGAACCTAGGCAACGGGCAGCAGACACTCTATCCGAAAAAGTGCGACCTGCGCGCCAACTTCCGGTTCCTGGGCAACAAAATCACGGCTATATACACCTCTGTGTATAACTTGCCCAAGATGCTTTCCGACTCGCTGGTCAACGTCGAGGATTCTGCTTTGATGAACAAGGTTCGCCCCATTAAGCTCAACAAAGAGGAACAAGCCGCCATCAACCATTACTTCCTACAAAAGCATGTGCGCGACTCCATCGACCAGGCCACCCAGCACAAGACATCGTTTACGAAGGACATCCTTTGGGATATCATCGGCGACAACGTACTCAACCGCATCAAGCAAAACTTCGGCAAGGACAGACAAGGCTATCTCCGCATCAACCCGATTCTCAACCCGCTCTACATGGGCTATTCGCACCGCAAAGGTTTCGTGTATAAGTTTGACTTGCGCGGTAGCTACGCCTTCAGCGACAACGTACAGCTGGCGCTCCGCTTTAGGGCGGGTTACCAATTCAAAAGACGGCAATTCTATTTCAACATTCCGGCAACGCTCAACTTCAACAAGAAACATGACGGATACACGCAGATAGAGTTTGGTAACGGCAACCGCATCAACTCCAATGTGGTGGCACGCAGAATACTTGACATCGGCAAGGACAAGGATAGCCTCATCAACTTTCCACACGGAGATTACACCGACTTCAAGGACAACTATCTCCGTATCATCAACCACTGGATGATAACGCCACGCTATGGTTTTGAGGTCGGGCTGGTAGCCCACCACCGCATCGCAGTCTATCCAAGTTTCTACCAAGCCGCAGATTTCCCCACGTCCTATAGATCCGTAGCTCCTGCCATAGCTCTGGAATGGCACCCGACGGGAAGCAAGGGGCCTGTCGTCAAGTTGGATTACGAGCGAAGCTACAAGGGGCTTCTCTGCTCCAACATCAGTTACGAGCGTATGGAGCTTGATGCCCAAGGAATCATCAACGCCACCCGTCGCCGCTCATTCTCCTTGCGAGGAGGAGCGGGATTCTACACCCAGAAAGGCGACCATTGGTATTTTGTCGATTATACCAATTTCCGAGACAACAACATACCCGGCGGTTGGAACGACAACTGGAGTGGAGAGTTTGAAATGCTCAGGTCGAGTTGGTACAATGCCTCCGACTACTATGTGCGCTCCAATGCCACCTACGAGGCACCTGCCATGGTTACGGCGTGGCTGCCGTGGGCAGGACGGTTCATCGAGAAAGAGAGAGTCTATGTCAACACGCTTTTGGTGCGCCATCTTCATCCTTATACAGAATGGGGGTATGGATTCTCTACGCGGCTGATGTCGATAGGATTCTTTGCGTCATTCCAAAACTCCAAGTTTAACGGCGTGGGATGTAGATGGGAATTTGAATTGTTCAGAAACTGGTAGCTTGTCTTAAAGAAACTTGACGGAAGTCATCCAAACGAGCAAGCGTCTCTTTGTCATATTTTAACGAAAAAACAAAACAACAGATATGGAACAACTTACAGTATATAAGGCCAGTGCAGGCTCGGGCAAAACCTTTACGTTGGCGAGGGAATACATGACTCTCGTCATCGAGGACCCTAATGCCTACCGCACCATCTTGGCCGTCACATTCACCAACAAAGCAACGGAGGAAATGAAGACTCGCATCCTGGGCAAACTGTATGGCATCGCCCGCCGGCTGAAGGACGCAGATGATTATCTCCAGCAAATCAAAGCGGCATTGCCCGATTATTCAGAGCAACAGATTGTCACGAATGCGGGCATCGCCCTCAGCAACCTCATCCACAACTACAATTACTTTCGGGTGGAAACCATCGACACCTTCTTCCAGAGCGTGCTTCGGAACCTGGCCAGAGAACTTGACCTGACGGCCAATCTGAGAGTATGGCTCAATGATGACCAGGTGGAGCAAATGGCCGTCGATGAACTCATCGAGCAACTGACTCGCACAGACAAGTTGCTTCTCTGGATTATGGGGTACATCAAGGAAAACATCGCCGATGACAAGAGTTGGAATGTCATCGGACAAATCAAGAACTTCGGGCGCAACATCTTCAAGGACTACTATAAGGACAATGCCGACCGCCTGAATGAAATCCTCGACAAGAAAGGTTTCTTCGAGTCGTTTACCTCTCGCCTAAAGAAGGAACAAGCCGTGGCAAAAGACAACATGGCACAGATAGCCGCCACCTTCTTCGACCTATTGGACGAGAACGGTCTGACGGCAGACGACTTCAAGAATAAGACCAAGGGTATCTGGAGCTATTTCAACAAGCTGAGAAACGGCAAGTATGATGACGCCGACGTCAAGACTAAAACGCTCGGCAAATGTATGAACGACGCTGAGGCTTGGGTGAATACCGCTGCGAAGAAGAACGGATCGACAGCTTATCTCTTGGTGGAGTCCACCTTGTTGAAACTTCTCAATGACACCGAAAAGAAATGGCGGCCTCAGTGCCTGCGTGTTATCAAGAGCACCGACCTGACCCTTCGCCACCTCAACCAGTTGCGCTTGCTCAGCAGCATCGACAAGAAGGTGAAAGAGATGAACAAGGATGCCAACCGCTTCCTCCTGAGCGACACGCAGACCCTCCTCCACTCCTTGATACAAGATGATGACTCTCCGTTTATCTTCGAGAAGATAGGTACGCAACTAGACCATGTGATGATTGACGAATTCCAGGACACCAGCACTATACAATGGAAAAACTTCAAGGTATTGTTGCAAGAAACAATGAGCCGTGAGAATGCGGGCAATCTCATCGTGGGCGACGTCAAACAGAGCATCTACCGCTGGCGTTCGGGCGACTGGCGATTGCTCAACAACATCGAGCACGAGTTTCCGTTGTTGGGAGAAATCAAGCCAAAGGCTCTCGACACCAACTATCGCTCCGACCGCAACATCATAGACTTCAACAATGCTTTCTTCACCACCGTTGCCGCAAAGGAATACCACGCCCTGACAACCAGCAATGAAGAGGGGAAGATCGTGTCGGAACAACAAAAGGCGGAGGCAGAACAACTGGCCAAGGCATACCAGGACGTAGTGCAAAAAGTACCAACCTCCAAGTCTGCCCAAGGATATGTACGAGTACAGCTGGTGGCTTCCGGGAAAAGCACTTCGGATGAGGAGGAGACTTACCAAGACAAGATGATGCGCATGACGCTCGAAACCCTCGACGAATTGACGGCAAAAGGCGTGAAGCCGAAGAACATTGCCATCCTCGTGCGCAGCAACAAAATCATCCAAAGCATGGCCGACTACTTGATGAGCCACAGCGATTATCCGCTAGTCTCAGATGAAGCTTTCCGCCTGGACGCTTCCCAAGCTGTCAATCTCTTGATAGCCACCCTTCGCCACCTTACCCACCCCGACGACATGATTACGAGGGAGACCATCAAGATGTTTTGCGAGAAGCATGAGCTGGGAGAAGAAGTGGCGCAGACCTTTTTCGACCAACGTCCGACACTGTTGCAAGAACCCCTCTACGACCTTGCGGAGAGACTTTGCTGCATGTTCCAACTCCATACCCATGAAACCATGAAGGAACAGAGCGCATACGTCTGCGCCTTCTTCGACCAGTTGAGCAACTTCTTGGCGGACAATGGCAGCGACATCGACAGCTTCTTGCAGGAATGGGAAGCCACCATCCACTCCAAGAGCATCCATAGCGACAAGACCGATGGTATCCAACTCATTTCCATCCATAAGAGCAAGGGCTTGGAGTTCGACAATGTCATCATGCCTTTCTGCGACTGGAAAATGGAGATGGGCGACATCATCTGGTGCTCACCTGCCGAAGAGCCTTACAACGAGTTGCCACTTGTGCCCGTTGACTACAATGCCAAGAAGATGGTGGGCAGCATCTATGAACCAGACTACCAGCACGAGCACCTGCAAAACATGGTGGATAACCTCAACTTGCTCTATGTAGCATTTACCCGTGCAGGGCGCAACCTCTTCGTCTATGGCAAGCGAGGTGAGGCTGGCTTGCGAAGCTATATGATAGAGGAGAGTTTGCCTATGGTATATAAAAAGCTAGGCGATAACAATATCAGCATAACGATGACACCCGAAACGCTGCAAGAACAGGCGGATTCCAAGGACAAGAAAGAAGAAGACATCTTCTTCGAATATGGCATAATAGATACTGCGTCGAAGGAAGAAAAGGTAAAAAGCGAGGTTTCTGATAAAAACACCGCCGGGAACAAGGAACACCAAGAGCGTGGCAATGTATTTGAAGCCAAACCCAAGATGCTTTCCGTACATATCAACACCTTGCCCGACCTTCAACAATTCGTACCTAGCCAGAAGAGTATCGACTTCATCAATGGCGAAGATGAAACAGATGAGCAACAGCAGTTCTACATCAAGTTGGGTACTGTGCTCCATGCCCTCTTCTCTACCATTCGCACACAAAATGACGTGGAGAAGGCACTTACCCAACTTGAGTTGGACGGCGTGCTCTATGATGAGAACGTAAGTAAGCAGCGCATCGAAAGCATGTTGCGCAAACGCTTGACTAGCCCGACAGTGAGCGACTGGTTCTCTGAGAAATGGCAGGTCATGAACGAATGCAGTCTCCTCTACTACGACGAGGAAGGAAAGGTGGCCAAGGAACGCCCCGACCGCGTGTTGATAGGAAAAGATGAAATCGTTGTCATCGACTTCAAGTTTGGCAAGCCTAAGCCTGAACATCACGCTCAGGTGCACAGATACATGGATGCTTTCGTACAGATGGGGCACCAACACGTGAAAGGCTATCTTTGGTATGTCTATCCTAACAAAGTAGAAGAAGTAAAATAGAAACACAAAACAGTATGAAATCATTCTTAAAATATGTAGCGCAAGATATTGTCAACGACTATATCAAGGAAGACAACACCGACCTGAGCCAGGTGGCAGTTGTCTTTCCCAACAAGCGTGCCAGCCTCTTCCTCAACGAAGAGTTGATGGCTATCATCGACCGTCCTTTCTGGTGTCCTACCTACATCACGATTAGCGACCTCTTCCGTCGCCACTCCAAGCTGCAGGTGGCAGACCCCATCAAATTGATTTGCGACTTATACAAAACGTTCATAGAATGTACGGGCATAGATGAAACGCTCGACCATTTTTATGGTTGGGGCCAATTACTCTTGGCAGACTTTGACGACATCGACAAAAATATGGCAGATGCGCACCAGATATTCACCAATTTGGAGAATCTGCACGACCTGGATGACGACAGTTATCTCACCGACGAACAGCGCAAGATACTCACCAAGTTCTTTGCCAACTTCAAGGATGCTCCACAGACTGAACTGAAGGAACGTTTCAAGAAACTTTGGAATCATCTGGCGGAAATCTACACCAAATTCAACGAACGCCTGGCCAGCCAAGGTCTGGCATACGAAGGTGCGCTCTATCGTCAAGTGGCAGAAAACAAGCTGCTCCAGTTTGAGCATACCACCTACCTCTTCGTCGGTTTCAATATGATGCAGCGTGTGGAACTCCAACTCTACGACCAGTTGAAGAGCAAGGCAGAGTGCCATTTCTACTGGGATTACGACTGTTATTATGTCAACGACAAGAAGAGCAAAAAGTCGTTGGACAGGACAGAGTGGAACATCAAGAATGAAGCAGGACATTACATCAGCCAATATCTAGCCGATTACGACAACAAGCTGGACAACGATGCCGACCACGACCTGATATACGACAACATGAACCGTCCAAAAGACTTGACCTATATATCGGCACCTACAGAAAACATACAGGCACGCTATGTCAACGACTGGCTGTTGGATAACGACAGATACAAAGACGGACGCAAGACGGCCATCGTACTGGCAGACGAGAGCCTTTTGCAAACCGTGATTCATTCCTTGCCTAGCGAAGTGAAAGAGCATGTCAACATCACCATCGGTTATCCCTTGCAACAGACTCCATTCTTCAGTTTGGTGCAACAGGTGATACGTCTTCAGACTATCGGTCACAACAAGAACAATGACACTTATCGGCTTTCATATATAAGCAAGGTGCTCAAACATCCATACGCTAAGTTTATCTCAAGCAGTTGTGAAACCCTGCGAGAAGACTTGGAGGGCAAGAAGATATTTCATCCTACGAGGGAACGCCTTTGCAAGAACGAAGATGACGCAGGGCTACGGTTGCTCTTCTGTTGTCTAGACGCTGCCGAAAACTTTAACTTGGCATTGGCTGATTACCTAGTAAAATTGCTGAAAATGATAGGAATGAACGCCAAAGACCACCCAGACCCATTGTTCCAAGAATCACTCTACAGAAGCTATACCCTCATCAACCGCTTGAGAGGATTGGTCGAGGCGGATGACTTGGTCGTAGATACCATCACCTTCGAGCGTCTCATCCAACAGCTATTCCAGGCAACAAGCGTTCCTTTCCATGGCGAGCCTGCAGTCGGCATACAAATCATGGGTGTGCTCGAAACTCGCAACCTTGACTTTGAGCATATCCTAGTCTTGTCATGCAATGAAGGAAACTTGCCAAAAGGTGTCAACGACTCCTCTTTCATCCCCTACTCTATCCGTAAAGCATACGGATTGACCACGGTTGACAACAAGGTGGCGATTTACGCCTACTATTTCCTGCGCATGATACAGCGCGCGAAGGATGTCACGCTTACTTACAACAATGCCACAGAGGATGGACATAGTGGCGAAATGAGTCGATTCATGCTGCAGTTGATGGTGGAAAGCCAGCATCATATAGAGCACTGCACTTTAACCGCGGGGCAGAATCCGCAACGCCCGACCTTCGAGGCAATGCAAAAGGGAGAGAAGTCTATGAGTACGCTCAACAGGATGAAGTTTATCACGCCAACCTTCCTAAGCACTTATCTCAGATGCCCAAAACGTTTCTATTATAAGTATATCCAACAACTGGAAGAACCTGAGGAACTGGAGGAAGAAATCGACAACCGTATATTCGGCAACATCTTCCACCGGGCAGCCCAACTCTTCTATCTCAAGATGGCTAACCCCGACGATCTGGCTATCGACAAGAAGACTGGCGAGCCTTACCTGACCAAGGAAATTTGTGTCACGAAGGGAGACATAGAGCATTATGCCAAAAATGAGAAATATATCACCGACATCATAGACGAGGCTTTCAGAGAAGAGTTGTTCAAGGTAGATAGCAAAAGCTATCATCCCGACTACAATGGATTGCAATTGATTAACCGTGAGGTTATCATAAGCTATCTCAAGCAGCTGTTGAAGATAGACCTAGAATTGGCTCCGTTCTACATCAAAGGATTGGAAATCAAGGTGTCACGTGAGTTTTCCTTTGACACACCTGATGGAAAGAAGACTTTGCTCTTAGGCGGCTATATCGACCGCTTGGACTCCGTATCGTCGAACGGAAATGCCGATTTGTCGAATATCGCCGAACGTATCAGGGTGATAGACTATAAGACAGGAAGGACTCCGACCACATTTCCAAGGGAAGTGGCGACGATTTTCGACCCATCCGAGCTTGGCAAGCATACTGATTACTACTTGCAAGCCATGCTCTACTCCCTCATCGTGAAGCACGACCAGACACGTCTGAATCCAGCCAACGACCCCGTCAGTCCGGCATTGCTCTTCATCCAGCAATCTGGAGCCAAGGGCTATGACCCAACCTTGAAGTTTGGCAAGGATGTTATTTCCGATGCCGCCACCTACGAGGAGGAGTTTATGGAAGGGCTTCGGGGATTGATCGCCGAGATATTCGACCCTCACTTAGCATTTAGTCCTACGGAAGACAAACAGCGTTGCAACAACTGTCCGTATGCAGAATTGTGTAGATGATGAAATATGCAGAAAGCCTTATAGTGCGGATGTCCATAAGGCTTTCTGCACATTAACGGTTGCGATGCTTCATGTACCAAGGATGGACACAAAAATTGTAAAAGACCAAACTTGCCGCCAACAGCGCAATACACACCGCCAAAATATATTCATGACAGACACGAACCTGTGGAAGATAACCTCGCAAATCGCCTGACGAGTGATTGCCCAGCAAGCCGATACCCAAGAACAAACCCAGGCTGATGCCAAACTCCCATGACAAGAAGAAAGAACTCTGACTCGTTCCTCGTTGGCAATGCTTAGCCAACTTGATGTAGAAAAGCAAGAAACGGCTGCCGATGATGCCTATGCCAAAACCGACCAAGGCAGGACTGACATACAATATCGCCGACTCATGATGGGTAAAGAGCATCAATATCGCCGCACTCATCATGATGATTCCCGATACCACCTCACTTTTTAAGTCTGCGTTTGGGAAGGCATACCGTTCAGCAAGCAAGGCCAATACAAACCCTATCATCAGCATGCCATAGTAAGTCTCCGACTGCTGCATGGAGAGCAACAGGCCAACGACCATAGTTATCATGGTCAAGTTGAAGAACAGCAATATGCCCTGTGGCAGGAAGAACCGGTCTAAGCTATAGACCGACATATTGTCGGAAGGAGCCTTGAAAGGAAACTTGACCAAGGTTACGAGCAGGGCTGCCAACAAGGCAAAAACGCCCGCACCCACCAGCACCATCTCGTAATTGAACCACCTAAAGACCACCAAGGCAACAGCTGGTCCGAAAGACAAGGCAAAGCGTGAGAACCATGCTGCCGTATAGTTAGCCTCGGTGCGCTGAAACGACTCGCAAGTATCGATGATGAGCGTGCTAGCCAACGTCATCTGGGCCAATCCTAGAAATGCGCCTTGCACCAACCTCGCCACCATCAGCATCCAAAACTCCACTTTGGCATGGAGCACAAATTCTATGTAATACAATAAGCCTACGCTCAGAGCTACCGCCAGTATAGAGAGCTGACATACACGATTCCTGCGATAACGCTGCACTAGATAGGAGCAGAAACCACCTAGCAGGAAGATGCCAATCCCATATACCCCCATGATTTCTCCCACTTGCAAACAAGAAAAACCTTGGTGAAGGAGATAAGGTGGAAGTGCTGGAATCAGCATGTATGCACTCATCATCAAGAACAAGTTGGCCAAGGCCATCATCCAAAATTCCCGATGCCATAACTTGATGTGGACTGGCGTGTTTTGAGTATCCATATATAATGTCGAGTTTCTGAAACTTAGTAGCTTTCCTCTATGCTAGGATAGCTACCTGCCTTTACTGCATCTACGTATGCCTGGACACCTTGGGTCATCTCGGCGCCGACCTGTGCGAAATGGCGCAAGAACTTAGGCTTGAACCCTTGGGTCATACCCAAAGCGTCGGCATAAACCAGCACTTGACCATCACAGCCGTTACCCGCTCCAATACCGATAGTTACAGCATTTACTTGACGTGTTACTTCGGCAGCCAACTTAGCTGGAACTTTCTCCAGCACGATGGCAAAGCAACCAGCCTTGTCAAGGGCGATAGCATCATTGACGAGTTTCTCCGCCTCCGCCTCTTCTTTGGCACGGATACCATATCCGCCAAATTTGTTTACGCTCTGGGGAGTCAATCCTAGGTGTCCATGTACAGGAATGCCCGCGTCTATCAGAGCCTTTATGGTATCTATTATCTCTACGCCACCTTCCAATTTGAGCGCATCGACACCCGTTTCCTTCATCATGCGGCAAGCATTACGCAACGCCTCCTCACGCGAGATTTGATAACTACCAAAAGGCATGTCGCAGATGACCATGGCATGGTTGACAGCACGAGCCACACTACGAGCATGGTAAATCATCTGATCCACAGTGATAGGCAACGTGTCGGCGTTACCAGCCATGACATTGGAAGCAGAATCACCAATCAAGATACTGTCGATGCCAGCAGCATCAATGATTCCTGCGGTTGTATAATCGTATGCGGTGAGCATGGTCACCTTTTCGCCAGCCTTTTTCATCTCGGCAAAAGTCTTGGCTGTAATTTTCTTCTTATCCGTTGATAAATATCCCATGATTTGTTTATTAATTTAATCTGCCTGTATTAGGTACTATATTGCGAGACGCACGAACGACTCCTTCCAAATCTGCAAATGTAAAACCTGTATAATCGGGAATCACATAGTCAGCGTATGGCTTGATGGCATCCACGGAATTGGTTGTCGCCAACCCCAAAGTGAAGGCTCCCGAAGATCTTACAGCCTTGAGTCCATTGAAACTATCCTCCAGCCCGACACACTCCTCCGGCTTGGCGCCAAAGCAAGCGGCACCTTTCAGATAGCAGTCTGGGGCAGGCTTGCTCTTGGCAAAATCCTCACTGGTGAGAACACGATCGAAATAAGACTTGAACTCAGGATGGCTCTCATAGACATTGAGCATTTTCTGGATGTTGCTGCTTGTCACGACAGCGCACTTCACGTTGTTTTCCCGCAAGTTCCTCACAAAATCCTCAAACCCTGCGACATACTCATACCTCATGTGCTGCTCGAAGTCATCCAGACGAGCCGTAATTTTAGCTTGCTCACTCTCGCAATCCTTGAAACCCTTGATCTGGGCGAAGACATTCCCGTCAGAAAAATACTTATCATAAATCTGAACCAAAGTTTGTCCCTTGATGCGGTGGGAAAAGTCAGGAATCCCTGGATGATATTCCTTGCCTATCATTCCCCAAAATATCGTATATTGCGACTCGGTGTCGAACACGACACCATCCAAGTCGAATAAAGCTGCTTTTATCATTTATGTCTCTTTTTACTACTTTATTGCCGTGTTAAATTGAAATTCGGGTGCAAAGTTACATATTTTTCTTGGAAATTCGATAAAGAAAGTGAATAATCATGATAACACGAAGGCATTCTCGCTTTTTTTTTATATTTTTGCACCCAATAATAAATCCTTTAAGAAATGAAGATTATAGAAAAATACTTTCCAAATCTCACGGACAAGCAGAAGGAACAGATAGCACAGCTAGATGCGCTCTACCGTGACTGGAACGCCAAGATCAACGTGATAAGCCGCAAGGATATCGACAATCTTTACGAGCATCACGTGCTGCATTCCATGGCCATCGCCAAAGCCATCAACTTTAGACCAGGCACAGAAATTCTGGACTTCGGATGTGGCGGCGGTTTCCCCGGCATCCCCCTTGCCATCCTCTTCCCTGAGTGCCGTTTCAAACTGATTGACGGAACAGGCAAGAAGATCAAGGTGTGCAATGAGGTGGCTACGGCCATTGGATTGGAGAATTTACAAGCAGAACATCTGCGAGGCGAGGACGAAAAGGGGAAATATGACTTTGTGGTGAGCCGGGCAGTCATGCAACTGCCTGATTTAATGAAAATCATCAAGAAGAACTTCAAGAGGTCTCAGCAGAATGCGTTGCCCAACGGATTGCTTTGCCTAAAGGGCGGGAACTTGGAGGAAGAGCTGAAGGCGTATCGCCAGGTGGCAGAGATCACTCCGCTCAGCGACTTCTTCGACGAGGAATGGTTCAAGCAAGACAAGCAACTCGTCTATGTGCCTTGCTAAGATTGCTGTTACGGCAAGTAAACACGAAACGTTATACACTAAACATTACAAGATGTTACATATCGAAAGATTTCAAGTCAACATGCTCCAGGAGAATTGCTACGTTGTCAGCGACGACACCAAGGAGTGTGTCATTATAGACTGCGGTGCCTTCTACCCAGAAGAGCGCACTGCCATTGTCAATTACATCAAGGAAAAGGAATTAAAGCCTGTCCACCTGTTGGTTACCCATGGGCACCTCGACCACAACTTTGGCAACAACACCATCCATGAGGCGTTCGGACTGAAGCCTGAGGTGTCTGCCTCCGACGAGAGCTTGATGATGCATCTCAAGCAGCAAGCCGAGACTTTCTATCAATTGACACTCGACTACGAGTTCCCTGCCATTGGCCATTTCTTCGAAGATGACGAAACCATCAAGTTTGGCTCCCATGAGTTTGAAATCATCCTGACCCCGGGTCACTCGCGTGGTTCCGTGACCTTCTACTGCAAAGAAGAGAAGGTGGCTTTCACGGGCGACACACTTTTCCATGGATCTATCGGACGTACCGACTTCAAGGGAGGATCCATGTTCCAAATCATCAACAGTTTGAGATTCCTTGCCCAACTTCCCGACGATGTCAAGGTACTGCCGGGACACGGCAATGCCACTACTATCGGCGAAGAACTGGCGCACAACCCTTACATGGATAGATAATCTACCAAGAGTGACCATGCGTAAGCAAAACAACACGGAGAAAATCATCCTGGGGATAGACCCTGGCACCAACGTGATGGGCTATGGGGTCATCAGGGTCGTGGGCAACAAAGCACAACTGGTTGTGATGGGTGTCATTGACATGCGCAAGGAAAACGACCCCTATCTCCGACTCGGCAAAATCTTCGAGCGTGTGACAGGCATCATCGACGAGTACTTGCCCGACGAAATGGCCATCGAGGCTCCTTTCTTCGGCAAGAACGTACAGTCTATGCTGAAACTGGGAAGGGCGCAAGGCGTCGCCATCGCCGCAGCCATCCATCATGCAGTGCCTATCCATGAGTACGCACCATTAAAAATCAAGATGGCTATCACAGGACAAGGACAGGCTTCCAAGGAACAAGTGGCAGGTATGCTGCAACGGATGCTCCACATCAGCGACGAAGACATGCCTAAGTTCATGGACGCAACGGATGCTTTGGGAGCCGCTTATTGTCATTTCCTGCAAATGGGGCGACCGGAGACAGATGCCAAACATTATAGCAGCTGGAAAGATTTCGCCACCAAGAACCAAGCGCGCATCGGGGGCAAGGGCACGCTTACCGGGCCCAGGGCGCAGCTTATGGCAGCCCTCAACAGGACTGCCAAATAGGGACTAGTTTCCTTTATATAAAATAAGGTATAGAGATAAAAGCATTAAAATTAGCACAAAATCATGCAAACGATTATCAAGATAGAGAACGGGGTGACCCGTATGCCCGAATGGCGTATGGCAGAACCGGTCAACTTCGAGGCTTGCGATGGAGACCATATTGCCATCATAGGCCCCAACGGAGGTGGAAAGTCTATGTTTGTCGACATGAACGTAGGTCGCCATCCTTTGGTGATGCACGAGCCCTACTACGATTTCTCACCCAGCACCAAGCATATGGTGAGCGACAACATCAAGTATATCACTTTCAGAGACACATACGGTGGCGACAACGACCGCACTTATTTCCTGCAGCAGCGTTGGAACCAGCTGGAGATTGACGAATCGACCCCTATCGTGAGGGACAAGTTGGAGGAAGCATACCAGTTGGCTGGCGAAGATACGCCTAAGCGACGTGCGTTGCAGCAGCACATCTACGAGCTATTCCATATCGAGCATTTGCTTGACAAGTATGTCATCTTGCTTTCCAGTGGAGAGCTGCGCAAGTTTAAGCTGGCTTCTACCCTCTTTGCCGAGCCTAGGGTGCTCATCATGGACAACCCGTTCATCGGTCTCGACGCAGACACCAGAGACCAGCTCAAGGACTTGCTGAAAACCTTGTCCTCAGAGCGAGCGCTCCAAATCATCTTGGTGCTGAGCAAGAGTGATGACATCCCAGACTTTATCACCCATATCGTGGAAGTGAAAGACATGAAGGTGATGCCGAAAGTCACGAAAGCCGAATACCTTGCGGCACGACCAGAATTACCATGCAGGGTACTAAGCCAGGAACTGGAGCAAGCCGTCATCGACTTGCCATATAGCGACCGAGAATATCACAACGAAGAAGTTGTCAAGATGAACAAGGTTTGCATACAATATGGCGAGCGAACCATCTTGAAGGATTTGGACTGGACGGTGAGGAACGGCGAGCGATGGGCACTCAGCGGCCAGAATGGTGCGGGGAAATCAACATTGCTGAGCCTTGTCTGTGCCGACAACCCACAGAGCTACGCTTGCGACATCGCCCTCTTTGGCAACCCACGAGGCAGTGGAGAAAGCATCTGGGACATCAAGAAACACATCGGCTATGTGTCGCCGGAACTACACCGGTCCTACCAACGCGACCTTCCCGCCATCCGAATCGTAGCTAGTGGCTTGACGGATTCAGTAGGGCTCTACGTCAAACCCAAGGATGAAGACCTGGACAAATGCCGTTTCTGGATGAAAGTCTTCGGCTTGGAAGGTATGGAAGAACGGGGTTTCCTCAAACTGTCGAGCGGCGAGCAACGACTGGTGCTGTTGGCGCGCGCATTTGTGAAAGACCCCGAGCTGCTCATCCTTGACGAGCCGCTCCATGGACTGGACAACATCAACCGTCGTCTGGTGAAAGATGTCATCGAAGCTTTTTGCAAGCGCAACAACAAGACCATGATCATGGTGACCCACTACAAAGAAGAGTTGCCTAGTTGCATAGACCATAGCATCTTCTTGGTGCGCCACGCCTAGTAAGCAAGCACTCATGATACCCATATAACAATACACAAAAAGAAAGGAAAGAAAATGAAAAAAATATTGATGATTTCGGCATTCTTGAGCTTAGCGTGCATGCCAATGGCAGCACAAGATGTGCTCAACGAGATAGTGAAGACCTCGTCTGCCATCGTAAACGACACCACCAAGAGCTTGGAGGACCGCAAGGTGGCAGTCTTTAAGTACGATGCCATGACCTACCTCCGCTCCAAGTTGCTTCAGCCGTCACTAGTCTTGAAGAACAGCAAGAACTATGATGCCATCAACCAGACAGTACGCATCCTAAACGAGCAAGCCTTGGCGATGAACGAGTATGTGACACTCTACCTCAAGCGATTTTACGAGGCGAAGAAGAAAAACAGAGACATCGTGACCAACCTCTTCAAGCAGGCTACCCGCGACCATAAATACTTCTCAGACACAGACACCGAGGTGACGCTGGCTTACTACGACCGCACCGACTATCCTATCCAGTTCTGCCTGGACTGCGACTGGGTAAAAACTCTGGCATTCATTCGCACCATCGACTGGAAGGACATCTAGCAACGAGCAAAAAGAGCCTAGGGAGCAACCAAAAAGAATTATTTAGAAAAAAATGCAAAGAAAATTTGCATATTAGAAATTAAGTATTTACTTTTGCAACCGAAAAAGTAATATAGGATGAAAAAAGAAAAAACTTTAAGTCTCAAGACATTGACCAAGTCGAATGTTTGGGAGATACAAGAGAACGATGTTTTCCGTCTTTGGGAGGCAGCAGAAAAAGATGCTGACCTGAAAGACAATCAGCGTCGTTATGTAGATACTATTCGCAGTGCTTTCGAGTTAGAGGAAATCAAGGTCGATAAGCCTGTTGTCATTGAAAAATTCATAGAGCGAGGCTTTAAGATCGGCAACTTCCGCATCGATGATGCCAACGTGAAGTATGCCATCAAGAAGCGTCCTATCCTACGTGTCACCGACTTGACATACGAGAACATCCGCCACATCAGTGCCACCAAGCTCATCGAGGTGCTTGAGCGCAACTTTGGCGGTGGTTGGGAGTCTCTTCCTCAGAGCATCCAAGACATCATCCAGAGCGGTTTCGACATCAGCACCACTACTCTTCCTAAGGATCGCCTGCACAAGCCGGGCGGCCTCTACGAGAAGAAAGTTGATGATGGATTCGAGGTGTTGGAAATCCCTAAGGGTACCTGGACAGAGGCCATCTTTGCCAAGGAAAAACCTGAGGTGGAAAAGGTGCGCATGAAATTTGCAGACGAAGACGAACTGGACCGCGAGGACGAACTTCGCGACCGTGAAGATGAGGATGACGATGACGAGGATGCACCAGAGATAGAGGATCACTACAATGACCCAGACGAAGACGATGATGCTTTCGATGACGACAAGTTGACCGAGGAAAGTTATCGTACTACCTTTGAAGACCCAGAGAATCTAGGTCTTGACGACGCTACCGATGTAGCAGACGATGATGATTATTAAAAATACAAAATAAAATGAACGCATTAATTGGTTTTATCGCTTTGATTGTCGTAGCTGTCATTGGCTGGGCAATCGCAGAATTTAAGTATAAGGCTTTCACTTTCACACGTTCCGCCAAGGATGTGGAAGAGGAAGAGGAATTGGAAGAGTTGCATCGTGCAGATGGTTTCAAGGAGATGAATATCCGTGACATCATGCGCAAGAACTCTACCAACGGTTACAATGCTGTGGGATAATCATTGCCCTTATATATAAAAGGTATATGATTTTTCAAGATATCATCATAGCAATCATATTGGTGGCATGCCTTGGGTATGCCACCTTTCGTTTCTTGAAATCATGGAAATCTGTGCAGAAATGCCACGACTATAAGTGTGCCGGATGCCCTTTTTACGAGAAATGTGAAAAAAACAAGAAAAAAGTTGGAGAAAAATTTGGTGGAACCAAATAAAAGTAGTACCTTTGCAACCGCAAATGAGAAATACAATATCTCACTAGATTTAACAACGGTGTCTTAACCGAGCGGTTAGGTAACGGTCTGCAAAACCGTGTAGAGCGGTTCGACTCCGCTAGACACCTCCAAAAGGAAGTTCTTTTAGGACTTCCTTTTTTTGTATGCTCATACCCGAGCATACAAAAAAAACCGCATCGGGAGGAAACATTCGAAGTATTCCTCCCGATGCAGCATTCAAAATGGGATAAGGGAACTTTGCCCCAATATATGATTCCTTTATCAAGTCAACTGATAAATCTCACTAGGAGTCTTGCGGCGCAAGACTTCAAGCTCAAAGTCCTTGCCGACAACGATGCCATAGCTGCGCAAAATCTGCTCGATGGTCTTGCGAGCCAACTCCGGATGGTTGTTTTCCTCGCTGAGATGACAGAGCCATACATGGCGCAACTTTTCCGTGGCATGTTCCGCCAAGGCTTTTCCGCAGGCATCGTTGCTAAGATGCCCGTTGGGACTCAAGATGCGATCCTTCAGATACTGGGGATAGTTGCCTTGCTGTAACATCTCGACACTATGGTTGGCCTCGATGACCAGATAGTTGGCGCGACCTATGAAGTCATACATCTCCTCGGTGACATGCCCCACATCGGTAATCAAGCAGAAACATACGTCACCACATTCCACCTGATAGCCCACATTGTCGGTACTATCATGAGGAACCCCAAAAGGTGTCACCCGAAACTCACCCAAGGTGAAAGGTACGCCTTTCTCTATGACGTGGGCTTGCTGAGGCGAAATCTTCTTGCGCACACAATAGTTGCGCTCGATGCCCATGTGAACCTTACGGGTCGTATATACTGGCAGATGGAAGTCGTTGCTCAAGCTCCCCACCGACTTGACGTGGTCGGCGTGGTCGTGCGTGACGAGGACATGGCGTATATCCTCGAACCGCAATCCATAGTTATGGAAATACTTCTTTAAACTTCTTAGTCCTACTCCTACATCTATCAATATGGAATCCGTCTCAGTATAAAGATAGTAGCAGTTGCCACTACTTCCACTTCCGAAGGAGATAAATCTTAGCATTATAATTTATATTTTATTGCAAAAGTAGTAAAATAAGCTGATATTACAAAATATTTTATTACCTTTGTGCCGATTTTAAGGAAATTAATATGTTTTTACCTACTCTTCGCCCTATGGGCAAGTACGCCGCCCTCCTTTTCTGCTTGTGTGGATGCCAACAGCACGAGAGGACCGAGAGTCAACTGGAAGCGGATGCCGATTCGTTCGCCACCTATTATTATAACTGGCACTTCGAGAAGGCCGCCAAGTATTGTACGCCCGAATCGGGGGTATGGTTGCGCTATGCCTCCAGCAACGTACACCAAGCCGACATCGACTTGCTGCACGCCAAGCCTGAGGATGCCACCATAGAGATCAACGACATTTGTTTCGGCGATGACGAGACATCCGCCACAGTCCGTTTCCACGTGAGCAACTTCTACCAAATGGACACCATCGGAAAAGAAGCCCACCTCGTAAAGCAAGCGGACTTCAAACTCCCCATGGCAATGCACAATGGGAAATGGAAGGTCGTACTGAGGGAATTGCCTGCCAAAAGCAAATAATTCCACAACCTTCAGCAGCGGCAATCTTCCTAGAACGGCAATCCTACCGCGAAGTGGAAGTTGAAGTCGCGGCTGAACTTCGGATGAATGATTGCCCAATGTTCCTTTGGAGTATCGTAAGCAGGATTGACCGCCTTCATTCCCATGTCGAAACGAAGGATAAAGTAATCGAAGTTCAAGCGTATCCCCAGACCATAGGCGGCGGCTATCTGCTTATAGAACTCAGAAAACTTGAACTGCCCCCCTGGCTGCTCGGCATAATCGCGAAGCGTCCAGATATTACCAGCGTCAACAAACACCGCCCCCTGGAATTTCCAAAAGAGCGACGTGCGGTATTCAGCGTTCAAGTCGAGTTTGACATCACCCGTTTGGTTGATGAAGTCGATGCGTCCGTCCTTTCCCTTAAACTTGCCCGGCCCGAGTCCCCTCACGCTCCAACCACGCACGGAGTTGGCTCCACCCGAGAAATATCGCTTCTCGAAAGGCAATATCCTGCTGTTTCCGTAAGGATATGCCACGCCCAAACCTGCATGGAGCGCCAAGGCATTGCGCTTGTCGAACTGCAAGAGGTGGGTGTAGTCGAAGTCAAACTTCGCATATTGAGCATACGCTATATTAAATAAGGTGTGCTGTCCCTCGTTGTTGGAAGGAAATCCGAATGCCTTCGACACCCCGTTGAGCAAGTTGCCCGCCGTCTCGATGTTGGCCCGGACGGCGTCCACCCCATCATTGTAAGTAACGCCAAACCCCATCTTCATGATGAAGAGGTCTTCATAGTTATAGCGCAAGATGGCATTGCGATTGTCGGTGTTGTCCAAGTAATCCTTCTTAAACGTGGTCGAGATCCACGGCATATACACATAGTTGAGGTCGAGCAAGTCGAAACGGTAGCTCAGATGATGGTGTGGCTCACTCCAGCGATAACGCCATGAAGAGGTCAGAATGCGGCGATGGAACTCAGGGCGATTCTGGAAGTTCCAGCTCACCGCCCACTCCGAACTGGCCGTTTGGCGGCGGCGGAAGTTCTTGGAAAGGAACGGAGCTACAAAACGAGGAAACATCAACTTGGTCTCTATCGAATACTCCATATAGTTTTGGTCTTGGTAGCCCTCCAGCCCCGTTATCGCCTCATAGGCTCCGCGAAACTCGACGCTCAACTGTTCGCTACCCCTAAACAAGTTTCTGTTGGTATAGGCGATAGACACAGCCGCACCCAGGTCGCCCGCCGTGTTGGTGCCTTCCGGTTGGAATGAGATGGTGGAAGGCTTGTTGGTGCTCACCTGTATGTCGCAGTCGAGCAAATTGGTATCGGGCACTTCCGAAAAACGGATATTGGTGTATTTGACTGCCTGCAATCGGGAAAAGTTGTTGTACGTGCGCTGCAAGGCAGAAGCATCGTATGGTCTCCCCTCCTTGATGGCTGTCGCATTGAGCAGCACCTGACGGCGAAGATGAATGCTGTCGCTGTCGCTTCCGAGATAGTTGACGTTCCTAATCATGTAGCGAGGATGCGGCAACTCTGGCGAACTGTTGTTGGGCTTATACTTCAGCAGGTGCAAGGTCAACGCGATGTCGTGTCGGCCTGCAATCGTATCGGCCGAATACTGGATGAAGTCCTTGTGAAACCGATAGTAACCATTGTCGGCCAACAGGTCGGTGATACGCTTTCGCTCATTGTCGAGTGCCTCGACCGTGAAAGGCATGCCCGACTTGACGTGCTGGTTTTCAAGCAAGCCGAGCCGAAGCAGTCGCTTGATGCTGTCATCCCTCACGTCATACTTCACGGTGCCTATCAGGAAAGGTTGCCCGGGATGAAGCACGTAGGTTGCCTTCAAGTTCTTCTTGCGTGTCTCCGTATATAGAGAGATTCCAGCCCTCATGTATCCCTGGTTCTGCATCGCCATAAGAATGTCCTGGCACGAGAGCCGAGCCTGCAAGGTGTCGTAAACGACAGGCTTGCGAACAAAGGGATTCTTGAACAAGGAGAAGATCTTCGGCTTCTCCCTCTGACGCACATATTGCTTGAGCGGAGCCGTGTCATACCCTTCCTGGTCTGACACCACCTCCACCTTATCCAATACATATTCGCCTTCGGGCACCTGCTTGCTTACCGAGCAAGCCCCCAGCACCAACGGCAATCCGAGTATGATAATCCTATAATGTCTCAATTCCTTATAACTTGTTTGAGTTGCAAAGATAATGCAAACGAGCGCAATGAAAGTTTGCTTTCCAATTGCCGAGTGCAGCTAATCTTCTGCAAAGGTAGCATAATTCCAAGAGAAAACAAAATAATTTGCATAATATTTTGTCATTCGGTTGATTTGGTGTATCTTTGCATATAAAATTTCAGACATGGTTGTCTTAACACATGCAATTTTCAAAGACATGATAAGCAAGAATAAGATTAAATACATTCATTCGCTCGAACAGAAGAAAAACCGCACCAAAGAGGGCAAGTTCGTGGCTGAGGGTCACAAGGTGGTGGGCGACCTGATTGCCTTGCACCCCGCCGAACTCATCGTGGCTACCGCAGAATGGCTCCACAGCAAACACATCCCGACATCTACCGAGGTCATCGAGGTGACGGACGAGGAGCTCAGAAAGGTGAGTTTCTTGCAGCATCCGCAACAAGTGCTGGCGGTCTTCGAGCAAGACTTCCACAAGAAGGCCGGGGCTACGACTAGCCGAAGCGAACATGGTTTCTCCCCCATCGACCTCTCGCTGCTCAACCTCGCCCTCGACGGCGTGCAAGACCCTGGCAACCTAGGCACCATCATCCGCATCGCCGACTGGTTTGGCATCGAGCATATCTATTGCAGCCAAGACACTGCCGACGTATATAATCCGAAGGTAGTGCAAGCGACGATGGGAAGCATTGCCAGGGTGAAGGTGGAGTACGGAGACCTGCTGGGCTTGGTTTCCTCCCTTCCTGCCGACGCTCCGATATATGGTACGCTGCTGGATGGCGACAACATCTACCAGCAGCCGCTCGAAAACCGGGGTGTCATCATCATGGGCAACGAGGGCAAGGGCATCTCGGAGGCTCTGGCAAGAAAAGTGAACCATAAGTTGCTCATCCCGAATTTTCCCGAGGGGCGGCCGACAGCCGACAGTCTGAACGTAGCCATCGCCACGGCCATCACCTGCGCCGAGTTCAGAAGACAGGGATAAGCCTGCACGCTACCCACGGAACGACACAACGAAACTATTAAGGAGAAAAGATAATGGATACAAAAGAATTGTTTAAGTATCGCAGTGTAACCGCTTGCATGAAAGCGGCTTACGACTTAATGAGCGACCAGCTTGGCTCGCTCTTGAAGAAGACTTGGTGGGCTGTGCTCATCTATGCCGTCTTCCTAGCATTGACCACCTATTTCAGAATGCCCAACAAGGCTCTGCACGACTGGGGAGAAACGAGTCCTTGGTCTTCCTATCTCTTGCAAACCTTTGTCTATGTAGGCACTTGGATAGCAAGTTTCTTGATGGGAGGCAGCATCTGGACTTGGCTAAACAAGAAGTCGCTGGGCAAGAACATCCTCCATTTCACGGCTTCCCTCATCCTCTGCGACCTCTTGTTGTATCTCTTCCTATTAGGAGGAACGGCTGGCATCAACACATTCTTTACCAGCCTGGGAATCAAGGCGGCAGCTAGTTTTGTAGTGCTCATGCTCACCCTCGTCATCACCCTTCCGTTCGCCCACATCGTGCCTTGCGTGATGCTTAAGGGCGACGGCGAGAAGATTCGTCCATGGCAGATGTACGTGTCGGGGCTGCGCCATTTCGGATCCATCTTCAAGATGGGATTCCTGGCAGGAATCATCATCGCCATCATCAGTTGCATCCTCTTCATACCCACCATATTATTAGGAGGGGCACAGACGATTTCGCAACTGGGTGCGCTCGAAGGAGACCCACTGGGCGTGCCCGGCTATTTCACCCCATTGGTACTCGTCGTACTCACCATCAGTCTCTTCATCTTCCTCTACCTGAGCACCTGGCTCTGCCTGGCACTAGCCTACCTATATGGTTCGCACAAGACGCAGGACATGGAGAAAGAAGAAAGGAGACTCAGCTTAGAGCAGGAGCCGGCTGAAAGTCTCATAACAGAATCATTCAACATAAAAAAATAGAAAGAACATGAAGAAAACAAAGTTGCTGTTTATCGACCGCGATGGCACATTGATTCAAGAACCAGAAGACGAGCAAATCGACAACTTCGACAAATTGGTCTTCACCAAAGGAGTGTTCCGCAACCTCTCCTTTATCGCCCAACACACCGACTACCAGCTGGTGATGGTGAGCAACCAAGACGGACTGGGCACCGACTCCTTCCCCGAGGACACCTTTTGGCCTGTACACAACTTCATCATACAGACCTTGGAGAGCGAAGGCATCCATTTCGAGAAGCAGCACATCGACCGCCATTTCCCCGAGGACAACTCCCCGATGCGCAAACCTGGCACAGGTATGCTGACAGAATACATCGACAACCCTGCGTACGACTTGGCAGGCAGCTACGTGATTGGCGACCGTGAAAGCGATGCAGAGCTGGCAAAGAACCTCGGTTGCAAGAGTTTGATACTCGGCAAGGACGGCATGGACTGGGACAAGATAGCAGAGATTCTCTTCGCCGGCGACCGCATCGCCGAAGTGAAGCGCACCACCAAGGAGACCGACATATACATTAAGGTAAACCTAGACGGATCGGGCAAGTGCGACATCAGCACGGGCTTGGGATTCTTCGACCACATGCTGGAGCAAATCGGCAAGCACGGCATGATGGACTTGACCATCCATACCAAAGGCGACCTCCATGTAGATGAGCACCATACGATAGAAGACACCGGCATCGCCCTCGGCGAATGCCTCTTGCAAGCCCTTGGCGACAAGCGAGGCATCGAGCGTTATGGTTACTGCCTGCCGATGGACGACTGTCTGTGCCAGGTGGCGTTGGACTTCGGCGGCCGTCCATGGTTGGTCTGGGACGCAGAGTTCCATCGCGAGAAGGTGGGAGAAATGCCTACCGAGATGTTCAAGCACTTCTTCAAGAGCTTGAGCGACGCTGCCAAGATGAACCTCAACGTCAAGGCCGAGGGCGAGAATGAGCACCACAAGATAGAGGGCATATTCAAGGCATTGGCCCGATCGCTCAAGATGGCGGTGAAGAGAGACATCTATCACTTCGAACTGCCTAGTTCGAAGGGAATGCTATAAACTTATTTCCAACGTATCGTAAGCAAACTGGAAGCCAACAGGCAATCGCTTGTTGGCTTCTTCGTGTAAGCCTATCTGATGGGTGACATGGGTGAGATACCCCTGTTTGGCGCCGATGCGACGAGCCACCCGGATGGCATCACCCACCAGTTGGTGGCTATGGTGCGGCTTGTCGAACCGCAAGGCATTGACGACAAGCACCTCCACCCCATCCAAGTATTCATACTCCTCGTCTGCCATCGACTTCATATCCGTGATATAGGCAAACTTACCAAAACGATAGCCCAGGATAGGCATCTTGTCGTGCATCACCCGGACAGGCATGAAAGAGATGTCGCCAATCCGATATTCATGATGCGGCTCTACCGTATGGAGCGACAGTTTGGGTGCTCCGGGATAAAGCAACTTGGGGTCTGCGGGGAAACAATAAGGCATCGTATGCGGCAAGATGCTTGTCACCAACTCGTCGCCATAGATATTGATGTCGCCATAGACACAGAAACCACGAAGGTCGTCGATGCCGCCCACATGGTCGTAATGGATATGCGTGAGGAGCACGCCGTCCAACTTGCGGAAAGGCACACGGAGCAACTGCATACGAATGTCAGGCCCAGCATCTATCAAGATGCGAGTCGATTCCGTCTCCACCATGGCAGCACAACGGAAACGCTTGTCCTTGGGGCGGGAGCTGCGGCACACCTCGCAATCACATCCCAAAACAGGAACACCGCTTGATGTCCCTGTTCCCAGTAAAGTTATCTTCAACATAATCTCTTTAATTCACAAACAGAAGGGCAAGAGGCCTCTTCACTCTTCGTTCTTCACTCTTCACTTAATATTCACCTCGGGATGAATTTCTATCCCAAATTTCTCCAACACATCCTTCTGGATGGTCTCGCAGAGGCGCACGATGTCCTCCCCCTTGGCTCCACCGCGATTTACGAGCACCAAGGCTTGCTTGTCGTGTACGCCAGCCTTGCCCAGGTTTCTTCCCTTCCAGCCACACTGGTCGATCATCCAACCTGCAGGAATCTTCTCATGATCAGCGTCTATCGTATAATGAGGCATGCCAGGATAGAGGGCTGCCAGCTCGTCATACTTGGCTTTCCCTACGATTGGATTCATGAAAAAGCTACCCGCATTGCCTTCCACCTTAGGGTCGGGCAACTTAGCGTTGCGAATCTCTATGATCGTCTCACGAAGTTGTCCAGCCGTTGGCACGGCAATGCCCTTGGCATCCAAGGAACTGCGAATGTTGCCATAATCCAAGTCTGGCACAAAGGTTTTGGAAAGACGATAGATGACATGAGTCACCAAGTACTTGTCGCGCCACTCGTGCTTGAACTTACTCTGGCGGTAGCTGTACGCACACTCAGCGTTGTCGAACACTACCACCTTGCCCGTGGCAATCTCCACCGCTTCCACCTTATATATAATGTCCTTCGCCTCGACACCATAAGCACCGACGTTCTGCACGGCACTGGCTCCCACCTCACCCGGAATAATCGAGAGGTTCTCGGCGCCATGATAGCCATGCGCCACGCAATAAGCCACCACATCGTCAAAAATCTCGCCACTGCCACACTCCAAGAATACGTCTTCCGGCGCACCGTTCCCAGGATTTACAACCTTGATGCCCTTGATGCCCGAGTGAACGACCGTCGCAGGATAGTCGCCGGTCAAAAGCAAGTTGCTTCCACTGCCCACGATAAGCAAAGGCAGGTCGTCGGCAGTCAGCAGGGAAGCTATCCGCTGAGCCTCCTCCACAGACACATACTCCAAGAAACGGCGGCAACGAGCCTCGATGCCAAACGTATTATGAGCCAAAAGGCTATGGTCTTTAAAGTCTTTCATACCAAAATCACATGTTAAGTTTCATAAGCAACCACTTGCCTCCGATGCGGCGGAAAGTCAACTCCGTCTCCAGTCCGTTGGCAATGCCACGAATCACGAAAATCTTCTGGTTGCTCTCGCCGTACTTCTGACCGTAAATGATGTTGTATATCATGCCAGAAGGCAACTTAGGTGCGAAAGCAGGCCAGGTTTCCGGCTCGATGTCACCCGTCATCGTGCTGAAGTCATCGTCAGGGTCGGGCCCCACGAACTTCACTGGATTGTGCAGGTGCTCAGCCTGGAAAGTGGAGTCGGAAGCAAACTCGCCATAGAACTTCAAGAAACTTGCGTTCATATTGGCATACATAGGCTTATAGTTGATGGAGGTCAGCATCCACTGCCCTTCGATGCGGTCGAAGAGGAACTGCTGCACCGTCTTCCTGTCGTAGAACACCTTTTCCACAATCACATGGCTCACGGTGGTGTCCTTGACCAAGTTCATCTGCTTCTGATTGTCGAAGATGAGCGTATAGTAGTCCTGGCGCATAAAGAAATGCTCCATCCGCCAATTACGCTTGTTGATGCTCTTCACCATCTTCTCGTTGCGATAGACAGGAAGTGGAAACTGGATGCGACTCATCTGCAACTTGCGGTTGGCGGCAAAGTTGAACACAAAATCATCAAACAATTCATCAGCCGCCTTTGGCATCGGAGTTTCCTCTATCAGTTTTTCGGCAGAATCGACAGACTGCGTGTCTGCCACCTCGGAAGAATCGACGCCAACGGAGTCCGTCCCCCGAGAAGGCTTATTGCCAGTACACCCTGCCGTTGAGAAAACAACGATGGTAAGTACCGCAAATAGCACCGATAAAAAAGAAAGTTTCTTCATAAACCTATAAATTTCTCAAATTTTCAATGCAAAAGTACAACTTTCTTTTGAGATATTTCAATATTTGAGCGAAAAATGTTATCTTTGCACACAAAATAGACAATTTAAGATTATGTTATTAGAGAAAATAGAAGAACTATTGAAGGAAGTGAGCACACTTACAGCTCAAAATGCTGAGGAAGTGGAGCAGCTTCGTCTGAAGTATCTAAGCAAGAAGGGCGAGATCAACGCCCTCATGAACGACTTCCGCAACGTGGCAGCCGAACAGAAGAAAGCCGTCGGTATCAAAATCAACGAATTGAAGCAAGCTGCCCAAGCCAAGATCAATGGTTTGAAGGAGCAGACTGAAGAGGCCGAGGCTTCCAGCGACGACATCGACTTGACTCGCACCGCCTATCCTGTGGCTCTCGGCACCCGTCATCCGCTCACCGTTGTCAAGAACCAGATCATCGACATCTTCTCTCGCATGGGCTTTACCTTGTACCATGGTCCTGAGGTGGATGACGACAAGCACGTGTTCACCATGCTCAACTTCGCAGCCGACCATCCTGCCCGCGACATGCAGGACACCTTCTTCATCGAGCAGAGCGACCCTAACGATGTCACAAAGAACATTCTCCTCCGCAGCCACACCTCTGGCGACGAGGCTCACTATATGGAGACCCACGAGCCACCTATCCGTGTGCTCTGCCCAGGTCGAGTATATCGCAACGAGGCCATCAGCGCACGCGCTCACTGCTTCTTCCACCAGGTGGAAGGTCTGTACGTAGATAAGAACGTCAGCTTCACCGACTTGAAACAGGTGCTCCTGACATTTGCGCGAGAGATGTTTGGCGCCGACACCAAGATTCGCTTGCGCCCAAGCTACTTCCCGTTCACCGAGCCTAGTGCAGAGATGGATATTTCTTGCAACATCTGTGGCGGCAAGGGGTGTAATTTCTGCAAGCACACCGGATGGGTCGAGATTCTCGGTTGCGGCATGGTCGATCCCCACGACTTGGAGGCTTGCGGCATCGACAGCAACATCTACACCGGTTATGCCTTCGGCATGGGTGTGGAGCGTATCACCAACTTGAAGTACCGCGTGAGCGACCTTCGCCTCTTCTCAGAGAACGACACTCGTTTCTTGCGTGAGTTTGAGTCAGCAAAATAGAAAGATTTTTTATGGACAAATATTGGCTTGAGCCAAGGTTGCCGTGAGGCATCCTTGGCTTTTTTATGTCAAGAAAAACTACCATCCGTCATTCCCCACCCTCTAGCCTAAAAGAACAAACGGCACACCCCACTTTCAAATCTGTGACTTATACTGATATAGATAGACACATTATAGTGAAATTATATAATGTGTAAAT
>CAVGEN010000046.1:0-55794 GCA_963628185.1 Waltera intestinalis | reverse complement strand
GCTGATGGTGCTCGTAAGGGTGGTCTTAAATTTTAAACGATTATGGCAATGAATAAAGTAAAAGTTAATAGTGAAGTAGAACTGAAGGATCGCCTGGTTGCTATCAACCGTGTGACTAAGGTTACCAAGGGTGGTCGTACTTTCACATTCGCTGCTATCGTCGTTGTTGGTGACGGTAATGGCGTTATCGGTTACGGTCTTGGTAAGGCTGGTGAAGTGACAGCTGCCATCGCTAAGGGTACTGAGGCTGCTAAGAAGAACTTGGTTAAGGTTCCTGTTTTGAAGGGTACTGTTCCTCACGAGGTAGAGGTATCTTTCGGCGGTGCCAAGGTTCTCCTCAAGCCAGCTGCTGCCGGTACTGGTTTGAAGGCTGGTGGTGCTATGCGTGCCGTTCTTGAGAGTGTCGGCGTGAAGGACGTGATTGCTAAGTCAAAGGGTTCTTCCAACGCTCACAACCTCGTGAAGGCTACCATCGCAGCTCTTGCTCAGATGCGTGATGCTTACACTGTAGCAGGTGAGCGTGGTATCAGTATGGATAAAGTATTTAACGGTTAATTAGGATTTATCAATAATGGCAACAATTAAAGTAAAGCAGATTAAGAGTAAAATCGGTGCTCCGGTTGACCAGAAGCGTACGCTCGCTTGCCTTGGTCTTCACAAGATTTCTCAGGTTGTTGAGGTTGAGGATACTCCTAGCAACCGTGGTATGATCCGTAAGGTTCATCACCTCGTAAGTGTAGTAGATTAATTAATCTTTTAAATTAGGAACGATTATGAAATTAAATAATTTGAAACCTGCTGCAGGTTCTACCCATTCACGTCGTCGTATTGGTCGTGGTCCAGGTTCTGGTCTCGGTGGTACTTCTACACGTGGTCACAAGGGTGCCAAGGCTCGTTCTGGTTATAAGAGAAAGATTGGTTTCGAAGGTGGTCAGATGCCATTGCAGCGTCGTGTTCCAAAGGCTGGTTTCAAGAATATCAACCACAAGGAGTACTTCGCAGTTAACCTTTCAACTCTTCAGGCTCTTGCAGAAGCAAAGAACCTCACAAAGATCGGTATTGCAGAACTCAAGGAGGCTGGTCTTACCAACGGTAAGGAGCTTGTAAAGGTTCTCGGTAACGGTGAACTTAAAGCAAAATTGGAAGTTGAAGCTAATGCTTTCTCAAAGACTGCCGAAGAAGCAATCAAGGCAGTAGGTGGTAACGCAACTATAATCTAAGTAAATGAAAAAGTTTATTGAGACACTAAAGAACTGTTGGAAGATTGAGGACTTGCGCCAGCGTCTCCTCATTACTCTTCTGTTTACGGCTATTTACCGTTTTGGCTCGTTCGTTGTCCTTCCTGGTATCAACCCGAGCATGTTGGAGAAATTGCAGTCGCAGACCTCTGGTGGCCTTATGTCGCTTTTGGACATGTTCTCTGGTGGTGCATTTTCCAATGCGTCTATTTTCGCATTGGGAATTATGCCTTATATCTCAGCTTCAATTGTTATGCAGCTTCTTGCTATCGCTGTGCCTTATTTCCAGAAGATGCAGCGCGAAGGTGAAAGTGGCCGCAAAAAGATACAATGGTACACTAGAGTCCTGACTGTAGCCATCTTGGTCTTTCAGGCTCCTAGTTACCTCTTGAATCTTAAGATGCAGGCAGCTAATGCGCTGGCAACGGGCATTAGCTGGACTGTCTTCATGATTCCGGCAACGATCATCCTGGCAGCGGGAAGTATGTTTATCCTCTGGTTGGGTGAACGCATTACCGACAAGGGTGTCGGCAATGGTATCTCTTTGATTATTATGATTGGTATCATCGCTCGTTTGCCTCAGGCATTCGTACAGGAGGTGACTTCTCGTTTGCAGGCGATCTCAGGCGGTGGTTTGATCATGTTTATTGTGGAGATATTGATTCTTTACGCTGTAGTCTGTGCTTCCATCTTGTTGGTGCAGGGCACACGTAAGATTCCTGTTCAGTATGCTAAGCGTCTTGTCGGCAACAAGCAATATGGTGGTGCGCGTCAGTACATTCCTTTGAAGCTTTTTGCTGCAAACGTAATGCCTATCATCTTTGCGCAGGCTTTGATGTTTATTCCATTGGCGATAGTTCGCTACCAGTCTGAGAACGCCAGCAGCGTTGTGCAGCAGTTGATGGACAACCGCAGTTTGCTTTACAATATCGTTTATGTAATCTTGGTTATTGCATTTACATATTTCTACACTGCGATCACATTGAACCCTACCCAGATGGCCGAGGATATGAAACGTAACAATGGTTTCATTCCGGGTGTCAAACCAGGAAAGGATACCGCTGAGTACATTGATACCGTAATGTCTCGTATTACTTTACCAGGTTCGTTATTTATTGCATTTATTGCGATTATGCCTGCACTTGCAGGGCTTCTCGATGTTCAACAGGCGTTCTCCCAGTTCTTTGGTGGTACATCGTTGTTGATTTTGGTGGGTGTCGTCATCGACACGTTACAGCAGATCGAGAGTCATTTGCTTATGCGCCACTATGATGGTCTTTTAAACTCAGGCCATACACGTCAAGGTGGTGTTGCTGCGTATTAATCTTTTTCTTTTGAAATGAAGATATTTCTGAAGACAGAGGATGAAATTAACCTGATGCGCAAGGCGAACCAACTAGTTGGCTCGACCCTTGCGGAATTGGGAAAACATATAAAGCCAGGTGTGACGACTCTCCATTTGGATAGGGTAGCAGAGGAATTTATCCGTGATCATGGTGCTATTCCAACGTTTAAGAATTTTCCTAATCCAAGTGGAGAGCCTTTTCCTGCTAGTATATGCACCTCGATCAACGATGTCGTGGTGCATGGCATTCCTAGCGAGAAGGATGTTCTGAAGGAAGGAGATATTATTTCGATTGACTGTGGAACTCTTTTGGATGGCTTCAACGGTGACAGTTGCTATACTTTTGCTGTCGGTGAGATATCCGAGGAAAAGCGTAAGTTGCTGCAAGTGACCAAGGAGTCATTATATTTGGGAATAGAACAGGCTATTGCGGGAAATCATGTTGGTGACATTGGTTATGCGATACAAGACTATTGCCAGTCGTTTGGCTATGGTGTTGTTCGTGAACTGACAGGTCATGGTATAGGTAAAGAGATGCACGAGGATCCTAGTGTACCTAACTATGGTAAGCGAGGGAACGGTGTCATGCTGAAGGCTGGCATGTGCATTGCCATAGAACCCATGATAACAATGGGCGATCGACGAATCGGTATGCTGCCCGACAAATGGAGTATACTGACTCTGGACCGGAAGCCCGCAGCTCATTACGAGCATACAATAGTTGTTCGAAAAGGTAAAGCTGAAATTTTATCTTCATTCGTAGAAGTTGAACATTTAGAAGGACAAAATTTTTGATTATGGCAAAACAAGCCGCTATTGAGCAAGATGGAACGATTGTGGAGGCATTGTCTAACGCAATGTTCCGGGTTGAGTTGGAGAATGGTGTGGATATCACCGCCCATATCTCTGGTAAGATGAGAATGCATTACATCAAGATTTTACCTGGCGACAAGGTGAAGGTGGAGATGAGTCCATACGACCTGACCAAGGGTAGAATTGTTTTTAGATATAAATAATCATTATATATAAGGTTATGAAGACAAGAGCATCATTAAAGAAGCGTTCAGCTGACTGTAAGATTGTACGTCGTAAAGGTCGTTTGTTCGTTATCAACAAGAAGAACCCTAAGATGAAATTACGTCAGGGTTAATGTTAAAGTTTTGTAAAACCGATTTTATTTCAAAATAAAGTCGTAATTTTGCAGCCGCTTTAATTAAAAAAGGTATTATTCATTAATTTATTTATTAACAATGGCAATAAGAATTGTTGGAGTAGATTTGCCCCAGAATAAGCGTGGCGAAATCGCATTGACCTATATCTATGGTATCGGTCGAAGTAGTTCAGCAAAGATATTGGATAAGGCAGGTGTAAGCCGCGACCTGAAAGTCAGCGATTGGAATGACGACCAGGCAGCCAAGATCCGTGAAATTATCAGCGCTGAATTCAAGGTTGAAGGTGATCTCCGTTCAGAGATCCAGATGAACATCAAGCGACTGATGGATATTGGTTGCTATCGTGGAGTTAGACATCGTAATGGTCTTCCTGTTCGCGGTCAGAGCACAAAGAACAACGCTCGTACACGTAAGGGTAAGAAGAAGACTGTTGCTAATAAGAAGAAGGCTACTAAGTAATTCTAAGGAGGAAATTAATTATGGCAAAGACAAAAGCAACATCTAAGAAGAGAAATGTACGTGTTGACGCTATCGGTCAGCTTCATGTTCATAGCTCTTTCAACAACATCATTGTATCGCTTGCTAACAACGAGGGTCAGGTTATCTCTTGGTCTTCAGCTGGTAAGATGGGTTTCCGTGGTTCCAAGAAGAACACT
The DNA here is from genome assembly GCA_963628185.1 of Waltera intestinalis. GTDB lineage: Bacteria > Bacteroidota > Bacteroidia > Bacteroidales > Bacteroidaceae > Prevotella. The sequence continues at coordinate 51,383 of CAVGEN010000046.1, read as the reverse complement.
CCTTATGCAGCCCAGATGGCAGCAGAGGATTGCGCAAAGGTGGCTTTCGACCTTGGTCTTCGCAAGGTGAAGGCATACGTCAAGGGTCCAGGTAACGGTCGTGAGTCTGCTATCCGCGCCGTACACGGTGCAGGTATCGAAGTGACAGAAATCGTTGACGTAACTCCATTACCACACAACGGTTGTCGCCCTCCAAAGCGTCGTCGTGTATAATCGTTGGCTTTAGCAATATAACAAGATACAAATTTTTAGCATTTATAAAATATTATGGCTAGATATATCGGTCCGAAATCAAGAATCGCGCGTCGTTTTGGTGAGCCAATCTTCGGCGCAGACAAAGTTTTGTCCAAGAGAAACTTCCCTCCTGGACAGCATGGCAACAATCGTCGCAGAAAGATGTCTGAGTACGGTGTCATGTTGGCAGAGAAGCAGAAAGCTAAATATACATACGGTGTATTAGAGCGTCAGTTCCGTAATATGTTTGAGAAGGCAGCCAAGGCTGATGGTATTACTGGTGAGGTTCTTCTCCAGAACCTTGAGAGCCGTCTTGACAACGTGGTGTTCCGCTTGGGTATCGCTCCAACACGTGCTGCTGCACGCCAGTTGGTAGGTCACAAGCACATCGTTGTTGATGGCAAGGTAGTAAACATTCCTTCATTCGCTGTTAAGCCAGGTATGGTTGTCGGTGTACGTGAGAAGGCTAAGTCTCTCGAGGTAATCGAGGCAGCTCTCGCAGGTTTCAACCATAGCAAATATCCATGGATTGAGTGGGATGAGAACACAAAGAGTGGCAAGTTCTTGCACAAGCCAGAGCGTGCCGACATCCCTGAGAACATTAAGGAGCAGTTAATCGTTGAGTTGTACTCTAAATAAATCATTAAATTAATGGCGATATTAGCATTTCAAAAACCTGATAAAGTAGTAATGCTGGAGGCTGATGCCAAGTTCGGAAAGTTTGAGTTCCGTCCTTTGGAGCCTGGCTTCGGAGTTACCATCGGTAACGCCTTGCGCCGCATTCTCCTTTCATCATTGGAGGGATACGCTATCAATACCATCCGTATAGCTGGTGTTGAGCACGAGTTCTCTTCAGTTCCCGGTGTAAAGGAAGATGTCACCAACATTATCTTGAATCTCAAGCAAGTTCGATTCAAGCAAGTAGTAGAAGAATTCGAGAATGAGAAAGTTAGTATCACCGTTGAGAATTCCACAGAATTCAAGGCAGGTGATATTGGCAAGTATCTGACTGGATTTGAAGTGTTAAACCCTGATTTGGTGATTTGTCATTTAGATGCCAAAGCTTCGATGCAGATTGATTTGACAATTAACAAGGGACGTGGGTATGTTCCAGCTGATGAGAATCGTCAATTCTGCACTGACGTCAACGTTCTCCCAATCGATTCCATCTACACCCCTATCCGTAACGTAAAGTACGCTGTCGAGCCTTATCGTGTCGAGCAAAAGACCGATTATGACAAGCTCGTGCTTGAGGTTACAACAGATGGTTCCATTAGTCCTAAAGATGCACTGAAAGAGGCTGCGAAGATACTTATTTATCACTTCATGCTCTTCTCTGATGAGAAGATTACGCTTGAGACTTCTGATCAGGAGACTAACCAGGAGTTTGATGAGGAGGTACTTCACATGCGCCAGTTGCTCAAGACTCGTCTCGTAGATATGAACCTCAGTGTTCGTGCGCTCAATTGTTTGAAGGCAGCTGATGTCGAGACACTTGGCGACTTGGTTCAGTATAACAAGACTGATCTCTTGAAGTTCCGCAACTTTGGTAAGAAATCGCTCTCAGAGCTTGATGATTTGCTCGAGAGTCTGAATCTGTCTTTTGGAACAGATATTTCAAAGTATAAATTGGACAAGGAGGGTTAATCCCTTCTTTCCTTAAAGATTTAAAATTAAAATGAGACATAATAAGAAATTCAACCATTTAGGTCGTACTGCTTCTCATCGTAACGCGATGTTGGCTAACATGGCTACTTCACTTATCTTGAGCGAGCACAAAAGAATCACTACGACCCTCGCAAAGGCTAAGGCTCTTAAGAAGTATGTTGAGCCATTGATTACTCGTTCTAAGAACGACACCACTACTTCACGTCGTGTTGTGTTCCGTTATCTTCAGAACAAGTATGCTGTCAAGGCTCTCTTCGGTGAGGTTGCTGAGAAGGTAGCTAATCGTCCTGGTGGTTATACACGTGTTATCAAGTTGGGTACTCGTCAGGGTGATGCTGCTGAGATTGCATTCATCGAGCTTGTTGACTTTGATGAGAACATGGCTAAGACTCCTAAGGCTGCTGCCAAGAAGACTCGTCGTAGTCGTAAGGCTAAGGCTGAGGAAGCACCAGTTGCTGAAGCTCCAAAGGCTGAAGAGGCTGCTGCTGAGGAAGCTCCAAAGGCTGAATAATTTTCAATATCTCAATATTGGGCACTTTCGTCAATGTGGCGAAAGTGCTTTTTTCGTTTCTGAAAGTGGCCTTTTAGGGAATCCCCTATGTCTTTTAGGGAAACTTTCTTTTCTTCTTTCAAGATAATTATCTATCTTTGCATAAGAAAAGCTGCACTCGGCAATGTGAAAGCCAGCTTTCATTGCGCTCGTTTGCATTTTCTTTGCATAAGAAAAGTAGCACTCTTTAATGTTTGAATTATGAAAAAGTCGTTAGTTTTACTAGTTTGTTCTATCCTGCTTTTGAGTAGCTGTGGAACTTATACAGGTAGCGGTGCATACGTTGGCGGGTCGCTGGGGTCGATTCTGGGTTCTGCCATCGGCGGACTTGCCGGTGGACCTCGTGGGTCTGATATAGGAACGATCGTTGGTATGGCAGGCGGTGCTGTTGTCGGTGCTGCCGTTGGAAGTCAGGCTGACCAACAAGCGGAGCAAAGTCGCCAGGAACGTAGAGAGCGTATCGTCCAGCGTCAAAGCAATTCCCGTTGCGATTCAAACTCTCGTTACCAATCGCAGGGCGGTTATGGTACCTATGACAGTGGTTTCGACGCCTCTAATAATGGGGACGACCGTCTTTATGATTTTGACAGTTCCGACTATACGGGTAATTACAGCGCCCAGCAGCCTACGACAAGTTTCCCAAGCTCACATATTGATGAGTTGAATGGAGCCAATCTTTCTTATTCACCAAATGTCGAGATTGTGAATGCTCGTTTCGTTGATGCCAACGAAGACAAGAAGCTGAATCGTAACGAGACATGCAAGTTGATATTCGAGATTAAAAACCGCGGTAGCCAACCTGTCTATGATGTCGTGCCAACAGTGGTAGAGACCACAGGGAACAAACACATTTACATTTCTCCTAATATACATGTGGAGAAGATAGATGCGGGGAAAGGTATTCGTTACACGGCAATGGTCAAGGCAGACAATCGTCTGAAAGAAGGATATGCCAAGTTTTGTGTATCTGTAGTACACGACAACCGTGCCATTTCCAAGGTCAACGAGTTTACGATTCCAACCACTCGATAAGGATAAATCCTAGTTCAAACCCGATGAAGTTTGAGCTAGGATTCATTTATTTTGTCTTGTTGGTATGTTCTGCTTTTTTTTCTTTGTGATCTTTAGTTTCAGTTTTTTCTTTGTTTTCTTTAGACCATTTAGAGGGAAAGTCATAGTCAGACTCAGCCATCTCAAAGTCGATGCGCGGGAGTTTCGTCTCCTCGGGACGATATGGGATGGCATTGTTGTCGATGAGTTCCACCTTCACGCTGGCTACACCTTGTGCGAGCATACCGATTTCTTTGGCGGCGCCCCATGACAAGTCGATGATTCTGCCTCTTCCAAAGGGGCCTCTGTCTATCACTTTTACCACCACACTCTTGTTGTTGCTCATGTTGGTAACCTTCAGTTTGGTGCCAAAAGGGTAGTATCGGTGTGCGCAAGTAAGGCTGTCGTGGTGAATCTTCTGACCGCTTGCCGACCTTGCGCCGGTAGCTTTTTTGGAATAATAGGAAGCTTTGCCATGGTGCTTTTGTGCCAAGCACGGTAGGGTGATGAGTATTCCCACTATCCATAACAAGAATATTTTTTGTTTCATACGATACGATTGTTAATAGAATAGGTCCAAATATATCCCATTTGGATGAGTTGTGAAACGAATCACGCCGCAAAAATAATAAATTTTGTTGAAAAATGCAAGTAAATATCAGAAAATCAGTATCTTTGCACTACTTAAAACAAAAATCATGGAGAATAACATACCTCAAGAGTGGAATCGGTTCTATCTGAAAGACGTGTCGTTTGTCAATTTGATGATGCGCCGCATCTATAATGTGCTCATCGTTGCCAATCCCTATGATGCCTTCATGTTGGAGGACGACGGTCGTATAGAGGAGAAGATTTACAATGAATATATGGAGTTGGGCCTTCGCTATCCGCCAACGTTTACGCAGGTATCGACCATCGAGGAGGCTGCGTCCATATTGCGTTCCACCGTCATCGACTTGGTGATTTGCATGCCTGGCAATGCCGACAACGACGCCTTTGATGTCGCACGTGACATCAAGGGCAAGTTTCCGAACATCCACTGTGTCGTGTTGACACCTTTCTCCCATGGCATCACCAAGCGAATGGAGAACGAAGACTTGAGCATCTTCGATTACGTGTTCTGTTGGTTGGGAAACACCAACCTCATTCTTTCCATCATCAAGTTGATAGAGGACAAGATGAACCTGGAGCACGACATCCAGGAGGCAGGTGTGCAGATGATACTCCTGGTGGAGGACTCAGTGCGTTTCTATAGTTCTATTCTGCCAAACCTGTACAATTATATATTGGAACAGAGTAAGAACTTTTCCAAGGAAGCCTTGAACAGGCATGCTGCCACCATGCGAATGAGAGGGCGCCCCAAGGTGGTGCTGGCTCGAACGTTGGAGGAAGCAAAGAGACTGTATGAAAAATACTCCGACAACACGTTGGGCATTGTCAGCGATGCGCGTTACCCCTTGACGGCAAAGCAAAGCACAGATACTTTTGGCCGTGAGAAATGTCCTGATGCAGGTTTGCGTCTGTTCCGCTATGTTCGTGCCCATGACCCTTTTGTACCTTTGATACTAGAGAGTTCAGAGAGTGAGAACAGGGAAAAGGCAGAGGCGGAAGGTTTCCGTTTTGTTGACAAGAACTCCAAGAAGATGAGTGTCGATCTTCGTCTCTTGATGGAAGAGCACATGGGCTTCGGCGACTTCATCTTCCGTGACCCCAAGACCCATGAGGAAATCATGCGTATCAGGAGTTTGAAGGAATTGCAGGACAACATCTTCCGTATTCCCAACGACTCGATGCTCTACCACATCAGCCGCAACCACATGAGCCGCTGGCTTTGTGCCCGCGCCATCTTCCCCGTGTCGGCCTTCCTGAAGCATGTCACTTGGCAGAAGCTCCAGGACGTGGATGCCCACAGACAGATCATCTTCGATGCTATCGTGCAATACCGCCACATGAAGAATCTGGGAGTCGTTGCGGTGTTTGACAGGATGAAATTTGACAAGTATGCCCATTTCGCCCGCATCGGTGAAGGTTCCTTGGGCGGAAAGGGTAGAGGCTTGGCTTTCCTGGACAATGTGGTCAAGCGTCACCCTGAGTTCAATCAATATGAGAATGTTACCGTGCAGATACCGAAGACGGTGGTGCTCTGTACCGACATCTTCGATGCTTTCATGGAAGAAAACAACCTCTATCCGATAGCGTTGGGCGATGCAAGCGATGACGAGATACTGAGACATTTCCTGCGGGCACAGTTGCCCGATTCGTTGATAGCCGACTTCTTCACGTTCTTTGAGGCAACGAAGAGTCCTATTGCCGTCCGTTCCAGTTCGTTGTTGGAGGATGCACATTATCAGCCTTTTGCTGGCATCTATTCCACCTATATGATTCCGTACTTGGAAGACAAGTACCAGATGCTGCAGATGTTGGCTTGCGCCATCAAGGGCGTTTATGCTTCGGTCTTCTATCGGGATTCAAAGGCGTATATGACGGCGACGAGCAATGTCATCGACCAGGAGAAGATGGCGGTCATCTTGCAACAAGTGGTGGGCAAGGAATATGGCGACCGTTACTATCCGACGATGAGTGGCGTGCTTCGATCGATCAATTATTATCCGATAGGAGATGAGACGGCGGAGGAAGGCATAGCCAGTCTTGCGCTGGGTCTGGGAAAGTATATTGTGGATGGCGGACAGACTTTGCGGGTATGTCCCTACCATCCCACCCAAGTACTGCAAACCTCGGAGTTGGAGATGTGCTTGCGGGATACGCAGACACAGTTCTATGCCCTCGACATGAAACATGTGGGGGATGACTTCAAGGTCGATGATGGGTTCAACATTCTCAAACTTCGTGTGAAGGATGCGGTGGAAGACCATTCGCTCAATTATATCGCTTCCACTTTCGACCCTTACGACCAAGTCGTCAACGATGGAGTCTATGAGACAGGGCGCAAGTTGATAACCTTTGCAGGCGTGCTCCAGCATGGGGTTGTCCCTTTGCCTGAGATACTCCAGATGTCGATGAAGTTTGGGGCAGGTGCGATGCGCCGCCCCGTGGAAATCGAGTTCGCCTGCAACATCAATGCCGACAAGACCAGTGAGTTTTATCTCCTTCAGATACGTCCGATCGTAGATGCCAAGGAAATGCTGGACGAGGATGTGAGGGCGATACCGGACGCAGACTGCTTGCTCCGTTCCCACAACTCGCTCGGACATGGCATCAGCGAGGAGGTGGTAGATGTGGTGTATGTGAAATATGACGACAATTTTTCGGCAATGAACAATTACTATGTTGCCGATGATATAGAGCGTATCAACCGCAAGTTCCTTGCCGATGGCAAGAACTATGTGTTGATAGGTCCCGGGCGGTGGGGCTCCAGCGACCCATATCTGGGCGTGCCAGTGAAGTGGCCTCATATCAGTGCGGCCCGTGTCATCGTGGAAGTGGCATTGAAGAACTATAACATCGACCCCAGCCAGGGAACGCATTTCTTCCAGAACCTCACCTCTTTTGGTGTGGGATACTTTACGATAGATACCAATGTCGGGGAAGGAGGATTCGTAAACAAGGAAGTGCTCGATGCGATGCCGGCGGTGGAAGAGACAAAATATGTCCGTCATGTCCGCTTCGACCATCCGATGAGAATTTTGATGGATGGCAAAAAACAGGAGGGAGCCGTACTGTTATAACTTCCCTACTTCCGAAAATAAAATAAAGATAAGTATTTGAAAATGAATATAAAAGAGAATTATCAACACTATGTGGAAAAGTATGTCGCAGAGGTGACGGCCTTGAAGCGCAGGAACAACAGTTTTATCACAGGCGAGTTGGTGGCCTTTGGTGCCATCCTAGCTTTCGTGGTTTGTTGTTTCACCTTGGATGGAGATGCGAAACTTTGGATCTTGGGGGCTGTTTTGTCGCTGGCAACTTATTTTACAATCCGTCATTTCGATGACAAAAACAAGGAGCGGATAGCGCATCTCTCGGCTCTCTTGAAAGTTTGTCAAGACGAAATCAGGGCTTTGCAGGGTGACTTCACACCTTTCGAGGCAGGAACGGCCTATCAGGATCCGCGGCACCCTTATGCCTTCGACCTCGATGTCTTCGGCAAGGACTCGCTCTTCAACCGCATCTGCCGTACCATTACTACGGGTGGCTCGGATCATCTTGCAGCCGCTCTTTCCCGTGAGCACCCTTTGGCGCAGGAGGAAATAGACCAGCTGGCAGTTTTGCAACATGAACTTGCCGAGGAGGAAATGGAGTGGCGCATAGAGTTTCTAGCCCTCGGAGAGAAAAATGAAAAGAAGATAGATTCCGCAGCGGTGACTGACACCATGGCGAAAGTATCGGCGATGGAGGTGCCGGCGTGGTTTGGAACAGCGGCTTCACTTGTCGTCGGCTATCTCTTGATAGCAGGAGTCGTAGCCACGGTCATCCTTTCCTTCCTCGGGTTCGTATCTTCGAATGTGGCTATGGGATGGGTGATGCTGCAATTCATGGCAGTATTCTTCGTTTGCAAGCAGACTCTCGACAAGATAGACAGCAACGGTGGAAAACTCCGTCATCAGTTGGTGGCTTATTCGCAGATACTCCAGCTCGTCGCCCGCCGCGACTTCCGAAGTGAAAGAGGCAAACAGATGCAGGCTACCCTTGCCGATGCCTTGCCGTCTTTTGCCCAGTTGGAGAAAATATTGAAAGGCTACGACCGACGTGGTAATTTCCTGGGTCTCTTCTTCACCGATGCCTTCCTGCTCAGCGACTTCTTTCTCGTTCGTAGTTTCTTGAAATGGAAAGATACCTACATGGTGAAGATGGAGGAGTGGGTGGATATCGTGAGCGAGATGGATGCTGCCGTGAGCATGGCGGATTTCCGATACAATCATCCCGAGGCGGCAGATGCGACATTCGTCGATTCTTCGGAGGTGGTCTTCGAGGCAAAGAACCTCTATCATCCGTTTCTCGGAGCAAAGGCGGTGAAGAACGATTTTGTAATCAAGGACGGCAACTACTATATCGTGACAGGAGCGAATATGGCAGGCAAGAGTACCTTTCTCCGTTCGCTTGGAGTGAACTACATTTTGGCGATGGCGGGAATGCCAGTCTTTGCCGACAGTTTGACGATTTCTCGCTTCCGTCTCTTCTCCAGTATGCGAACGAGCGATGACCTCACCCACGGCATCTCTTACTTCAATGCCGAGTTGCTGAGGTTGGAGCAGTTGCTGCGGTTCTGTAAGGAAAGTACTTCCCTGCGTACCCTCATAGTCCTTGATGAGATATTGAAAGGCACCAACTCGGTGGATAAACTCAACGGATCCCGTCTCTTCCTCGAAGCCATCTCGAAGGAGCCTGTGACGGGCGTTGTCGCTACCCACGACCTGGAACTCTCCAAGATGGAACAAGAGCGGGACGACTTCCATAACTATTGTTTCGAGATAGACTTGGGAACGGATGTCACTTACACCTATAAGATACAGCGAGGGGTGGCGAAAAACCAGAACGCCACATTCCTGTTGAATCAAATCTTAAAAAGTTCAACTTCTGGAAGTTCCCTACTTACGAAACTTGAATAAGGGAGAAAACTCCATCAGATAAAATATTTTCAGGAAAGTTGCGTTTCTATAGATATAGGAACAATAAAATGAAGCAGAAAATAAAAAAATAATAAATAATAATGCTGGCTGAACAAAAAAAAATAACAGACAAAAAGTATCTCGTACCTTTTGTCTTGATAACGTCGCTCTTCTTCTTGTGGGGCTTCGCCCGTGCCATTCTGGATGTGCTCAACAAGCACTTCCAGAATGCTTTGCATATAAGTATCACGCATTCCGCCTTGATTCAGGTCACGACCTATCTGGGCTATTTCTTGATGGCGATACCTGCCGGCATCTTCATCAATCGCTATGGTTATCGCCGTGGCGTGGTATTCGGGTTGCTGCTCTTCGGTGTGGGGTCGTTGCTCTTCATTCCGGGAGCGGCGGCAGGCAGCTTCTATGCCTTCCTTGGATGTCTCTTCATCATCGGTTGCGGACTGGTGTTCCTGGAGACGGCAGCCAATCCTTACGTCACCGAACTGGGAGCCAAGGAGACGGCCACCAGTAGATTGAATCTCTCTCAGTCTTTCAATGGGCTGGGAGGTATCTTTGCAACCTTATGCATCGGACAATTCCTTTTCAATAATACCGAGGAAGGGGGGAATGTAGTAGTTCCCTATACCGTCCTGGGTATTTTGGTGTTGCTGATAGCCATCGTTTTCTCACGTGTCAACCTGCCGGAAATCAAGCACGAGGAGACGGAGGAAGACCAGGCGCAAGGTTCCAATATCGGCAAACTCTTCGCTCATCATCCCATGTTTGTGTTCGGTTTGTTTGCCCTCTTGTGTTATGAGGTTGCGGAGATTTCCATCAACTCTTATTTCATCAACTTCGTGACGGGCATGCACTGGATGAGCGACCGCACGGCTTCGCTAGTCTTGACGGGAGCCTTGGCGTTCTTCATGATAGGCAGATTCTTGGGCAGTTGGATTATGAGTCGTGTCGAGGCGACAACGATGCTGCTGGCCTGTGCCGTGGGCAGCGTGGTATGTATCGGGTTGGTATTGTGCGACTTAGGGTTGGTATCTCTGACGGCGTTGGTTTGCAACTATCTGTTTGAGGCCATCATGTTCCCCACGATCTTTGCCATCGCCCTCACAGGACTTGGCAATCTCACCAAGTCGGCCTCCTCGCTGTTGATGATGACCCCGATAGGAGGTTGCGGCTTCCTCTTGATGGGATTGATAGCCGACCGCACCCACGTGGTGTTGCCATTTCTGGTTCCTTTCATAGGTTTTGCCGTTGTGCTGGCTTATGCGGCTAGAGAGTATAAAATTGCAAAGTGTAATTAGCAAAATATAAATTAAGGAGAAATGAAATGTTGAGCGAAAGTCCTTCAAAAACTTTCGCTCAGTCTTTTTTGCAAGTTTTGTTATTGGGCTACTTAAAGAAAAATGAAACAAATTTATAATTTCATATTATTACTGTTACTAGTTTTAGGTTCTTGTTCCAACCCAAGGTATGGAAACATTTTGAGTGATATAGATAGCCTTTCCAATGATAATCCAAAACAGGCGTTGGAAAAGTTAGATAGCCTTTATTCTGTTATGGATACAACTAATGTCTCTGATTTGATGTATTATAAGTTAGTAAAGTTAAAGGCACAGGATAAGTCCTATATTCCTCATCCTAGCATTGATAATCTGAATGTGCTGATTAAATATTATGAAGGAGATGGTGAAAAGCATTTATTGCCACAAGTTTATTATTTGGCAGGTACAACCTATGATGAACTCCATGATTCACCAGCAGCTTTGGATTATTATCATAAAGCTTTAGAAATCTTGGATAAGGAGGATAATTTAAGATTAAGATGTCTTGTAAATGCTCAGATTGGCTATATTTTGTATTTTCAGGATAATTATAAACAGGCAAAAAAACATTTTCAGGAATCTTATAGAATTGATTCTTTACGTCATGATGTAAAAGGTATGATTTATGATTTGCGTGACATTGGGTTGATGAATTTAGATTTGTCTAGAGTTGATGATGCCTTAACTTGCTATAAAGAAGCTTTGCATTTGGCAAGGCAATATAGATATTCTGAACTTCAGACAACGATTTTTGCTAGTTTAGCAAGTCTTTATCTTGAAAAGAAACCTCAAAATGTTGATTCTGTTAGTAAGTATTGTTTGCCTTTATTGAATAGTGTGAGGTCTGAAAATCAAAGTGGAGTATATTCTATTGCTGCTCAATATTATAGGTTGCTAGGTAAAAATGATTCGGTCAATTACTACCTTGGTCTAATAGACCATTGTGGCAGTATATATGCAAAGAAATATGCCCAAAAGGAACGCCTAAATATCATGTTGAGTACTAAAAAACATTCGGAAGAATTGAAAGTATGGAGATTGTATTTGCTGTATTGTGATTCTGTCAATGAAGTGACTTCGTCAGAAGCAATAGCAAAAAGTCAAAGTTTATATGATTATTCTTTGAGGGTTAAAGAAAATTATGCATTGAAAGAAGAAAATTATCATAGGAAAATTGTTGCTATTATTGCAATTGGTATAATAGTGGTACTTGTTTTAATATTATATTTATATCATGCCAAAAGTGATTATATCCAAAAGGAGCAGACTAGACAATTAGAAGAATTGCATCGAGCTCTAGAGGCAATGAAGTCCAAAAATATAAACCAAGAGGAACCCTTGGATAAAATTAAAGAAACAAGTATATATGGTGTCTTTGTCAAAAAACTAGAGTCTCATATTAATTTGACGGATGATGATTGGCATCAAATGGATGATGCAATTAATACATGTTTTAAAGATTTTAAGATTACATTGGCTCGTATTTACACTCTCAAAGAACATGAGTATCATATCTGTATTTTGGTTAAGTTGCATTTCTCAGTAACGGCAATGTCAATATTATTGCATAGAGAACCTTCTTCGATTACAATGGCACGTAAGAGATTGTGTAAAAAGTTCTTTAAAACAGAAGAAAATGCAAGTAAGTTTGATAGATTTATAGAATCGTTATAAAGAAGGCTATGTGAATTTAGTATCATCGCTAGTTCACATAGCCTTTCTTTTGTTTGTGTAGGAAAATTTAATTGCTTGATTTATAGATCGTTGTAAAAAGTGAATGTTTTATGAATAGTGATTTCTGTAGATTTTCATAAATTTTAGTACCTTTGTGCCAAATTAATAACAAAACTGAATCATAATGAAGCATTTATTATTTGTATTTTTTGCTTTTTTGAGTTTATCAACTCTAAAAGCTAGTAATAATTATCATGTATCTTTCTCTGTAGTGAGAAATGTACAGAATGACGATAAAGAGAAAATGACAAAGAAGCATAAACAACCAGCACGCATTCTCGTTTCAGCTTATGTCGAGAATGATAAATTGTTTATACAAAATTATCCTACGGAGAGTAAGATGATCTTTAAAGATCAGTTTGGCGAAAGTATTATGGAAGGAGTCTATGATGCATCCGAATTGATTTTGGTTATCCCTGAAGGAGCAGAAGAATTTGATATATATACAGCTAATTATGTTTATCATGGAATTTTGAGATAGTTTGTAATATTTAGTAATATTAAAGAGTTTGGAGGTAATTATGAAAAAAGTAAGCTTTATGTCATTTGTCAGAATGCTCTTTGTGGTATTCTTGTTGTTGGTAACTGTTACTTCTTGCAAAGATGACAGCTCAGAACCTATGCCACTTGAGAAGGGTTTGATAGAGGGCACTTTCCTGCCTTCTATAGGTAAATTTAATTTGAATGGTGAAGACTATTCAGATAAAGGTGTGACATTGCAATTTGCGCCAAGTGTTGACGATGCGGAAAAATATGATTTGAAGGTTTATGGCGTTTATCCTTATCCTGATGCCTACATTGAAACACGAGTTGATGTGAATCCTACAGCAAATGAAATCAATTTTTCAAATACAGATAGAACGTGGGATCCTTTGCGCATAATTGGTGTCTTCAGACCGAACAAAAACGGTGATGGATATTATCTAGAGGCAAATTGTGAATATAAGCAAACAAATAAGGTATTGACGGAACACCCGCTTGTTCTTAATTTTACAAAATCCTTTTACTCTCCAGACCGTTTCTTCACTGATGAAGTGGAAATTGGTGGTGTGACTTATAAAATGGATGATTTGGTGAAGAATTTTTATTCACAGATGGGAAAAATCTATGCAAAGGAAGACTCTTGTGTGCAGTTGAAATTCAATACAGATTGTACTTTGGATTTGATTTCTGAGAAAAACAAAAATGGTGCCTTGGTTACAGATAGTATAATGAAAGTAAAGTGTTGGTATCTTGCCAAGGTAGCAGTCTTAGAGTTTACCAAAGACCAGGCTTTGAAATTTATGAAAAGGTGGGTAGGAACATTTGGATATGGTGAGGAAAGCTATTTGTTTGACCAATATGCCAATACTGGTAGGTATGCTTTAGTCTTTGATATGTTAGCTCCTGGAGGAATTGGAGAAGAAAACAGGGTGTTTTTTTGTCTCCAGAGAAAAAATAGAAATTGTTTTTTGCGTTTGTTTATGAAAAATAGAGAAATTAGTAAATTACCAAAAATCGAGCAACAGAAGATGAATGCAGCTTACTTGTTTATGTATAATTCTGATAGCTATGACATGCCACCTTATCTTCATACGGAGATTTCTAACGACTAAGGCATACACCGCAAAAGAGAGTATAAAATTGCAAAGTGTAATTAGCAAATTGTAAGGAGAGGAGAGCTGTAAAGGGTAATATTAACTTTTTAACTCGATTGCAACACGAAAAAGGCAGATTACATTTTGCGATTTCAAAAGAAAAAAGTAAATTTGCACTCGGTTTAGGGAAAGGTGCCTTGCCGACACCGAATCCCACCAATGAAAAAAGAAGAATGTTTCATTAAAACAATAAATTTTAAAAATTATGGCAGTAGATTACAAGAAAATCGGTCTTGTGAACACTAAGGAAATGTTCGCAAGAGCTATCAAGGGCGGTTGGGCCGTTCCTGCTTTCAACTTCAACAACTTGGAGCAGCTCCAGGCTATCATCCAGGCTTCTTCTGAATTGAAGTCACCTGTTATCCTTCAGGTTTCCAAGGGTGCTCGCAAGTACGCTAACCCTACATTGCTCCGCTACTTGGCAGAGGGTGCTGTAGAGTACGCCAAGGAGTTGGGTTGCAACCACCCGGAGATCGTTCTTCACCTCGATCACGGTGATAGCTTCGAGACATGTAAGAGCTGTGTAGATTTCGGCTTCTCTTCTGTAATGATCGACGGTTCTTCTCTTCCATACGAGGAGAATATCGCCTTGACCAAGAAGGTGGTTGACTACGCTCATCAGTTCGGTGTAACTGTAGAGGGTGAGTTGGGTGTCCTCGCTGGTGTTGAGGATGACGTAGTAGCAGAGGAGTCTCACTATACAAAGCCTGAGGAGGTTGTAGATTTCGCAACTCGTACAGGTGTTGATTCATTGGCTATCTCCATCGGTACTTCTCATGGTGCTTACAAGTTCAAGCCAGAGCAGTGTACCCGTGACCCAAAGACTGGTCACCTCGTTCCTCCTCCATTGGCATTCGACGTGTTGGCAGCAGTAGAGGAGCAGCTTCCTGGCTTCCCAATCGTGCTCCACGGTTCTTCTTCAGTTCCTCAGGAGTATGTTGACATCATCAACCAGTACGGTGGCAAGTTGCCAGACGCTGTTGGTATCCCAGAGGAGCAGTTGACAAAGGCTTCTGAGAGTGCAGTTTGCAAGATCAACATCGACTCAGACTCTCGTCTTGCCTTCACAGCAGGTGTTCGTGAGACATTGGCTCTTCACCCAGAGTACTTCGACCCACGTCAGTACTGCGGTAAGGCTCGTGAGTACATGGTTGACCTCTACAGCCACAAGATCAAGGATGTGCTTCATTCAGACAACAAGTTGGCTAACCTCGACTAATCCGAGTTTTTTGCATTCTAATAATAATGGGGGCGGAATCCGAAAGGGTTCCGCGCTTTTTTTTGTTGTTTTTTGACAAACGAAAAAGGCAACTCGTCATCACGACAGTTGCCTTTTCCTATAATGTACTAAAAATTCTGACAGGCTTGTAGCTATGTTTTCGCAAACAAGCAGTGCTTGAGAAGCACGCCAAGCCCTATAAAACTTATATGTAAATGTAAAAGATAAAAAATTGTGTCTATAATGAATGGTTATACACGATAGTTAATCGTCCCAAGTGTCCCAGGCTGAGTGCTGCTTGGCATGACCACCCCACTTAGGTAAGCTACTCGTGTTGCCACCACTACCGATTTGCTCTTCTGTCTTGTTTCCACCATCAGGGTCATCAGGGCTTGTACGCTGCGAAGCTGTTAGCATCAGGGTGTCCATGTTCAGGACTACGCAGGTGGAGAGGGGTTTGATATATATCTTCTTCATGTCTATACGTATTTAAAATGTGATTGATAATAGGTGAAAATAGGGGTGTGGGGATGCCTGTGACCGTTACTTCACAAGCACCTTCTTTCCCTTGATGATATACATACCCTTGGGCAGACCATCGAGACTGCTTTGTGTGCTCACCACCTGACCGCTGAGGTTATACACCACGTTGCCCTGCTTGCTTCCTGCCTGCGCGAACGGGGTATTGCCCAGGATGCTCTCGATGCCGGTGATCTGGTCGGAGCTGTCCTCTACGCCATCCACCGAGAAGCGCATCGCCTTGGCATCGGTGGATGCAGAGGTGTCGTCGAAAGAGAAGTAACCTCGCATACCTAGCAAGCCATATGCCTGGTCAACATAATAAATCTTGCCGTCATAGACGATATATTTTCCTATCAAGTTGAGCTTCGCTTCATTTCCTGAATAGGTCTTGGTGAGGGTGCCGTGGAAGGTCAAGCCGTTCTTCGTCGTACCAGGCAATGCCATCATGTTGTTGGAGTTGTCGAATGCCGTTTCGCTCATGTGGTCTTTGATGGCCTTCTGCCCTGTGGAGAGCAAGGTCTGCACGAATGGGAGCGGAATGCTCACGGTGATCGGGTCTCCGTCTGTGTTGCTGGCATACTGAAGGTTCTCTGCGGCATAAGCAGTAGATTCGGTGTCCCATGAGTCGTGCTTGGTCTCCTGCTGCACGGTCGGCTTGATGATGTAAGGTCTGTTGGCCTCGATCACAATCTTGCTTTCTTCTGTCTTTCTGTGCTCCACACGGTTGAACACCATCACGCCGTTGTTATAGTTCGTCAGCTCTGCCACCTTGGTGCCGCTGCCGAAAAGTTCTTGGCATTGTCTCCAGTTGAGGGAAACAGGCAACACGAAGGTGTTCCACTTGTGGGGCACAAAGGTGCGGTGCAGGTCGAAAAGGCAGCCTTCGAAATCTTTGTAACTGCTGTTGGCGTTGGTGATATGGCTCATATCGGTCATGTCCTCGTTGAGGGCGAGGGCGACGTTGTCCTTGCCGCAATAGGCGAGTCCGAAGTCATCGAACGCTGTCCACTCGTTGGTGCCACGGAAGCGGATGCCTAGCTCCAGCTCCTGATTTTCGTACATGTAGATATACACCTGATTGGGGTATTGCTCGTCGTAGAACATATAGCCTGCCTCGTCCATGGTGGTAGGCACCTTGTCGTTGCCATTGCCCACCGTCTCGAAGTCGCTGATGTTGTTTAGGCGGACGTTGCGGAACTGGCTTGGAGTCGTGTTGTTCTTGGCGTAGAGGTAGCTGGTGTTGTCGGCCGTGCTCACGAAGCCCTGGCAGCTCACGCGGTACCAACCGGTCATAGGAATGGTCACTTTTTGGTAGATGGCGGCGTCTTCACTGTTGTTCGCCCCCGGGATGCCTCTCACCTCGCCACAGAAGTACTTGGCGTAGAGCCGGGCATAGTTTTCCTTGGCTTCTCCCGTCAACTGCTCCTTACCGCTGGCATCCTTCGTACCGTATCGGTTGTCTTTGTTGCTTGCGTCTATCTGGCTGGAGTAGAGCTTGGAAAGACCTAGCTTCAGGCAACTCGCCGAGTTATCCTTCTTCATCATCACATTCGGCCCGGTGTTGCTTCCGCAGCGGAGATTCCAACTTGCATTCTCTGTAGAGTAACGGCAGAGATATGGGTCTTTCAGGAAGAAAGTACAGTTGAAAGGGTCGTCGATGTCGGCTGACTTCAAGTTTTTGAGTTTCTCCTTGATTTCCTTGACGGTAACGAGGCGCCACATGGCGTACTTGTCTATGTTGGCAGAGTCACTTTTTTCAGTACAGTACTTGTGGAAGTCCCTGAGTACAACCGAGTCTTTTTCTGAATCATAATAAAGGTAGAGGTGCTCCGTGGAATGGTCTTCGTGCATATAACCATTAGTAGAATAAAGCGAACGGATGGTGTAGGTATATTTACCATACTTCGTCTCGTCAATGTCATGCTGGAAGTTCCAACAAACATTCTTGTACTGACTGTAGTTGGGTTTAATCCAACTGCCATCAGAGCAGTCCATCCAGAAGCCGTCGTCCGATGAGTTGTCTTGATCTGTCTTTTGACCCAACCATCGGCCTGTCTTGCTACCTACGTTGGAGGTCAACACATAAACGGTCACCTCTTGCAACGTTGGTATATTGGTAAGCAACCCCTTTTTCCAAACCAAAAACCACTTCTTGGCACTAGAAAAATTGAATCTAGTTGCCTTGTTGGCATCGAGTATAGGCTTGGTTCCCCAATATCCTCCTTGGAAAACAAACTTCTTTGCACCCACGTTATAAAGGAAGAAATCGTGCTTGTCATTGCCATCGATTTCATCCAACAAATTGGAGCTGGAAGCAAGGACACTATCCACCTTGCTTCCCGTCCAATCATACTCTCTGGCCAGACACAATTGTGTATGAGCCAACATGATGAGCAGCACCCATATAGAGGCTTTCATCCACTTAGAAGCCAGGGGGGATTTTACCCCCCCCCCCCGAATTTAAAAATCTTGTTCATGTTCTTTTACTTATACTAATTACTTATACCATTACATATAAAAAAGTTCTTAGAATCGTTAAATGACAAATTCTTGTCTATATAATATTGCGATCTATATTTTCAGTCGAATCAGTTCCGCATTCCGAATTTGTGGTGGCAAAATTAGGGCGGAAATGGAAGATTTACAAGTTTTTCCACCCTGAAAAATACTGAATTGGGCATTTTTTAGTGATTTTGCCCCTGAAAAATGCTTAAACGTAGTTAATTAAGCTATGAGAAAGGACTCTTTATCTGATTTTTTCTTAAATTTGCAAGGTGGAAAATATGGGAAGATGGAAGAGCCGATGGCTTTATCTTCCGAAATATAAGTAATTAATTCGTGGTATAAGTAAAAGTATAAGTAATGGAAAAGATGATTTCAAAAGTGGCAAAAGTGGTGCTGTATATAGAGCGGCATCTTTGTCCGAGTTTTTGTGGAGTGGTAGATAGGCGTAGGGTCATAGCTTATCTCTTCCTGACGTTGATAGAGGTTCTTGTGATTCCATATTATTTCACGTTGTTCTTCTTGGCGTGGGAGCCTTGGGGCTTTTCCGCGGCTTGCGCACATCTGGCAGCCTTCCTTGTGCTGCAATGGATGATATGGAAGCAGAAAATCGTTTTCAGCAGAGGCGTGTCGGGATTGTTCTTGCTTGTTGCCGTGAAGGTGATGGTAGATTCCGTGTTCTGTACCTTCTTTGGCGAGTTGGTAGATTATGTCTCCGTCTTAAGCAATATATTTGTCTTGTTCATACTGGCGATAGCCGCCTTGAGTCTGATATTGTACAGAACTTCGCTTGTGATTACCGTTTTTGTCTTTCTCACGGTGGCGCTTTTTGCGATGACCCAGCCGCTGAATTCATTTCTGTTTTCTCTCAAGTCTATAGTGGTAGGTGTGTCGATGTTGGCTTTTGTGTTTATTTATAATATGGATAAGGTGACCAAGGGCTTGCGGCAACCTAGGGAGATGAGCCGGCAGGAAAGGCGCGCCTTGGAGATGCTGGCAAATCTGCGTGACATGGACTATGACAAGGCAGGACTCTTGATGGACCGCTTGACCCCCGACTTGAAACAGCGCATCGTGAACCATGCTGCGGAACGAGTGCGCAAGGAAGAACTGGAGAACCTGGCGTGGGACATGGTTTGTGCAGACTTGACCAATAGTGAAAAGGATATATGCAAGTTGGTCTTGCAGGGAAAAACATTGAAGGAAATCTGTGCCCAGCTGGATAAGTCGGAGTCCAACATCACCAGCCAGCGATGCCATATCCGCAAAAAAATGAATATGGAGCGAAAGGACGACCTGAAACGGACGCTGGAAATGAAAATCGCAGAAATAAGGAATGCCATGTGAGGCATTCCTTGTTCCTGCAAGCAGTGGTTAGTCTTCCAGACGCAAGAACGCTTTGGGCAAGTAGGCGATGATGTCGCTGGCGATGAGGCTCTCCTTGCCAAGATCCTTGGCGGCAAGGTCGCCGGCAAGTCCATGGATGAACATGCCTATTCTGCAAGCGTCGGCTTGGCTGTAACCTCGTGCCAGGAGGGCGGTGATGATACCCGTGAGAACATCGCCGCTTCCTGCCGTGGCCATGCCGCTGTTGCCTGTGGAGTTGAACTCGACGTGCCCGTCGGGCAAGCAGAGGGCGGAGAAATGCCCCTTCAGAATGATGTAGGCTTGCAGCTTTTCGGCAAGCTCGCATGCTCTCGCCAGGCGCTCGTAGCTGAAAGCACTGCCAGTGCCAGCCAGACGGTCGAACTCCTTCGGGTGTGGAGTCAGGATGATATCCTTCGGCAGTTGCTGCATCCAAGCCCGATGACTGGCCAGGATGTTGATGGCGTCGGCGTCGATGACCATGGGGCGGCTGGTGCGGCGAATCTGTGCAATGAGAGCTATCGCCGTATTCTCGTTGGTGCCCAGACCAGGACCAATACCAACCGCTTGATACATATCGGTTTCCGTGGGTTCGCTGAAATAAGTCTCTTCGTGGTCCATCTGCAGTATCGCCTCGGGAACGCTGATTTGCATGATGTCGTAGTTCCGCTTGGGAGAGTGGACCGTCACTTTCCCGACACCAGCCCTGAGACAAGCCTTGGCGGCGAGGACGGCGGCGCCGCTCATGCCATAGCTTCCCGCTATCAGCAAGGCATTGCCCATGCTCCCCTTGTGGGCGAAGTCATGGCGTGGGCGTAGTAAACGTCGGATGTCGTTTTCTTCCAACAGCCGATATTTGCAGTCCGTCTTCTGGATGTATTCCTGCGACAAGCGGATGTCTAGGACTTTCAGTCTGCCAAGGTACAGCTGAGTGTCGGCAAGTAGCATGGAGAGCTTCTTCTGTTGCAGGGTGAGCGTCAGGTCGGCATGGATGATGTTGGCGTGGATGTTATAGGTGTTGTCCTCGCACATCAACCCCGTGGGGATGTCGATGCTCACCACCTTCGCCGGACTCTGGTTGATATATTTCACCATGGCGGCGAAACCGCCGGCGAGCGGCTTGTTGAGTCCACTGCCGAAGAGGCCGTCTATCACCACCATACCTTCGTTGAGCTGGGGAGGGTCGAAGTTGAGGGTGACCTCCGTGAAATGCTTGGTCCGCCTTCCTTCCACCAGCCGTTTCTTATTGGCGGCGCAGTCGGCGGAAAGCTTGTTGTGTATGTTGAAAAGAAACACATCCACCAGGTAACCGTCCTCGGCGAGAAGTCGGGCGACGGCAAGGGCATCGCCGCCATTGTTGCCAGGGCCTGCGAACACGACAATCGGCGTGCGGTTCGACCATTCCTCCTCGATGCTTCGGGTGATGGCTTTAGCCGCGCGTTCCATCAAGTTGAGCGAAGATATAGGCTCGTGGTCGATGGTATATTTGTCCAGCTCATGAATCTGAGCACTTGTGAAAATCTTCATAATATTCTATTTTTGTGCAAAAGTACTAAAAAAAGCCCGATGAAAGCACGATGTTTCGTGTTTTTTTCGTAATTTTGCACAAAATATAATTATTAGAAACTATGGGCGTAGTTAAAATCAAGGACAAAACCTTCAAGACTTCTATTCCAGAAGCAGAGATTTTGAAGAAAGTACAGGTCGTGGCCGACCGGCTTAACAAGGATTTCGAGGGTAAGACCCCTGTGTTCTTGGCAGTGTTGAATGGCTCGTTTATCTTTGCAGCCGACTTGATGAGAATGATAACCATTCCGAGTGAAATTTCGTTTGTGAAGTATGCTTCCTACGAGGGCACGTCCTCCACGGGCAAGATGAAGCAGATCATGGGACTGAACCAAGACGTGGAGGGGCGTGACATCATCATCGTGGAGGACATTGTCGATTCCGGTTTCACGATGCAGCACATGATAGCGGACTTGAAGGCCAAGCACCCAGCCTCCATCCACATTTGCTCCCTTCTCGTCAAGCCGGGCAATCTGAAGGTGGACCTAGACATAGACTATGCGGTCATGGAAATCCCCAACGACTTCATCGTGGGCTATGGACTCGACTATGACCAGGAGGGGCGCAATCTCCGTGACATCTATACGATAGTGGAAGAATAATACGGATTGTTTGAGGAATAACAACATATACATTTATATAAAAGACAGATGAAAAATATTGTAATTTTTGGTGCTCCAGGTGCTGGCAAGGGTACTCAGAGCGACAAGATGATCGAGAAATACGGTCTCGGTCACATTTCTACTGGTGACGTACTTCGTAGCGAAATCAAGAACGGTACAGAACTCGGCAAGACTGCCAAGGGCTACATCGACAATGGTCAGTTGATTCCCGACGAGTTGATGATTGACATCTTGGCTAGCGTATATGATAGCTTCGGCAAGGACCACAAGGGTGTTATCTTCGATGGTTTCCCACGTACCACTCCACAGGCTGAGGCTTTGAAGAAGATGTTGGCAGAGCGTGGCCACAAGGTGGCAGCCATGATAGAGTTGGCAGTGCCAGAGGATGAGTTGATGGCTCGCTTGATCAACCGTGGCAAGGAGAGTGGCCGTTCCGACGACAACGAGGAGACCATCAAGAAGCGTCTCAACGTTTATCACACCCAGACATCTCCGCTCATCGACTGGTATGAGAAGGAAGGCATCCACCACCACATCGAGGGTCTCGGCACAGTGGATGAGATCTTCGGTCGTGTGTGTGATGTCATCGACAACCTTTAATTATAATGTTGAATGTTGAGTTGGGCTTGCGCCTTGGAAATCAACATTCAACATTCAACATTCAAAATATGGCTGAATCCAATTTCGTAGATTATGTAAAGATAAACTGCCGCTCTGGTAAGGGTGGCAAAGGCTCCATGCACCTGCGCCACGTGAAGTACCAACCGAATGGTGGTCCTGACGGTGGCGACGGCGGACGTGGAGGAAGCATCTATCTTCGTGGCAACCACAACTACTGGACGTTGCTGCACTTGAAATACCAACGTCACTTCTTCGCCGAGCATGGTGGTAACGGCGGACGTGACAAGTGCCATGGTACCGATGGCAAGGACATCTATATCGACGTGCCTTGTGGAACCGTGGTGTATAATGCCGAGACAGGCAAGTATGTTTGCGATGTCACTTACGACGGACAGGAGGTGCTCCTGTTGAAAGGTGGCCGTGGCGGACTGGGCAACTTCCAGTTCCGTACCTCTACCAACCAGGCTCCCCGCTATGCCCAGCCGGGCGAACCGATGCAGGAGATGACCATCATCATGGAGCTGAAGCTCTTGGCAGACGTAGGTCTCGTGGGTTTCCCGAACGCAGGCAAATCCACCTTGCTTTCCGCCGTCTCCAGTGCCCGCCCTAAAATCGCCAACTATCCATTTACTACGCTCGAACCGTCGCTGGGCATCGTCGATTACCGCGACCACCAGAGTTTTGTCATGGCAGACATCCCTGGCATCATCGAGGGTGCGAGCGAAGGAAAGGGACTTGGTCTGCGGTTCCTTCGCCATATCGAGCGCAACTCCTTGCTGCTCTTCATGGTTCCCGGTGATACCGATGACATCAAGAAGGAATATGAGGTCTTGCTGGGTGAGTTGAAAAACTTCAACCCCGAGATGATCGACAAGCATCGTGTGCTGGCAGTCACCAAGTGTGACCTTCTCGACGAAGAACTCATAGAGATGCTCAAGGAAACGCTGCCTGACGACCTCCCCGTGGTGTTCATCTCCTCAGTGACTGGGCAGGGTATCCAAGACTTGAAGGATGTGCTTTGGAAGGAACTGAACTCCGAGAGCAACAAACTCCAGGAAATCACAGCCGAAGATACGCTTGTGCATCGCGACAAGGATATGTCTCGATTCCAAGCTGAGTTGGAAGCTGAGGGCGAGGATGAAATTGAATACATTGACGGTGACGAGATAGAGGATGTGGAAGACCTCGAAGACTTCGAGTACGAGTAAAGTAAGTGAAGAGTGAAAAGTGAAGAACGAAGAATTCATTTGCTTTGTGGGCGTAAGCCTAATTTAACACTTAGCATTTAACACTTAACATTAAATGATAAAGGAATATACTGTAGCCGACGGGGTCTTGGCTTTCTCTACGACCCGAAAGGGTGGAGTGAGCGAAGGCAACTATGGCGAGTTCAATATCAATGAGTATTGTGGCGACAAGCCCGATCATATCGCAGCCAACCGAAAGTTGCTTGCCGATCAGATAGGAATATCTGAATCTCATATCGTTATGGCACATCAAGTGCATGGAGTGGAGGTGCGGCAGGTGACTTCGGATCTGTTGGCTCTTTCTGGTGATGTTCGCCAATCGATGCTTGAAGGCGTGGATGCCTTGATGACGGATGTGGCTGGTGTGTGCATAGGCGTTTCTACCGCCGATTGCATCCCAGTGCTTCTCTATGATGAGGCTCATCATGCCGTGGCTGCCATTCATGCGGGGTGGCGAGGAACGGTGGCTCGCATTGCGCAAAAGACGGTGCAAGAGATGGTTTCCGCTTACGGGACAGCCCCCGAAGGGTTGAAAGCAGTCATCGGACCTGGCATCTCGCTAGACAATTTCGAGGTGGGAGATGAAGTGTATGACCAGTTTGAACAAGCGGCTTTCGACATGGCTTCGATAGCAGAGCGACGTCCTGCTGTCAGCCAGCCACTCAAGTGGCACCTCGACTTGCCTCTCTGCAACCAGCAAATCCTACGGCAAGTAGGTGTCAGGGAAGAGAATATCTTTATGGCAGACAGCTGTACCTATGCACATAGCGACGAGTATTTCTCGGCTAGAAAGTTGGGTATGGCGTCGGGCAGAATCTTCACGGCTATCCTGTTGAAGTAGTTCTGTCAAAAATAATAGCCTATACCAACAAACACATCGTCTCCTCATCTTTGTTTCTTATTTCTATTGGTGAATAATTGCTACCAGTTGGCTGTCTATTCGTTGACTCAAGATAGCCATACCCTTTTGCACGATGTGAGAGTGGCAAAAGAAATCCATATCCTACGCTAAAAATCAATTTATCTCCGACATTGTCAAGTTTGATTGCTGGGGAATATAATTTGATAGCTGGATGAAATATTAAATGGTACATAAATGTTGAATATTCATCAATTTCATATATGCGCCCTTGGCTTTCTATGTGTAAGTGTTCGTCTTGCCTGCATAAGTCCAAAAAATTCATACCTACAGCTACACCAAGAAAAGGAATGGGGGTATATTCTCCTTTGGCTTCTAACAGCCAAGTGTCGTAGTTGGCACCTAGTCCTGCATCAACACTTACACAGAAGTGATGTATAGAATAGTCTAACTTCTTTTGACAAAAAGAAGGGGTTGAAGACAAAATCATAATGGTAATAAGAATCTTTTTTAGCGTCATATCTAAGTGCATTTAAAGGCTATCGCCCTTTGGACGATAGCAAACAACTAATGCTTGTTAACGTGTTCATTTACTTTTCTTTGAGCCATATTCCGAAGAAACGGTCGTAGATAATGTAGTTGCCATAGTATTTATAGACAAATTCTCTGTTGAGTAGGGTCTTGAGGGCTAGGCTCACGCTACTTGCCGCTGGAAGGTTATGCTTGCTGATGAACTCTTGCGAGAGAACGGAAGGCACGGCGGCTTCTTTGGCTATGGCGGAGAGAAGAGCTGCTTGGTTGTCGGTGAGCGAATCGTAATAACTGATGAAAGCGACCTCTTGCTCATTCACGAGTTCGACAATCACCTTGTTGATCTCCTTGATGGTTATCTTTTGGTGGTTTTGATAGAGGCGGTTCAGAATGTCTTGGATGTACCAAGTTTGTCCGTCCACCTTATTATATAGGTAGGAAAAAGTCTCATCGTCTATCTCTAAGCCGATTTTTGCAAGCCACTTGTTGGCGAAGGCATGATATTCGTGGATGTCGATAAGTGGCAGGTTTACAATCTGCGAACTCTGGTAGAACGGTCGCTTTGCCGAGAGGAACATATCAGTCATGATGTGCTGCTTGCTTCCTGCAAAGATGAAATATACGTTTGGCAAGAACTGGATGTAGGAACGCAACAAGGCTTCTGCGCCTCCCTCGGGATATTCGCCGATTTGCTGAAATTCATCGATGGCGATGTAGATTCGCTTACCCGATTGTTTCAGATATTCGAAAATATGCTTCAGCGATTCCTCTCGCTGACTAGGGGATACCGTTATCGAAAAGGTTGGGATGCCAGTCAACTCGTCAAACGACATGGTAGGCTTGTAGTTGGCAAAGAAAGTCATGTTCTTTCGCATGGCAGATTGCGAAAATGTATCAAGCTTTCCGATGACCGTCTTTCCCAGGAGTTGGATGAACTGGCTGAGGTTTCTTGTGGCGTTGATGTCGAGGTAGAAGCATTCGGTTTCGGATTCTTTCTGCTGTATCTGTTCGAAGACATGATGGATGAGTCCTGTCTTTCCGATGCGGCGAGGGGAAATTAAGACGATGTTACGCTCGTTTTGCAAAGCTCTAGTGATGAGTTCTGTCTCATGTTTGCGGTCGCAGAAGTAGTCTGCGCCCTTGTATCCGTATATTACAAAGGGGTTATTCAGCTGTTCCATAACGTTTTATCTCCATTCCATATTTTGTGTTACATATTTTATGGAATGCAAAGATAAGCCTTTTATTTGAAATATCAAAGGGAATGTGCTTGAAATATGAGAAAATAAGGAAAAATCACAAAAAACAAAGTAGATTACCGCAAAAATATATGGCGCAAGGTATGAATGAAGAGCCAAAATGACCCTTCACCTTTTGGAATGCCCATAAACACCGGATTTTCAGACCAAAAGGTGAAGGGTTTGGACACCAATTCTTATTTGTTTTTTTTCTGCGACTTGCGGTTGGCACGCTGTTGGCGATATTTCGCCTTCTGGCGTGCAGAGCCACTGCCGTGTGCCCCCGTGATATATTTCTTTTTCTTGGCTTTGGTCTTCACCTTGCCGTCGTCCTCTTTCTTCGGACTGCCGCCAGCCTTGAAGACCATGCCGCCCATGATGATGTCGTCAATATCGTTCATGTTATTTATAATTTAACATTGAAAAAAGGATTAGTGGTGGAACAAACGAACGTGGGTGAATGCCATGGCGATACCATACTTGTCGCAGGTCTCGATGACATTGTCATCACGGATAGAGCCGCCAGCCTGTGCGATATACTCGACGCCACTCTTGTGGGCACGCTCGATGTTGTCGCCAAATGGGAAGAAGGCATCGCTACCCAGGCAAACACCCGTGTTCTGTGCAATCCATGCTTTCTTCTCCTCGCGAGTCAAAGGTTCGGGCTTCTCAGTGAAGAACTGCTCCCAAACGCCATCCTGAAGCACGTCTTCCCACTCGTCGGAGATATACACGTTGATGGTGTTGTCACGGTCGGCACGGCGAATCTTCTCCTTGAAAGGAAGGTTCATGACCTTAGGGCACTGGCGTAACCACCATTCGTCAGCCTTGCTGCCAGCGAGGCGGGTGCAGTGGATGCGGCTCTGCTGGCCGGCACCGATACCGATAGCCTGTCCGTCCTTGACATAGCAAACGGAGTTGCTCTGTGTATATTTCAAAGTGATGAGAGCGATGATGAGGTCACGCTTTGCATCGGCTGGGAAGTTCTTGTTTTGTGTAGGAATGTCCTCAAACAAAGCCGGGTCGTCGAGTTTCACCTCATTGCGACCTTGTTCGAAGGTGACACCGAACACTTGTTTGCGCTCGATAGGTGCCGGAACATAGTCGGGGTCTATCTGGATGACATTGTAAGTACCCTTGCGTTTCTCCTTGAGAATCTCGATAGCCTCGGGGGTATAGCCAGGAGCGATGACACCGTCGCTCACCTCACGCTTGATGAGAAGGGCAGTTGCCTCGTCGCAAACATCGCTCAAGGCAACAAAGTCGCCGTAGGAGCACATGCGGTCGGCACCACGTGCTCGAACGTAGGCACAAGCCAAAGGAGAAAGTTCAAACTTGACATCATCGCAGAAGTAAATCTTCTTCAACGTGTCGCTGAGCGGCAACCCCACGGCAGCACCCGCTGGAGAGACGTGCTTGAAACTTGCTGCGGCAGGAAGTCCCGTGGCAGCCTTTAGCTCCTTGACCAACTGCCAAGAGTTGAGAGCGTCGAGGAAGTTGATGTAGCCGGGGCGGCCGTTTACTACTTCGATAGGGAGTTCGCCTCCATCCTCCATGAAGATTCTGGAAGGCTTCTGGTTCGGATTACATCCGTACTTGAGTGCTAATTCTTTCATTGCAAAGATGTGTTTATTAAGAATTTGCTGCAAAGTTACAAAAAATATCCCTTTTTGCTACTATGTAATCAAACTTTTTTGTACTTTTGCACCTAAATTGAGACGTGAAAGAAGAAAAATGAGAATACGTTAGTTATGTTATAATGGAGAAATGTAAATTCATAAGATGATGAAAAAGGATTTGGTTCTTCTCACCCATGAGGTGGAGAAGAAAGTCGGAAAGAAGATACACGTAGGTTCCGATTTCGAGAAGTTGGCTTCGTTCTTTTCTGTTAAGCACCACCTGAAAATCAGTGCGCAAGGACTTCACAAAGTATGGAACTATGTGAGCGGCAAGGAAAAGCCAACCCAGGAAACGCTCAACAAGCTGGCTCTCTTCGTGGGCTATCAGAGTTGGGACGACTTCCACGAGGCTCTTGAGGGCGAGGACGACGGCAACCTCAGCTATGATACAGACGAGGACCATGAGTTGTCCGCCTCTTCCAATGACGACATAGATTGATTTTCGACAGGAAGAAAACAAAAAAAGGAGATTCCGCAAGCAACGTTGCAAGGAATCTCCTTTTTATCTTTTTACTAGGATAGTAAGCGAAGAATTACTCTGCACTCTTGGCTACAGTCTTCTTCTCAGCGATACGAGCCTTCTTGCCAGTAAGGTTGCGCAAGTAGTACAGCTTAGCGCGACGTACCTTACCACGCTTGTTCACCTCGATAGAGTCGATAGCTGGTGACTCGATAGGGAAGATACGCTCTACACCTACAGTACCAGACATCTTGCGAACAGTGAAACGCTTCTTGTCACCATGACCAGAGATCTTGATAACTACACCACGGTAGAGCTGGATACGCTCCTTAGTACCCTCGACAATCTTGTAAGCGACTGTGATAGTGTCACCTGACTTGAACTCAGGGAACTTCTTGCCGGTTGCAAATGCTTCTTCAGCAACTTTAATTAAATCCATTTGTTTTGTTAAATTAAAAATTGTTTGTCGTTCCTGCGCAACATGGACGAGCAACTCATCTGCCCAGACAACAGCGGTTACGCCGAAAAGCGGGTGCAAAGTTACGACTTTTTCATGTATCTCGCAAATTTTCAGTAAGATTATTGCTATTTTAATCTGTTTTTTTTTGTTTAATTCCTCTTTTTGGCTTAACTTTGCACCTATAATTGAAATTGTAGTTATTATGGTGAATCCAAGATTTATGGCTATGGTACTGGCTTCCATGGCTTTATTGACAACTTCCTCTGCTTTTGCCCAGAAGTATAAGGTGGCAAAGGTGGAGCGTACTCGCATCCTTATCGACAAGAGGTGGGATGCACAACCAGATGCTGAGGCTGCGGCTTTCCTGGCTCCTTATAAGAGTAAGGTGGATAGCATCATGGGACCTGTCGTGGGAACCACAGCCCATGATATGACTCGGCATCGCCCGGAGAGCGAACTGAGCAATCTGCTTTGCGACATCCTCGTATGGGGCGGCAAGGCTTTCAACGAACAACCTGTTTTCGCAGTCTATAACATGGGCGGTATCCGAAGTAATCTTCCGAAGGGAAAGATTACCGTGGGCGATGTCAACGATATGGCTCCCTTCGAGAACAAGATCTGCTTCTTGACGCTTACGGGTGAGAAGGTGACGGAACTCTTCCAGCAGATAGCGCATCGTGGGGGAGAGGGGTTGAGCCAAGCCGTGCGCCTTGTGATTACAAAGGATGGAAAACTGGCGAGTGCGAGCATCCATGGTGAACCGGTCGATCCAGCCAAGACTTATCGTATAGCCACGCTCGACTATCTCGCCGAAGGCAACGACCAACTTGTGGCTTTCAAGAGCGGTACGGATGTGCTTTCTCCCAGGCGGAAAGAAAACAACGTGCGCTACATCATCATGGATTATTTCCGTGAGATGCAGAAGCAGGGCAAGAGTGTGGAGTCGAAAATAGAAGGGCGTTGCGTGGTGGAATAATGTTGAATGTTTAGTGTTTGATATTTAATGAAGAAGATAGTATTATATATAATAATGTGTATTTGTGCCATGAATGTGATGGCGCAAAAGAAATTGGTGGTGCTCCACACGAACGATACGCATTCTTGTGTGATGCCTATCAATCCGAACCTCGCTGATACAGCGATGGCGAATCGGGGTGGTTATCTGCGTCGTGTGGCAATGATTAAGGAGGAGCGCAAGGCAAATCCAGACTTGTTGCTTTTTGATAGCGGTGACTTCTCACAGGGTTCTCCTTACTACTCCCTCTTCAAGGGTGACGTGGAGGTAGGCTTGATGAACGAGATGAAATATGATGCCGCCACGATAGGCAATCATGAGTTTGACTTCGGAATCGACAATATGGCTCGTCTCTTCAAGATGGCGAAGTTCCCGATAGTTTGCAGCAACTATGATTTTACGGGTACGCCACTTGCCGACATCGTGAAGCCATATACCATCATCAAGCGGAATGGCGTAAAGATCGGTGTCTTCGGAATATGTCCGGAACTCGCAGGTTTGGTAGGCGAGGCAAACTATGGTGTAATCAAGTATCAGGACCCTATCCAAAAGGGCAAAGAGATGGCAGAGTTCTTGAAGAAGAAGGAGAAGTGCGACGTCATCATCTGTCTCTCCCATCTGGGTTGGGATATAGATGGCATTGACGATACCGAATTTGTGCCAGCCACTCGTTACATCGACCTCGTGCTCGGCGGCCATAGCCACACTTACTTCAAGAATCTCGAATACTTGAAGAATCTCGATGGCAAGGCTGTGCCTGTTGACCAGAATGGCAAGAGTGCCATCTGGGTAGGAAAGATGGTTTTGGATATATCAAAGAATAAATAATGTGTTTTAAACGTGCGGAATGTGCTTTAAAAATATAGATTCCGCGCGTTTAAAACATGAAAATGCCGTTTTCTCCCGAAAATAAAGGATTTTAGAAACGTTTTCGAGGTGGTTGGTATTGTTGCAAAAAGTTAAAAATGCCGTTTAAACGTGCGGAATATGCTTTAAAAATATAGATTCCGCACGTTATCTCACGATTTTTTGTTAATTTTGCGTCCGTAATTTATAGTTTGTACTATGCTAATAGGGAGAAAAGAAGAGCTGAAAACATTGCGTCAAGCCGTAAAGTCGGACGAATCGAAATTTGTTGCCGTATATGGACGCAGGCGTGTGGGGAAGACTTTCTTGGTAAGGGAAGCCTTTGACAATGATTTTGCCTTTTATCATACGGGATTAGCTAACGAGTCGAACCGTGTACAACTTTCTGAGTTCAATCGCTCGTTGTCTTTGTATGGTAAGAAAAAGAAAACGAAATTAAATGATTGGTATGATGCTTTTGCCGAGTTGGGGCGATTGTTGGAGCAGTCTGCGATGCAGAAGAAAGTGGTGTTTATTGATGAAATGCCCTGGATGGACTCACCTCGCTCTAGCTTTTTGTCTGCCTTGGAACATTTTTGGAATGGATGGGCTTCTGCCCGTAAGGATATATTGTTCATTGTTTGTGGCAGTGCTACGTCATGGATTATCAACAAGGTGATAAAGAATCATGGCGGGTTGCATAATCGGGTGTCGGTCAGGATTCATCTCAAGCCTTTCTGTCTGAAAGAGTGTGAACTTTATGCCCATGAGTTAGGATTTCACTTTAGTCGTCGTCAGGTGTTGGAAGGTTATATGATAATGGGAGGCATTCCTTTCTATTGGTCTCAGATGAAGGCAGGAATGAGCTTGGCACAGAATGTCAACCAACTGTTTTTCTCGGAAGATGGAGCCTTGCGCCATGAGTTTGATGACTTGTACGATTCCTTGTTTAAGCAACCTAAGCCTTATTTGGCGATAGTCGATGCTTTGGCAATCAAAAAGGTAGGGATGACTCGAACGGAGATTTTACAGGAAACAGGGTTGGCTGACAATGGCAAGTTGACAGAGTATCTGGAAAATCTAGAATATTGCGGTTTCATCCGTAAATATAACTGTATAGGGATGAAGGCAAAGAATGCCTTGTTTCAGTTGATGGACAACTATACCTTATTTTATTATAAGTTTATAAAGGGCTATTATATAAATGATGCGCAATATTGGACAAAGACTTTAGGGAAACCCGAATACAACACATGGTGCGGATTGGCTTTTGAGCGAGTTTGCCTGCAGCATGTGGAACAGATTAAGGCCAAACTTGGCATACAAGGAGTTATCACGACTGTATATTCTTGGAGTGTGGCAGGAACGAAAGAGGTTGCCGGGGCGCAAATCGACCTGCTGATAGATAGAAGTGATGATGTCGTCAATCTGTGTGAGATAAAATACGCTAAGGGGCAGTATCAGATAACCCATGCTGTGGATGTCAACCTTCAGAACAAGCGAGAACGTTTTGTTCAAGAGACGGGTACAAGCAAGGCAGTGTATCTGACAATGATAACTACAATGGGGTTGCTTGAAAATTCTTATGCATGGGATGTGCAGTCGGTAGTGACGATGGATGATTTATTTGTATAGGCCGATTCTGCTGAAAAGCACAATCGACCTATACTTTGTTGCTTACCGATTTATTCCTTATTGGAAGAAGCGTATAGACCGATGCAAGCTCCGAGGAAACCGCCGCTCTTCTGGGTGCTCAGGTTGCTGGCATCCACACCCTTGGCGAGGAGCTGCCAGTCGCCGCCTTGCTCGGCATAGTAGAAGTCGTAGTAGCGGTCGTGGCCTTCTACCTTGAGGCGCAAGGTGCCTGGTTTGATAAATGCTGAGGCTATCAGAGCGTTGTTTTTCTCGGCACGGGTTAGGGTAATCATCAGCTTGCCGTTTTTCATCGTCTTGCCAAGAACGAAATTGTAGTCTTCTTTTTGGAGAAGAGCCAAACCGGCGATTTCCTTGTCGTTGCGAGGAGTGAAGTCGAGAGAGGTCTCGGCAGTGAACGTGCCGTGCTGCTGACGAACCCAAAGGGCGGAGATAGGCTCACGCTTGTAGATGTTGCCCGGCAGGAGGTTGAACTTCAACTTGCCGTTGTCTAAAGTGTAGCAATCCACCTTGTCGCGGAGGAACATCCAGCGAGGATTCAAAATATACCAAGAACCATCATGTGCCTCTTGCTTTCCTTCTTTATTGGTCAGTGTCATCGTTAGCGGATGACTCTCGAAGTTGTCCGTGTAACTGAAGTTGCCCGAGAACTCATTCTTCTCTACAGGCTTCAAGCCAGCCTTTTCACCTACAGAAGATATAGGCGTGTTCTTGGCTAGAATCTCCGGCCATCCGTCCTTCCAGGTCACGGGCAGGAGATAGGTGTCGCGGCCCGTATTGTACATATCGTCCTCGTAGGGGCGGCAAGCCAGGAACACTGCCCACCAGTTGCCCTTGCCATCCTCCACCAAGTCGGCATGGCCGGCTGAGGAAACTGGGTCTTTGCGGTTGGGGTCGAGACCCGTGCGCTGGGTGAGGATAGGATTGTTGGGGCATTCCTCCCAAGGACCCATCGGATTCTTGGAACGGAGGATGACTTCACTGTGCCAGGCTCCCGTGCCACCCTCTGCACACATCAGATAATAATACTTGTCTTTCTTGAACATGTGGGGTCCCTCAATCCAGATAGGGTTCTTCTGTACATGGGTACCGCCACGGAGCACTTCCTTGAAGTCGCCCTTGATGCTGTCGCCCTTCACGTCGAACTCGAAGCAGCGGATGGCACGCTGGCCCTCGTAGTCTGCCTTGCCTACCACTGGGGCGTTGTGTACGATGTAGCCCTTGCCGTTGTCATCGAAGAAGAAGCTCGGGTCGATGCCGTCGATCTTGCGGAGATAGATGGGTTCGCTCCATCCCTTCAATGGGTCTTTGGTCTTCACATAGAAGTTGCCCGCCCCCACATTGGTGGTAATCATATAGAAGGTCTTGTTCTTCTTGTTGTAGCTGATGGCTGGCGCATAGATGCCGCCGGAGACATGCTGCCCCTTGAGTGGCACCTGCGACGGACGGTCGAGCACATGGCCGGCGGGAGTCCAGTTGACCAAGTCCTTGCTGGTGGAGAGGGGCACGCCGGGGAAGAAGGTAAAGGAAGAATTGACGAGATAATAGGTGTCTCCCACGCGGCACACACTCGGGTCGGGATAGAACCCCGCCAATATCGGGTTGTAATACTGGTGGGTCTTGTCGATGGTTGCGCTGAAGCGGGCATCGTTGCCCGCATACTTGAAGTAGTCGAACTCGGCGGTCTGTGCCTGTGCCATGGCGGCAAGAGCAAGAGAAAGGGATAAGGTTGCTAATTTCTTCATTGTTTGTTGTATTGACTAAACTTGTTGCAAAGTTACCACTTTCCCAAGAGAACCCTATGCTCGGATGTTACCAACACTTTTTGGTATGCATCGTTTCCGTTACTTCATGTAGCAGATTTATTCCTCGAATTTGATAGTTCATGATTCTGCAGGTTTTTAGATGATGCTTAATTTTATAGTATAAGGTCTGCGCCTTGTTTTTGTAAACTAGTTGCAAAATTAGCATCTCGAAAGAAGTGTTACGTAAAATAAACTGTTTGTAACATCGTGCAAAGCCTCTTTCTGCGGAAGTTAGTTCCTTTGCAACTGCAAATATGCAAGTTTTGTAACCTAAAAACAATATATATAAATCAAAATGAATAGAACATGATTGAGCAAGTGTTAACTATGAAACGGACAGCAGCTTTATGCTTGATGGGGGTTTTCTGCGGCTTGAATGCCCAGGCTCAGAAAATCTATGTCAAGGGTAATCTTGTTGACGGAGCAGGGGAGCCTCTGATAGGTGCCACTGTGAAAGTAAAGGGAAATGCCTCGGCCGGTGCAGTCACCGACTTCGACGGTAACTTCAGCATCGACGTTCCTTCAGAGAACTCCACCCTTGTATTTACATACGTAGGTATGAAACCGAAGGAAGTGAAGGTGGGCAAGAAGAGAGAGTTCAAACTCAGTCTCGAAGACGACAACACCATCGCCGAAGTGGTGGTGGTAGGTTACGGTCAGCAGAAGAAGGCCTCCATCGTAGGTTCTATTGCCCAGACAGATGCGAAGACTTTGGAGCGCCATGCCGGTGTCTCTTCACTCGGCCAAGCCCTAACAGGTAACTTGCCTGGTGTCGTTACCTATTCTTCTACCGGTATGCCAGGCGAGGAAGATCCCAAGATCGTGATTCGTACCCAGACTTCATGGAACTCCAGCGATCCGCTTGTTCTCGTGGATGGTGTAGAGCGCGCCATGAACACCGTGGACCTCTCCTCTGTGGAGAGCATCTCTGTATTGAAGGATGCTTCTGCCACTGCCGTTTATGGTGTGAAGGGTGGTAACGGTGTCATCTTGATTACCACCAAGCGTGGTAAGGAGGGCAAGGCTGCCGTACATGTGAAAGCCAACTCAACCCTAAAGGTAGTTTCCAAATTGCCTACAAAGTATGATTCATACGATACGCTTCTCCTGTTGAATCGTACCGTGGAGCGTGAGTTGGGCAAGAGCTCTAATGCATGGGGAAGCTACACTCCTATGGAGGTTATCGACAAGTACCGCAACCCGGCCAATGCAGAGGAGTGGGACCGTTATCCTAATGTGGATTGGCAGAAGGAACTGTTCAACAACACGGCCAAGTCTTACAATGCCAGTGTCGATGTTTCGGGTGGTACACGATTCGTGAAGTACTTCGCTGCCGTGGACTTTTCGCATGAGGGAGACTTGTTCAAGACTTTCACCAATGACCGAGGTTACAGCTCTGGCTTCAGCTACAACCGTTTGAACATGCGTGCCAACTTGGACTTCAACTTGACCAAGACCACACAGTTCTCCACCAACCTCTTTGGTAGCAACGGTGTACGCCATTGTCCTTGGCTGGGCAATGGTGGCAACATCAACTCGTTCTGGGCTTCTGTCTATAAGGCAGCTCCAGACGCTATGCGCCCTATCTATAGCGATGGCACTTATGGTTACTACTCTCCGCGTCCTGCCGACTGTCCTAACTCTATACAGCAATTGGCACGCAGTGGCGACAAGAGTACCACCAACACTCAGATCACCACCGACTTCATACTGACTCAGAAACTTGATTTTGTAACCAAGGGGCTGAAGTTTACAGGAAAGTTGTCTTTCGACAACACGATGGTAGAAACAAATCGTGGTATCGCAGACTTGTATATGGATCCACAGCGCAAGTGGATAAACCCTGATTCTGGCGATACTACTTATGAGCAGGACATCAATTATTATCCATCTACAGCCTGGACCACTTCGGGTGGTAGTGTGAGTAGCGGTTCGACATACCGTCGTCTCTATTATCTCCTGCAGTTGGACTGGAACCGTAAGTTTGGCGACCACGAGGTGACAGCCATGGGTGTGTTCAACCGTAACAAATATGCCACAGGCGGTGAATGGTGGCATTATCGCGAGGACTGGGTGTTCCGCGCTACCTACAATTACGCCATGCGCTATTTCGCCGAGTTCAACGGTTGCTACAATGGTAGTGAGCAGTTTGGCCCCGACTATCGTTTCAAGTTCTTCCCTTCTGCTTCTTTGGGATGGATGGTTACGGAAGAGCCTTTTATGAAGAATATCAAAAAGTATGTGGACATGTTCAAGATTCGTGCATCCTGGGGACGTATCGGAGACGACAACATCAACCAGCGCTTCATGTATGCCGACGAGTACAAGGCAGAAGGAACAGGATGGCTGATGGGAACCACGCAGAGCGATTCACCTTATACTATATACAGGCAGACAAAGATTGGTAACCCCAACCTGCATTGGGAGACCTCAGAGAAGAAGAACCTTGGTTTCGACTTTGGCTTCTTGGGAGGCTTGCTCACCGGTTCGCTTGATATCTTCAAAGACCATCGTACAGACGTGTTGGTGACCAACCGTACCATTCCTTCTTACTTTGGAACAAGTGCCCCGGTGGCCAACTTGGGTTCGGTAGACGGTCAGGGATACGAACTCTCCTTGAGAGCCAACAAGAGTTGGACCAAGAACTTGCGAACATGGGTGAACTTCAACATGACCCATGCCACCAACAAAATTCTGTTTGCCGATGACGCTGATTTGACACCCTCCTATCGCAAGAGCGCAGGATATGCCATCAACCAGGTGCGCAGCTATATCGACCATGGCTACATCCGCAGTTGGGACGATTACTATGCAGGGCCAACCCTTTCGCAGCAGGACGGCAACAAGCTGACGGGCGACTACCAGATAGTGGACTTCAACGGTGACGGTAAGATAGACACCAACGACCAGGCCCCCTATAAGTATTCCTCCATCCCGCAAAACACCTTCAGTACGACAGTAGGTGTGGAGTGGAAAGGATTGAGCCTGACAGTACAGTTCTATGGCGTGACCAACGTGACACGCCAGGTCAACTTCCCGACATTCGAGCGCGAGGTACACGTAGCCTTCGACGAAGGTACTTTCTATGACGTGAACAGCAACTCGGGCACACTGCCATTGCCCCGTTGGACAACCGTGGCAGACGCAAGCGCCTCAGGTACCAGATATTATTATGACGGTTCCTACCTGCGATTGAAGAACGCCGAGCTGGCTTATACATTCCAGGGCAAATGGGTGAAGAAAGCACATCTCAACTCATTGAGAGTGTACCTGAACGGTGACAACTTGCTCCTTTGGACCAAGATGCCCGACGACCGTGAGAACAACTTCAGCGGCAGTGCGGCAGATGGTGCTTATCCTACGGTAAGAAGATTTAACTTAGGTTTCGACCTTACATTTTAAATGAATCAAGTTATGAAAAGAACAATATATACAATGATGCTCGTCGCAGGCTTTACTCTGGCCAACGTGTCTTGTACCGACTATCTGGACAAGTCGCCGCAGGCAGATATCTCCGCAACCGAGCCATATAAGAACTACACCAACTTCCAGGGTTTTGTAGAAGAAATCTACAACTGTATTCCTGGTTTTGCAGTAGCGCCAAACTATCACTGCAACTGGAACTTCGGTGAAGAAGAGTACTGGCAGCCTTCGGAGACCCGAATGTTTGCCAATCATGTGGATCAGGGAGACTACTGGGCATGGGACGAAGTGTTGTATTCTCCATTCCACAGCGGAGCTTATGGCACAACGGGCATGGACCGCAACAACAAGGGAAACCTTTATGGACTGAGCTGGTATGCCATCCGCAAATGCAACCTTGGTATCGCCAACCTCGACAACATGGTTGACTGCACCACAGAAGAGATGAATGTCATTGCAGGCCAACTCTATTTCTTCCGTGGCTTTTACCACTTCATGCTGATGACTTACTGGGGCGGACTTCCATACGTAGACCGCTTGATAGCAGGCGACGAGATACCTCGTGAGGCACGCCTCAACTATCAGCAGACTGCAGACAAGGCTGCAGCCGACTTTGAAAAGGCAGCAGAACTCCTGCCCGTAGACTGGGACCAGACCACGGTGGGCAAGGCAACCTACGGCAAGAATGTGCTGCGCATCAACAAGGTTATGGCCTTGGCATTCCTGGGCAAGAATTATCTCTATGCAGGCTCACCTCTGATGAACAAAGAGAGCACTGGTGATGCCTCGTACAATGCAGAGTATTGCAAGAAGGCAGCCGAGGCATTTGGCCAGGTGCTGAAAATATGTCAGGAGACAGGTCGTTACCAACTCGCAGACTGGAAAGACTATCGTGAAATCTTCTATACCTACAACCAGTCTTCCAAGTTGCCAGGTGTCAAGGAGACTATCTTCTATGAGAGCACTTGTGGTGACTGGCGATGGAACCAAGTGAACGACTATCGCCCGTATTGTATCAACGGTTCGGGTATCAAGTGTTATCCTACGGCCAATTATGCCGACTATTACGGTATGGCCAATGGCAAGCCGATCAAGGACATCACAAAAAAAGACGCAGACAGCGGATATGACCCTGAGTATCCATTCCGTAATCGCGACCCTCGTTTCTATAACGACTTTGTCTATGATGCCCAGAAATGTGTGAAGCAAACCACCAACATCAAGAACTCCGATGGTTCGGTCAACTTGGCAAAGCAGTACGCTTCCCTTCAGGACGGTGGCCTTTACCGTACAGATACACCAGCCAAGGCAGTGTTCACGGGATACATGTTGAAGAAGTTCATCGACCAATATATGAACGACTGGGACGGTTATAAGGACAACAACCGCATGACATTGAGTCTGATTCGCCTGGCAGACGTTTACCTGATGTATGCTGAGGCAGTGGCCCAGGGTTATGGATCGTTCACCTCATCCAGCCAGACTTTCCAGATGACAGCATTGACAGCCGTCAATACAATCAGGGAACGTGCAGGTGTGGGCGACGTGGCCACAGAGTATCTGACAACGATGGACGGTTTCATGAGCGAGCTTCGTCGCGAGCGTGCCGTGGAGTTGTCGTTCGAGGGACACCGTTTCAACGACCTTCGCCGCTGGCTCTTGCTCGACAAGGCGCCCTACAACAAGAAGACCGCAGTTTACTTCGACCGTGCTGCCGACCAAAGTGATGCCGACCGTTATGCAGATCCTGAGAATGGCCATGTGCTTAACCTTCGTGAGGAGACTTTGGTGACCCGTAACTTCACTGACAAGCACTACTGGTTCCCATTCTTGAAGAAAGATGTGGAGCAGTATGAAGCATTTTATCAAAACCCAGGTTGGGAATAACTAAGGATATTAGTATGAAAAATAATATATTCAATAAGAAAAAGTCATTGGCACTGGCTTCCATGCTGATTGCCAGTGGCGTGGCAAGCGCCCAGGAGATTGCTGACAGCACCATCATCAATGTTGCCTTTGGCCAGGTCTCCAAGACCGACCTCATGGGTGGTGTCAGCCAGGTGAGCGTGCAGGAACAATTGAAAAAGGATTATAGCGCATATAGCCTGAACAACCTCCAGTCGCTCATTGGTGGTTACAATGGTAACATCTGGGGACAGGGAGCCTTGGTCTTGGTGGATGGAGCTCCCCGCAGTGCCACCGACATCAATGCCACCGAGGTTGACAAGGTGACCGTGCTGAAAGGTGCCTCTGCTGTGGCTCTTTATGGTTCGAAGGGCGCCAAGGGCGTGATTCTCATCACTACCAAGCGTGGCAAGATTCAGCCTCTCACGATAGAGGCCCGTGCCAATACAGGCTTCTATGTACCCAAGCGCTATCCCAAGTTCTTGGGGGCTGCGGAGTATATGAGTCTCTACAACGAGGCGTTGATGAACGACGACCCTACACAGCCCAAGAAGTATAGCGATGAGCAGATTTATAACACAGCCCAGGGAACCAATCCATACCGCTATCCAGACATGGATTTCTATGGCAGTGACTATCTCCGTAAGGCTTACAACCGTTCCGATGCTACGGTAGAGGTAACAGGTGGCGGCAAGTTTGCTAGGTATTATGCCAATTTCGGCGTGACTTACAACAACGGACTAATCAAGTATGGCGAGCATAAGAATGACAATAACCTGAATTTCCGTGTCCGTTCTAATATTGATGCAACCATCACCGACTGGTTGGGCGCATACGTCAATGTAGGAATCAACATCAGCAATGCTTATACCGGTCGTGGCGACTTCTGGGGAGCGGCCAACAGCCTTCGTCCAAATTGGTATACGGGCCTGGTTCCGACCAGCATGCTCGACCCCAACAATGCAAGTCTTCAGCAGATGGTGAGCAGTTCTAGCTTCCTCATTGACGGCCAGTATTTGCTGGGTGGAGCTTCCGACAGCCAGTCTACGGTCTTTGGCGACATGCTCACTGGCGGATATGTAAAGGACAAGAACCGTACCTTCTCATTCGACGTAGGTGTGAAGGCCGACCTGGGTATGCTTCTCAAGGGCTTGAGCTTTGAGACTGCTTTCAGCATAGATTATTGGGACTACTATTCAGAGGCATTCAGCCAGACATATGCCACCTACGAGCCAACGTGGAGCAATGTGAACGGCCAGGACATGATCATCGGTCTTACCAAGTATAACAAAGACCAGTTGTCTCAGAATGAGTATATCGGGAGCAGCCAGTATTACCAGTCGATGGCCTTCCGTGCCCAGTTCAACTATAAGAATACTTTTGCCAAGTATCACAACTTGGACGTGGCGTTGGCAGCCTGGGGATATTCCAAGCAGAACGCCGCCGACGAGTATCACAACAGCTCAAGCTACCACAAGACAACCAATGCCAACCTCGGCTTGCGTCTGGGCTATAACTATGCGCAGACCTACTATGCCGAACTGGCAGCCGCTGCGGTGCATTCTCCCAAGTTGGCCGAGGGACATCGCGAGGCGCTCTCTCCATCCGTGACATTGGGTTGGAGACTGGGACAGGAAAAATGGTTCAAGAACGCCCTTCCTTTCTTCGATGAGGCCAAGGTCAATGCCTCATACGCAGTGCTCAACCAAGACATAGACATCTCTGACTATTATATGTACAAAGGCTACTATAATATGAAGGGCGGATGGTATCAGTGGATGGATGGAACTCAAGGCGGAAATACCAACTCTTCTGTAAGAGGTGGCAACGACCAGTTGGGCTTCATCAAGCGCAAGGAGTGGAGAGTCGGTTTGGAGGCTTCTGTCTTCAAGGGTTTGGTAACACTTGACTTCAACTACTTCAATCAGTTGACGGATGGCTTGCTTACGGATGGCAGCTCAACCCTTTATCCATCTTACTTCAATAGCTATCCTAATGGGTCGTTCTTGTCTTATACCAACTACAACCAGGATCTCCGCAAGGGATTCGACTATGCCCTCTACGTAAACAAGAAGATAGGAAAGGTAGATGCTAAGTTGGGTTTCACAGGACAGGTTTATTCTTCCGAGGCAAAGCGCCGTGAGGAAAACAACGGCGAGAACACCTATCTGAACGCTCAGGGACAGGCTCTCGATGTGATTCGCGGCTATGTTTGCGAAGGCTTCTTTACACAGGAAGACATCGACCACTTGAACGCAGGTCTGGACCAGAGTGACCCCAACTTCGTGCCCAAGCACACCTTCGGCGACGTGAAGGCAGGTGACTTGAAATACAAGGATGTCAACGGCGA
The DNA here is from genome assembly GCA_963628185.1 of Waltera intestinalis. Classification (GTDB taxonomy): domain Bacteria; phylum Bacteroidota; class Bacteroidia; order Bacteroidales; family Bacteroidaceae; genus Prevotella. Next base: position 9,720 of record CAVGEN010000046.1, on the reverse strand, counting down.
CGGAGTGGTAGATAGCAAAGACCAGGTTGTGATGGGTAAATATGGCTGGAGCGCTTGCCCATATATCTATGGTGTCAACCTCACCTTGAAGTGGAAGCAGTTTACACTTTTCGCAGCCGGTACCGGCCAGATGGGCGCCAAGGCATTCAGGTCTAACGACTGGAGATACGGTTCTTCCAAATATACCGAGGTAATGAAGGGCCGTTGGACGGCAGAGACAGCAGAGACAGCTACCTATCCTCGCTTGACAGCTCTCAGCAACACCAACAACTACCGCAATTCAGGGTTCTGGATTTACAGTACAGACCGTTTCGACCTGAACAAGGTGCAGTTGACCTACGACATGCCGTCTAAATGGTTTGCCGGCAAGGTGGTCAGCGGTATGAGCATTTATCTGCTCGGTGAGAGTCTCCTTACCATCAGCAAGCATCGCGAGTATATGGAGACCAACTACAGTTCGCCACAGTGCCGTTTCTACAACATCGGTTTGAAGATGTCATTCTAAGGGAATCGTCCTTTTTACAAACAACTAGATGATTAAAATTATGAAATTAAGAAATATAATCATGATATGTGCCTCTGCAGCCTTGTTGACAGCTTGCGACGATGTGTTCACGCCAGCTGTGGAAAACTTCAAGGATTTCGACCAGATAGATTCTGATCCTAATTTCGCAGCAGGTTTCTTGACAACGACCTATCGCGCACTTCCAGGCTATTACGACGGAAGTGATGTGGCTACAGATGACGCCGTGTCAAACGATAAGAGCAATAGCTGGATGAAGATGGCTACCGCCACCTGGACTTCTTCGAGCGATCCTACCGGCAAGTGGGCTTCTTGTCTCGGGGCAGTGCAGTATCTCAACACATTCCTCCAGCATGTGGATAATGTGAAGTTTATGAGAGACTCTACACAGAACAAGTTGCGCCAGATAAGAATGCGTGGCGAAGCTTATGGCCTTCGTGGCATCTTCCAATATTACTTGCTTCGCTCGCATGCGGGATATACTACCGACGGCAAGTTGCTCGGTACCATTTTGAGCCGCCAGTTTTTGGGAACCAACGACAATCTCAATTTGCCGCGTCTCGACTTTCAGGAGAATGTGGACAGTATCTTGGTAGACCTCGATAGGGCGGAGAGTTTGCTTCCTGACGATTATGCAGACATTACCGATAACAATCAGATTCCGGAAAAGTATCGCAACATCGTAAGTGATGCCAGTGATTATTCGGTCGTGATGGGCAATAAGTCAAGACAGTTGGTCAATGGCCAGATTGTCAAGGCATTTCGTGCCCGTTTGCTCTTGCTGGTTGCCAGTCCGGCATTCTTGGAGAGCGAGGCCAATTATGCCAAGGCTGCCGATGCGGCTGCCAAGGTGATAGATTACGTAGGCGGCCCCGCTGGCTTGTCTGCCACGGGTGGTACTTATTATACCAATGATGACGAAATCAAAGCCATCAAGGAAGCCTCTAATCCAGCGGAAATCATCTGGCGAGAGAATCTTTCAACTTCTACAAACAGCGACGAGTCCAACAACTATCCTCCTTCGCTCAATGGGTCTGGGCGCATCAACCCAACTCAGAATTTGGTAGATGCCTTCCCTACTGCTACGGGCTATCCTATCACAGATGCCAGAAGTGAGTATGATGCAGCCAATCCATATGCCAACCGTGATCCCCGTCTGGCCAAGTACATCATTTACAATGGCGCAACCGCAGGCCCCAGCAATAAGGTTATCTATACGGGAAGCCAGGGGGGCACCGATGACGGTATTAATGTCAAGGACAACTCTACGCGTACCGGCTATTATCTGAAGAAACTCTTGAACATGACAGTGAATTGCTCTTCCACTTCTACCACAAAAGTGAGCAAATATACTCCTCGTCTCCGCTATACAGAGTTCTTCCTCGATTATGCCGAGGCTGCCAACGAGGCATGGGGACCTAAAGGAGACAATGGACACGGATATTCTGCATACGATGTCATCAGGGCCATCCGCCATCGTGCTGGCATCACCGACGATACTTATCTCGATGAGTGTGCTGTAGCAGGAAAGGACAAGATGCGCGAGTTGATTCGCAATGAGCGTCGTCTGGAACTCTGCTTCGAGGGCTTCCGCTTCTGGGATTTGCGCCGTTGGAAGGCAAATATGAACGAGACGGCAACAGGTATCGACTGGAATGGCAGTGAGTATACCAAGCTTCCGTCGGTGGAAAGCAGAGCCTATCAAGACTACATGATTTATGGTCCAATCCCATATTCAGAGACATTGAAGTACGACCAGCTTCTCCAGAATAAGGGCTGGCAATAATGAATCATTAACAACAAGACGATTACGATATGAAAACTTTAAGATTAATAAATACACTTGGCTTGGCAGCTATCGCAATGTTGGCAACAACCTCTTGCGAGAGCGGCAACCAGGAATTTGATTACGATGGCCAGACTTCCGTTTACTATGCCAAGCCAGCGTTCGTACGTACGATAGAGTTGGGTGAAGACCAGGAGGTGGATTTGACGGAAGACAATCTGCACAATTTTAATATCATGGCATTCTGCGGTGGCGGTTACAACAACGGAAACACCGTTACCGTAGACTATGTAATCGACCCTACTTTGGTGGAGGGCAAAAGTATGGTATATAACAATGTGGAGAAACCCATGGTTGTCATGCCTCAGGAATATTATACCATAGAGAATGCCAATCAGTTTGTCATAGAAAAGGGAAGCTTGACGGGTGGCCCCAGAGTCCATCTCACCGATGCATTCTTCGCAGACCCCAAGAGCCTCGATGCCAACTATGTGATTCCGGTAAGATTGACAAAGGCGGTAGGAGTGGACAAGATTTTGGATGACTTGAACTATACCGTCTGCGCTGTTAAGTTTGTCAATCCCTGGCATGCTACCTATCTCCGCCGCGGCGCAGACCAGATTACGTATGCTGATGGTTCGTCCAGCCAATCAGTGCGCCATACGCAATATATGGAGAAAGGGGAACTGCTCAATGTCACAACGTCTGGGTTGAAACAGTCAAAGATGGTGTTGGGTGTAAAGGACAAGCAAGGCAAGGAACATAATGTTACACTTTTGCTCAACTTCGGTGATGACAACACTTGCTCCATTACAACTACCGATCAAGGTGCCGAGGTGTCGGGGTCTGGCAAGTTTGTAAAGGCGTGCGAGAATATGGGAGGCATCAAGCGCAACGCTCTCTATCTGGACTACAATGTCAAGGTGGAAGGTGTAGCTACTGTCGCAACTAAGGATACCATGGTGGTTCGTAACCGCGGTATTGACGGTGAGTATTTCACGATAAAGTAGAACTAATAAGAATTCACAGTCATGAAAAAAATACAGAATCTTATCCTCGCCAGTGCAGCGGCAACATTGCTGCTCACTGGTTGCGCAGAGGATTATAAGTCGGATTTCAATCCTGCCAAGCCTGACGGTTTGGAGATGAATGAGTTCCTCAATCGTTTTGATGTGCTCAAGAGTTATACAGGACTGCGTCTGGCCACCAATATGGACAAGACTACGGCTGAGGCGCAGAATACGGCGTTCGGTCAGGTGGTCAGCAACTTCAATGAAGTGGTGTTGACGAATGCCTTCGATCATTCTGTTGTGGTCAACAATGCCGGTGAGATAGATGCCATTTCTTCGGAAAAAGCGGTTGGCTATATCGCTGATAAGAATGTGAAGATTTTTGGCAGTACATTATGTTCGCCAACGACCTTCAACTTGAGCTATATGAAAGAAGTGGTATCCGATACCTATGTTCCAGGTTCTGAGGGTGAAGATGACTTCGACCTGGAAAATTTTGAAGGTATGGAGTTGGGCACCAAGATTCCTGGATCGGCTGGCAATGCGGAAGTCGTGGAGGATCCTGACGGGCTGAATGGGCATTGCATTCATTATACCCAGGGCTTCAATCATCCTTTTGTAGACATTACTCTTCCCAGTGGAGTCTCCTTGGGACAAATCAAGAAACTCTTTTTTGATTATCGTACTTATGGCGGTGGCTGGATTGTCACCAATGTATGCAAGGTTGTGGTTGATGGCACAACGATAGAAGTTTCCCCCAAGAGTGCTAAAGACCAGGGTGTTGTGGCTAATACTTGGGGCAAGATGACTGTTGATTTTGAGGATCTTGGTATCATAGACAAACTCAATACCTCTCAGAAAGCGGCCAAGAGCTTTAAGATTGGTATTGGTGAGATTGTCAGCGCCCCAAACTATTACATTGATAACGTCAGGGTTCATGCTAGCTTCAACAATCCGGGCTATTATGAGCCTCGTCCTGCAGAAGAGAAAAAGGCGGATGCCATCAAGGTCATGACCGACTATATCAATGGTGTGGTTGGTATCGTAGGTGACAAGGCCGATGGATGGATTATTGCAAGTGATGCCTTGAATGCCGGTACGGAGATGGATGTCTTGAAGAACTCGGAGACGAGCTATGATGCTGAGACGGAGTTCTATATGAACGATTATCTCGGTGATAACTTTGTGGCAGATTTGGCAAAGATTGCCCATAGCGCAAATCCTGACTTGAAGTTGTTCTATAGCGACTATGACTTGGAGAATGATGAAATCAAACTGGATAATTGCTGCGAGATGTTGAAGCAGTGGAACGAAAACGGTGCTCAACTGGCAGGCATTGATGCTCAGATTCACTTGATTTATAATCCTTCAGACATGGAGTACATCAAGGCAAACTATGAGAACATGCTACAGAAGTTGGCGGCTACCGGTTTGCAGGTTCGTCTCTCAGGGCTTGACATGACAGCCACAGATGAGAACGGCTTCTCTTTGAAGATGGATGATTTGACAGATGACCAGCTGAAGGGTATGGCCGACTTTTATTCATACGTGGTCAGCAAGTATCAGGAAATTGTACCGACAGCTCAGCAATACGGCTTGTCATTCTCCCCAATCAATCAGAATGCTTCCAATATAGGCCTCTGGTCCGATTATAATCGTTTGCCTACATACGTGGGTGTTGCCAATGGTTTAAAATCAACAGTTACAAAATGGTAAAGAAATTATTAATCTTAGCTTTGAGTATTGTAACAGCTGCAGTGAGCCAGGCCCATGACGGGCCTGCACTGCGGCGCGTCATCTCTACTTCGCAGCCGATGTGGATAATCCACATTGACACATGGAATGATCCTGACCCTCAGCGTATCATCGATATGGTGCCAGAGGATATCAGACCCTTTGTTGTATTCAATCTTTCTCTCTCCGCCACCCAGGCGACTTGTCCTGATGGTGAGAAAGTATGTGATTCCTGGATGAAGGTTTGTGCCCGCAACAGGGTTTGGACCATGATTCAGTGTGCCAGTGGTGCTTGCAGTGCCTTCCCTGACGATGACCTCACCATCTACGAGAAATACTTCAAGGAATATCCCAACTTCCTGGGGTGGAACTTTGCCGAGCAGTTCTGGGGATTTGGCGAGGATCGTAAGAGGGAAGTAGTGGATGAGAATGGCCAGATTCAAACGGTTACCTATAAGAACCCTGATTTCTTGACCCGCCTAGATTTGCTTCGTCAGATTTATGAACTTTGTCACAAGTATGGCGGTTATCTGGCTGTGAGCTTCACTCAGGCTTGTTATTCTGCCAATATGATGCCAGTGGCATACATGAAGCGTAATGAGAAGATGCGTGAACTGCTTACCAATGATAAAGACCACTTTATCTGTTGTGAGAAATATACCATGATGAATGGTTTCTTTGATATCGAGAGCAACTGTCTCGGTGCATATCTCGGTGGTTATGCCGGTCAGTATGGTATCCGTTTTGATGCCTGTGGTTGGTATGGCAGCGATGTGGAAAGAGATGAGAGCGGTAACATCAAGAAGGATGCCAATGGTAATGAAATCCGCAAGATTTACAGCGACTTCCCTAAGGCTTTGGGTGCTATTCCTATATTGGAACATGTAGCCTTGACGGGTGAAACGGTCATCGACGGTCCCGAGACTATTCCATTGGAAGACTCTCGCGAGATTCCTACCACCACGACAGTAGATGGCTATACTCATCGCAACTGGGGATGGTTCCCACACTTCCGCAACATCAACATTGATATGTTCCGCAAGATATTGGATGGTACCATCCGTATTCCTACTCGTAGTGAGGTGATAGACCGTACCAAGGTATGTATCAAGAATGATATCGAACCGAAATATGCCAATGCTGCCCAAAACGAGTTGGAACCTTATCTCGCCCCAGAAACTCTTTACGATGGACTTTACCGTCAGGATTGTGACCATAACGGTGTGATGTGGCCAAGCTCGGCTTTGACCAACCGTTGGTGGACCAAGAGCACAGGACGATATCCTGCCATTCCTGTGGTTTACGATTTGCTGGATGACGAGGCCAAGAAGTTGACAGCCATCAAGTCTAGCGAATACGAGAGCCGCTGGGGAGTGACGAAGACCAAGCAGACGGAGCTGAACCGTATTTTCACGGCAGAGTATTCCGGCAAGATTTATGCCAGCCGGCTGGAGAATACTTGGATTACATACAATCCATACCAGTATGACGAGACGCAGACTCCTCTTACAAACAAGACGGCAGGTATGGAGTATGTGCGTGAGTATTATGCCAGCACCCGCCGTGCCACAGGCAAGATTCCGTTCAAGTACAACACTTGTACCAACGTGACCGTAGATTACGCTCCATATTCCTCTGTGTTGATGCGTGAGACTTCAGACAAGTTGCACTTCTATCTGCAGAACTATCGTTTGCAGGACGGTTTGCACTTGGAACAAGGTAATTACAAGCTGGGTGATGACAAATATCTTCCTGAGTTTGACCAACAGGAAGATGTCTTGGAAATTGTAGGTGCAAGTTCTGAACCAACGATGACATGGAAGGATCGTGGCGACCATTCTGCTAGTACTGTTACAACAGTTTGGGATGCCAGCAACAAGACTTTCACAATCACGGTGAAGCATAATGGTCCTTTGGATATCGACGTGAATTGTAGCGGCACAAATACGGCGAAGCGTCTTACACAGATTACTTCTTCCGTTATCGAAATACCAACTGCTCCAGATGCCTATGAGGGTGAGATGCAGTATGAGTTTGAAAATTTCGACTACAAGAACATCGAGAGTTGTATGGGCAATGCCTGGTGGAGTGGCGATAAGTTGCGTGACTATTGTGGACAGGGGTGCTTGAAGATGGGCACCAACAAGAGTGCTTCTCTCCGTGGCTACACCCCTGTGCCTAAGGCGGGCAATTACAAGGCTGTAGTGCGCTACATGAGCGACAACGCAGCTGCCACCTTGAAGGTGACCACCAGTGGCGGAGAAAAGACCATCACTTTGCCTAAGACTACCATGCCTACAGGTTATCAGGTACGCCAGCACTGGGCTGAATACACATTTGACATCGACATCAACGATGTTAACACCAATATGCAAATCGACTATGTGAGTGGCGGCGCTGCTACATTGGACTGCATCACGCTCAATTATGCAGGTGAACTCACTGCAATAAACGGCGTTTCTGCTGGAGAGTCTGAAATTGACCATGTGGTTTATTATGACTTGCAGGGGATGCGTATGCCTTCTGCCAAACAAGGGGTGAATATGCGCCATGTATTCTTGAAGAACGGAAAGTCTTACACAGAGAAATATGTGAAGTAAGTTATTTAGCGGTAAGGAGGATGAATTGTCACCGAGAGATGGTTCGCCCTTCTGTTAATATTATTTTTTTAAACAGTTTTATTATGAAGAAATTTATTTTTAAGTCTTTGGCTTTCGCCGCAGTGTTGTTGCTTGGTTCTGCTTCTGCCAGTGCGCAGGAGATGTTGACAAAAGCGATGTATCATGAGTGGTCTGATCCAACATCTGATGCTACCATCGTAAAGGAAGAACCTGGCAATTGCGAATACAACATTGGTACTGGTGAAGCAGCAGGTATCATTTATGGGCATAGCACAGTTCCTGTAAAATGTTATGCTGATGTGTCCGCATACGATGAAATCATGGTGGTTGGCGAGGCTGGCAAAGTTACGCGTTTCTGTATGAATCGCCAGTTTGGTGATGATGAGAAAACTGCGGAAAATGCAGCTGAAATGATGGTGGATGCAAGAATTACGCTTGATGAAAATGGTATGGGTACTCTCGATTTGCACAATATGGTACGAGGAACCATCACGGATGATTTTGCCCATATCAACGCCATCAAGGATGGCAATTGGGGTACTCAGAAGGTTACGGCCATCGGACTTGTCAAGAAAGACCCTACTGGCATTGCCACGGTTACGGATTTTGCAACTGGTGAGGTTTTGGAATCTTACAATGTGGCTGGTGCTCGTGTAAGCGCAAAGGCCAAGGGCGTTGTTATCTTGAAGTATAAGAGTGGTAAGACTATCAAGGTTGTCAATAAGTAATATATTCTTGTCCCGATTGTTCGGGAACTTGAATTGCATTTTGGGGATGTGTCTTCAGTCGATGACACATCCCTTTTTCTAGACTTTTCTTGGTTTCGATAAAGAAATTGTTACAGAAGATAAAGCATTCATCGCCTTTTTAGTGTACTTTTGGAGCGTCATTAGTGAGGCAATTATAATTAAAACCATATAGCAATCATGAAAAGAATCTTACAGCTAATAGTCTTGTTGCTTATGATGGCAACCAAGAGCTTTGCACAGTATGGCGGGTTCCCTATCAGCCTTGAGGTCAATGGGGTGACTCGTAATTGTCCTGTGTATGTTCCTCAGAACATAGAGAAGAATCGGCCGCTTCTCATCGCCCTTCATGGCAGATGGGGCAACGGTATGGATATGGCCAACTGTACCCACTTCGAGCTACAGGCAGACACCGCCCGGTTTATCGTGGCTTGTCCCGACGGTTTGGTTCGCCCGGAGTTGGGAGGTGGGTCGAACACGGGCTGGGATGCCAATGGTACGACCGATGACGACGTGGAGTTCTTCAAGAAAATCATCGACTATATGAGCGAGCACTATGACATCGACCGCAAGCGAGTGTATCTCTGTGGCTTCTCGCTCGGAGGCATGATGACTTACCATTGCATCAATGTGGCAAGCGACATCTTTGCCGCCTTCGCATCGGCAAGCGGCTATCGCCTCAATGAGTATACGCCGGTATATACCAGCAAGCGCCGGGTGCCAATCATGCACTTGCATGGCAAGAACGACGGGTTTGTGGTTTATAACAACTTGCAGCCACTTGTCGATAATTGGGTGAAGGCCATTGACGCCAATCCTGTGCCAGTGATAGAGGAGAAAACTGGTGTTTATACCCGTCGCCACTACTTACCTTTGGATGGAGGATATGAGTTCGACTTCTATTCGCTCGACGGTTATGGTCATGAGTATAAGAACACCGACAATTTCAATGAGAGCAATGTCATCTGGAACTTCCTTCGTCGCTATACCCTCGACACTCCAGCAAAAGGTACCACGGATGTGAAGTCTGTGGCAAAAAAAAACTGGAAGCAAAGGTAAAAAGAGCGGTAAATGCAGCAGGACAAATTGTAAATGAGAATTCAAAGGGCCTCGTGTTCCTCTCTATGGACAATGGCCAAGTATTAAAAGTATATAGAAAATAAAAATATGAAGAAGAGAATATTGATTTGTGGCGTCTTGGCGATGATGATGTCGTCGGCAAGTGCCCTCGAAAAACATGTGGCTAGCCCTGACGGCAAACTCGTGGTGACTGTGAACGACAATGATGGCAAGCCCAGCT
>CAVGEN010000045.1:0-74186 GCA_963628185.1 Waltera intestinalis | reverse complement strand
CCAACTTGCTGAGTCCCTCACGCAGGGTCTTGAAGATGCCGTCATATACACTGGCATAGTTCTCGCTCATCAGCCGCTCGAAACTGCCGAGAGCCTCGCTGAGCGTCTGCACGCTGAACCCGGTGTCGTTGAGCCAAGTGCCGAAGAGGTACTTGTACTCGATGAAGAAGCCGATATGCTCCTGGCATTCCTTGATGGCATTGTCCATGTTCTTCTGCATCTCGGGATTGTCGCATACCTCCACGAGTTCTGGCAGTTCATCCTCCTCCCACTCGCACACCTCGGTGAAATACTTCACCTCCGTGTCAGAGAGGAACTTATAGAAGATAAGGCCAAGGATATAGTCCTTGTACTCATTGGCATCAATCTTGTTGCGCATGTTGTTCGCCGATGCCCATATACGGTTTGCAAGCTGTTGCTTATTCATATCTTGTTTTTTTATTGTTCAACTTTTTATGGTGCAAAAGTACTACTTGTTGGTGCAGTCATTCTGCATAGACAAATATTTTTGCAGATTTTCCTCAATTTTTCCCTTGATTTCCTGTCTTAGCCACTCTGGAGACAAGACTTCCACATCAGGAATGAAGGAAAATATCTGTTGTGACAACTCCCTGTTGGGTTTGACGGTGATGGCTATTGTGTTGGGCTCCTCACATACTTGCTGTGAAGGATGCAATGGCTTTGAGACTACATAAGGGAAACGATGCTCCGAAAATCGAAGCACTACATTTTCTGTAGGAGTATCGTTGTATGGTACGGACACACCTATAACATCTTTAAAATAGGTGTCAAAATCAACCCTATCGTTCTTGACAAATGGCACATCTGCTTTTTGGTATGACTCGATGCGGTCCAACGCATAGTTTTCCAACCTGTCCTTTTCCTGGTTCAATCCAAACAGGAACCATCTGCCATTGTATTGTTTTACATAATAAGGATGGACGGTGCAGATGCGTGGTTCCTTGCCATAGGACTGGTATTTTACTTCTAAAGGTTTATGGCTGATAGTAGCATCAATGATGTCTGAAAGATGTTCCACACCTTTCAGCAGATCATTCTGGGCGAAGGATATAAGGTTCTCTGAATTTGGCTTTACGCCGAAGCGTATCTCCAAATTGGAAATGACCTCTTCCAACCATGCGTTGGCAGGAATGCCACGGTAACGTCCAAGCATCCCAATCGTTAATCGGAGATTTGCCAGCTCCTCTTGCGTCAACTCGTAATCGAAGATGGAGAAGTCTGAGTCGTTATAAACATAATACGACTTGTTGCCATCATATTTGACAGCCTTGATAGGAGCGTTGAACATCAGCTTCATGTTGCTGATGTCTTCCCGAATTTGGCGCAAACTGATGTTATAACCCAGCTTCTCACTAACGTAATCAACCAAGTCATCTATGTTGTATCTTCTCTGCCTGTTGCGAAAGCAATGTTCAAGAAATCTATAACGGTCAAATGCATTCTTGTTTACTGGCATAATATTCTTGTTTAGTTCTACATCCTAAATATAGGCTACCAACTCCATCTTTCGGTCAGGCATCCTTCCGAATCAACTCGCTCACATCAACATTGAGGCACTTGGCGATTTCCACCAAGTTCTCCAAGTTAGGTTGTGCACTGTTCGTACACCACTTGGAAACCGTCGCTGGTCCTTTCCCCAACTTCTCTGCCAACCATTTGTTGGTACGTTGTTTCTCCGCAAGAACAACTTTTATCCGATTCAAGTTTTTGCTCACCATAACCTTAGAATTTATCATGTATTTACGCTACAAAAATAATGTTTTTATCTCAGAATCCCTCATTTTTATAGCATAAAAATATCAAAAACGACAATAAATTATTGTTTTTGGCAAGAAAACGGCATTTTATTTTGATTTTTAACGATAAAAAACCGCTTATAGCATCACGCTACAAACAGGCTATAGAAAAGAATACCCACAAAAATCGGTTCACCTGCAAAAGTGTGTGGATTACGAATATTCTACTTTCGGAAGTAGATAAATTATATATGTTTTTTCTTCGGAAAAGTATCAAAGTATCATCTTTTGCTTCTAAAAGTTATATAATGAATTGATTGACAATAATATAAACTAAATGAGACTTCTCTTGTTTTTGCAGAAGAAGTATCACCAAAGTCTCATCAAAGTCTCATTTCATCTCTTTTTTACCAAATATTTCATGCCGTCTTTGATTCTTTTGTGCTTCAATTCACTCATGTTCGCCAGTTTCCGACCGAATCCCATCAGGTTGATCACCTTGTGGAACGAGACAGTTGCTTCTTATGGTTGCTGTGTACGATTGTAACTTCATTGCGTTCTTGTTTTGAAGGTGATTGTGATAGATAACGATATTGCCCAAATCTGCGAACGACCTTTGGGCACTCGTTGCCCGATACTCGGGCAATGGTTGCCCTGTGCTTAGGATGACAGGAAACGATTAGATTTATGAAACTAATATTCTCTTATAACGCAGAAAATCGAAATATCTTATATGAATTTTAATAAAGAAAAACGGATATTATCGAATAGAAAATCGTCTATTTCTGCGAAATTCCTCCAGAAAATGACACTTTGGTGAGACTTTGATGATACTTTATTTTAGGTTATCAGAGAAGTATCATCGCTCGTATATATCTGTTATTCAACATTATAATGCCGTTTAAAAGCACAAAGATGATACTTTGGGACTTTTTACTAAAAAAGATAATTATTACGTGCAATATTTTTCGTTCCTTGGACAATGTGCGTTATTGGATGAAACGGAGCTGACTTTGAGGGGGGGGGGGGGGGGCTATTTGCAACCTCTAAATGCCAACAACCACGCACAGAATGTTATTATTTCTTAAAAAACACATTTCGGGGGGGCAAATTTCAGAAGTTTTACGTAATTTTGCACCCCGTAAAAGATAGGCGTACCCTTGCCTAAAAAAGGGCTAGCAGAAATAAACGATTTCAACATAAAAATCTCATTGAGTAAAAGGTAATAAATAGTAAAAGAAAATCGACGAGAATAAGTAAATAAACCTACTATAAAATAAACTTAAAATAAATGTAAAGGATGAATAAGTCTATATTCACACGACTTTTCGTACTCTTATGCGTCATATTGATGCAGGGAGCACAATCATGGGCTGACACCGACGGCAGCACGACAACCGTCAACGCCCCAACCATCACCCCTGGTTCACAAACTTACAACGGTACTATCGTGCCTGTCATCACCGCAGACGAAGGATGCTCCATCGTCTATGTGAAAAGTACGACCAAAGACTACACGACGGTAGCAGAAATTGACAAGAACCAAGGTGTCAAGACTGTAAGTTCCAACAGCGTAACCATCACAGACATCGTGGGAAAAGTCGGCAACCGCCACATCTCCGCCTATGCCACGAAGACGGTCAACGGTACGAGGTATTGCAGCTCTGTCACCAACGTGACTTATACATACGCAGCCTCCACCAAGTCTGACATCACTCTGAGTGCGAGCCTCAGCGGCACGCTAAGCATGGAGCAACCTAGCCAGACGGCAACCATCTCGGTAACAGCTTCCACAGGAACCACAACCATAACAAACCTGACATATACATACGAGGTATCTCCTGCCGGTATTGTGGAAGTTGACGCCAACGGTACTGTCACACCCAAGAAAGCTGGCACAGCCAGCATCAATGTCATCTTTGCCGGCAACGACAACTACAATGCAGCCAGTTGCGTGATTGATGTCAACGTGGCAAGTGGGGCTAGTTCAACTCAAAAAGTTTTCACCAGTATTGCCGACATCCGACAAGCCTCCCAGTCTGAAACAGATAGCAAAGGCAGCATAAAAAATACGAACTGCGTATTGAAATTTGATAACGACAATCCTGCAACAGTCATTGCTGTTATGGGAAATTCAGATCCAGACATTGCTGAAAAAAAAATAATCAATTCTTTTTTCATCATCGACACATCTAACAAAGGGCTTTGGATTCCTGCAAACGATGTAATTGTTCCTTCAACGAGCAAACTTGCCGTAGGAAGTAAAATTACAGGTACGCTTGTCGGCACTTATAATCAAGGAGAAGGTATGCTTCCTGCCTTTGCGGAAATGAAAGATAACAAAAAGGTCACAGACAATGGCACAGAATATACGACAACAATAACTGTTGACAATTCTGGAACTGCTACAGACAACACCCCAGCCATCTATCCCTATACAGACATCGAGGACGTGCAAACTCTCGCTAACACCAACAATACTGTTACGGACGGCAATATCACGACCTCTTCATACGGAGCTTACCTCAACACCATCGTCAAGTTGCCTGGTACTATCAAAAGTTATACTACGACAAATAATACTACAGAATACTATTTGGTACAAGCAGAAAATACAGAAACCTCAAATACAACAAACCGCATTTACTTCAACAGTTCACAAATAGACGGAATCAATCTGTCGGACTATGTAGGAACAACAGGCATGTTTGAGGGAATCCTTATCAAGCGAAACAAAGCTGAGCCAAAACTGGTCGTTCTCAAGAGTGACTTCTTCGACATCAGCAAGATTTACCTCGACGAAAACGATGCTGAGGAGCGTATCACCGACTTGGTAAACCAAGGTGCCTTCGACGACGAGGTGGATGTGTATATTCACCGCACCAAACTAGTAAACACCGCAGCATGGAACACACTATGCTTACCATTCGACATGACCAAGGATGAATTCAAGGAAGCATTCGGATGTGAGTTGACCAACCTTGCCCGTCCTGCGACAGATACCGAAATGACTCTGCACCAGTGGGAAGGAAAGGTCAGTGCTGACGGCGTACTACAGTTCACCCAGTTGACAGGCGACAACATGAAGATTACAGCAGGTGTCCCTTACCTCATGAAAGCCAGCGGCACACAGAATGTCTGCACCCAGACTATCAAGGATGCCGACACGAAGACTCCACAAGAGTTGATGACTACAGACAATACCTATTATGCACATATCGGCCAGAAGTTCATCAATGTAGTACCGCCTCACGAAATCAAGGCTACTTACAATAACTCCATCGTCAACGGCGACTTCTATTTCCGCGGTCTCTATGGACGCAAGAAATACACGGAGGATTCCGAAGGCAAGTTGACCACCACCCTCATCGCCGACGGAGGAAGCCAGAAGTACCAATACATCAGCACATCAGCCGGCAACTACCTGAAGTACCTGCCCAGCGGTTCCACCCTACAGTTCAACGGAATGCGCGCATACTTCTACTTCCCTAAATGGGACAAAGAAGCCAACAACAAGATACAGCCATCCGGCAACACCAATGCCAAGATACACATCATGGTCATCGACGGTGAGACCACAGGCATCAAGAACATAAGCCAAACCAACATCTCCGAGAAGGAAGTCCTCTACAATCTGGCAGGCCAAAAGGTAGATAGATTCTACAGAGGTATCGTCATCAAGAACGGAAAAAAATACCTCAACAAATAAGACAACGCATAGGTTAAAAGCTAAAAGATGATAAGATGAAAAAATATGTCAAGCCAAACATCACTTTGGCTCAAATGAATATAGAAAATTTCATAACCGCCTCCAATGATCCAAACCAAATCGTCAACAACGGCAACGGAATCAACACAGGAGGCTACTCTGGCGAGAGCACAGACACAGGAAACAACAATGGCAGTGTAGATGACATGGCCAAGAAGCACGATGCATGGACATTGTGGGACGACTAACAACGTTTTATGATTGATATTTAGCAAAAGTTTTTGCTAATTCATGATAAAGTTGTAACTTTGCACCCATGATTTATCCAGACATTTTTGAAAGCAAGATAGGATTCAACGAAATCCGAAACCTCTTGCGTGAGCGTTGCCTCTCCACCCTCGGCAAGGAACAGGTGGAGAAGATGGCGTTCAGCGACCAAGCCGATGAGGTGAACGAGTGGCTCATGCAGGTGCGTGAGTTCCGTCGCCTCATCCTTGAAGTCGAGGACTTCCCTTTGCAATATTTCTACGACGTGCGAGAGTCGATTCTCCGCATTCGCATCGAGAACACCCACTTGGAGGAGAACGAGCTGTTCGACCTGCGCCGTTCGCTCTCCACCATCGACAGCATCGTCAAGATACTCAACCACAGCGACGAGGACGAGAGCCACGCCGAGGAAAACGACGGGTGGAGAAGGGAGAAGAAATACACCTACCCCACCCTGCACCGACTGGCACAAGACATCATAACCTTCCCCCAGATTGTCCAGCGCATCGACCAAATACTCGACAAGTTTGGCAAGATACGTGACAACGCCACTCCCGAACTTCTGCAAATCCGAAGGGAACTTGCAAAGACAGAGGGGAGCATCTCGCGTACCTTATATAGTATATTACGTTCGGCACAGAGTGAGGGCGTAGTAGAGAAAGACGTAACCCCTACCCTACGCGACGGAAGACTGGTTATCCCTGTCGTGCCTACCCTCAAGAGGAAAATCAAAGGTATCGTGCATGACGAGAGTGCCACGGGAAAGACTGTCTTCATCGAACCGACCGAAGTGGTGGAGGCCAACAACCGCGTTCGTGAACTGGAAGGCGAGGAGCGCAAGGAGATCATCCGCATCCTCACCACCTTTACGAACAAAGTACGCCCATATACACGAGAAATCATGGAGAGCTATCGTTTCTTGGCGAAGATAGACTTGATTCAAGCGAAAGCCAAGATCGCAGAGATATTCCAGGCGATTGAGCCTGAGGTGGAAGACCATCCGCACATCGACTGGATTCGTGCCGTCCACCCACTCCTGCAACAGTCTTTGAGCAAGAAAGGCGAGAAGGTGGTGCCACTCGACATCACACTGACCCAAGAGAAGCGCATCCTCATCATCTCCGGTCCCAACGCCGGCGGCAAATCCGTCTGTCTGAAAACCGTGGGATTGCTGCAATATATGCTGCAGTGCGGACTGAGCATCCCGGTGAGCGAGCGTTCCAAGACGGGTATCTTCCAAAACATCATGATAGACATCGGTGACGAACAAAGTCTGGAGAACGACCTCAGCACCTACTCCTCCCACCTCTTGAACATGAAGAACATGATGAAGGTTGCCAATGGCGAGACCATCATCCTCATCGACGAGTTCGGAACAGGTACAGAGCCCAACATCGGTGGTGCCATCGCCCAGTCTGTGCTCGACCGTTTCTGCAAACAGGGGGCATATGGCGTCATCACCACCCACTACCAGAATCTAAAGCATTTCGCCGACGACCATGAGGGAGTAGTAAACGGAGCCATGCTCTACGACCGACATGAGATGAAAGCCCTCTTCCAGTTGGCCATCGGCCGTCCGGGTTCCTCGTTTGCCATTGAGATTGCACGCAAGATAGGCTTGCCGGAGGAAGTCATCAAAGAAGCGAGCGACATCGTAGGCTCCGACTACATCCAGAGCGACAAGTACCTGCAAGACATCGTACGCGACAAACGATACTGGGAGAACAAACGCCAGAGCATCCACCAGCGCGAGAAAGACATGGAGAAAACCATCGCCAAGTATGAGAGCGACATCGAGGACATAGAGCGCAGCCGCAAGCAAATTCTCGCCAAGGCAAAGCAACAGGCGGAGGAACTGCTCAAGGAGAGCAACAAGAAGATAGAGAATGCCATCCGTGAGATTCGTGAGAGTCAGGCGGAGAAGGAAGAAACCAAGCGCATCCGACAAGAGCTTGATATCTTCAAGAAGGAAATGCAGGAAATCGACACCAAGGAGAACGACGACAAGATAGCCCGCAAGATAGCACAGATACAGCAGCGCAAGGAACGCCATGCCAAGCGCAAAGCGGAGAAAGCGGAAAACCAGGAGAAAGCAGCTGCTGCCCTACGCAATGCCCAAAACAAGTCGCAAAGCGACAACAACCGTGAATTGCAAGAAGGCGACACCGTGCGCATCAAGGGCTTGACCACCATCGGAAAGATAGAAAGCATCGCTGGTGACATGGCGACGGCTGTATTCGGAGGAATGCGCACCAAAATGCGCCTCAACCGCTTGGAACACGCCACCGCTTCTGCCGACAAGGACAAGACCGAGGAACGCAAGGAGAACTTGGCTTCATACGGCATCAGCAAGGAGACCCGCAAGACCATCGACGCCCACAAGAGCAACTTCCACCAAGACCTCGATGTGAGAGGCATGCGTGGTGACGAGGCTCTCAATGCCGTGCAACACTTCATCGATGACGCCATCTTGGTAGGCATGCCTCGCGTTCGCATCCTCCACGGCAAGGGAAACGGCATCCTCAGACAACTCATCCGACAATATGTGAGCAGTGTGCCTAACGTGGTGCATTACGCCGACGAACACGTGCAGTTTGGCGGTGCCGGAATCACGGTGGTGGATTTCTAAACCCATAAACACGAACTGAAGAAAATACCAGAGCAAGTTGACGGACGTGTGTGCATAAGCCGATGCACACACGTCCGTTTTTTTAATATATGTTAAAACACAAACACTACAAGGCACAAAGGATAACAGTATCACGTAATAACACTAAAAAAATAGAAAAAATGACAGAAAATGATAATCATACAGAAGAAATCGTAGGCAAGAGAGACGACCGTCTGATCTTTGAGGTAAAACGGGCCATGCTCGAAAATGCCCCAGCCCCAGATGCGGAAGAGGCATACCAGGATTTTTTGGAACGCAACCACATCAAGCCACGCAAGAGGAAAGCTCTCTGGCTAAGCATTGCCACCCTGGCCGCTGCCGCCTGCGTTGGCATACTCTTGGTCATAGCTCCATGGAAAGAAGGCGACAACAGTCACATCCCCCTCATGCAGCAACCCAACAAGGAACTCGCCAAGATGGGCAACGTGGTGTATCAAGCCGCAGAACACCGGCAATATATCTCCATTTCCATGGGTGACAAGACCATCGACCTGTCAGACCAGTCGAGCGCCAGGGATGCAGGCATAGCCATCACGAGAGACAACATCATCCAAGTGTTCGACCGTCACCTTTCCAACCACGACGACATGACCATTACCGTGCCAGCGGGACAAACCGCCAAACTGATGCTCGACGATGGCACAAAGGTCAACATCAATGCAGGCAGCCAGCTCACCTTCCCCCACCATTTCCGCGAAGAAGGCATGAGGGAGGTCAAGCTATACGGAGAAGCCTATTTTGAGGTGACACACGACGAGACCAGACCATTCTATGTAACCACCGAAGGGATGAGGACCAAGGTGTTGGGTACCAAGTTCAACGTGAGATACTTCAAGGATGAGAGTTGTCGAGTATCCCTGACAGAAGGTATCGTGGAAGTAACCCACGACAACAACGATACCTATCTCAAGCCCGATGAGACGGCATGGCTGCGAAACGGTCAGTTGGAGACAGAGCCTACCGACAACGACCTTGCACTGGGATGGTTGAACGGCGAGTTCTATTTCGACGGTCAGACCCTGCAAGAAATCACGACCGAGATAGGCAGATGGTACAACCTCAACGTAGTGTTCGCCAACACCAGTCACCTGAACGAGCAACTACACTTCAGTGCCGACCGCACAGCCCCCATCAACGAAATCGTTCGTCAACTACAGTTGATAGGCAACGCCCGCATCGAATTGAGAAGCAAAGACCACGTGCTGCTCATCAAATAAAGAGCATCAAATACACAAGTACATATAAAGAATATCATACATAAAGAGAGAGAACATGAGTATTTACACGAATTTTCGTAGAGAAAGCAAAAGAATACCAACGGTCTTGACAATCGCCTTCGCCTTTGCCGCCTCGGCAATGGCGCAAAGCGGCAAACCGATTTCGGTGACTTTCACCAACGAGAAAGCCACCACCGCCCTACATCAGGTGGAGAAGAAATCGGGCAAGAAGATTCAGTACAACTATGGCGACGTCAACTTCAAGGTGTCTCTCACCGCGAAGAACAAGTCTGCCATCCAAGTGGTCAACGCCATCATCAGCGGTCATCAGCTCAAGGCGATGGCAAAGGGCGAGTACATCGTCATCATCAAGGATAGCAACGTGCCCCAAAACGCAGAAGACAACAGCAAGGTACAGGGCTTCGTGATGGACGAGAAAGGCGAACCTGTCATCGGTGCCATCATCAGAGACCGCGCCAACAAGCAAAACACCGTGACCGACATTGACGGACGTTTCTCCATCAACGCAGAGTCAGACCACATCACGCTCGACATCAGCTACGTAGGTTCCAAGCCTACCTCATGGAGCGGAAAGCGAGGCGACTACGCTTGGATCATTCTGAAAGACGGTAGCCAGACCCTGCAAGACGTGGTAGTGACAGGCTACCAGCAACTCGACCGCCGCAACCTCACCTCTTCCGTCATCTCCAAGGACATGGACGAGTTGAAGCGTGGCGGTGTGAGCGATGTGTCGAAGTTGCTCGAAGGCCAGATTCCCGACTTGATTTCCACCACAGGTAGTGGCGAAATCAATGCTACCAGCAAGATTCGTATCCGTGGTACGAGCACCTTGATAGGTAACCGCGAGCCATTGTGGGTGGTAGATGGAATCATCCTCACCGACCCCGTGAGTCTGACATCCGACGTACTCAACGACCCCGACTACATCAACCGTATCGGTAACGCCATCTCTGGTATCAACCCACAGGACATCAAACGTATCGACGTACTGAAAGACGCTGCGGCCACAGCCCTTTACGGAACCCGTGCTGCCAACGGTGTCATCGTCGTCACGACCAAAAGCGGTCGCGAGGGCAAGCCCGTCATCTCCTACGACACTCAGTTGACGTTCCGTAAGCGTCCATACTACACCGACAGCAAAATCAACCTGATGAACTCCGCCGAGCGCATCTCCTTCTCGCAAGACTTGACCCAGATGCACTATACCTTCCCTAGCAATATGCCTAAGATAGGTTATGAATACGCTCTGAGCCAATACTATGCAGGACAGATTACGCACGACGAGTTCGTAAGTCAGGTACAACAGATGGAGAACCAGAACACCGACTGGTTCAGTCTCCTCACCCACAACTCCTTCTCGCAAGACCACAGCGTAAGCATCTCGGGTGGTTCCGACAAGGTTAGATACTACTCTTCCATCGGTTACACCGACCAGGACGACGTGACCAACGACAACACCAACCGCCGCTACACGGCGATGGCAAAGATCGACATGACACTGAGCAAGAAGTTTCAGTTGCAGGTCAACATCAACGGCTACCTCAACAAGCGAACCTATCAGGCGAGCGATGTCAATCTCATCAACTACGCATACAACACCAGCCGTGCCATCCCAGCCTACAATGCCGACGGCAGCTATTACTACTACAAGAAATACGGCACCTCGACGCCAGGCTCAGACTGGTACGACTACAACATCATGAGTGAGAACGACAACAGTGGCACCACGCAGGAGGTGAACGCCGTGACAGCGACCCTGAATCTCCGTTACCAACCCATTGAGGATCTCTTCTTCAATGCCATCTTCTCCGCCAACACCCAGAACAGCGACATCCAAACCTGGTATGGCGAAAAGTCATACCACTCCACCATCATGCGTGGCAGCAGCTACGGAACGACCCCTCCCATCGGCAGTGTACTGCCATACGGCGGAGAGCTGACCAAGCAGACCACCAAGACCATCGGTTGGACTGCCCGTTTGCAAGGCAACTACAACAAGTCCATCGGTCAATATGCACAGCACAACATCAATGTTGCCGTAGGTTTCGAGGCGAGTTCGTCCCACTATACCGGCGACTCCTACACCCAGCGTGGCTTCTACAAAGACCGCGGTCTGACCTTCGCCACCAACATCCCCGACACCTACACCAACTACTGGGAGTGGATGCGCACCAACGTGCCTACCCTCACCGACAACAAGACCAACATGGTGTCGGCATACGCCACCTTGTCGTACAGCTACAAAAACCTCTTCACGGCAAACGTAAACGGGCGTTACGACGGTTCCAACCAGTTTGGCAGCCAAAGCAAGAACAAGCTCCTGCCTATTTGGTCAGTGTCGGGCAACCTCAATCTACTGTCGCTCTGCAATATCAACGCCAAGTGGATAGACAATCTCCGCCTGAAAGGGTCTTACGGAGAACAAGGAAACATGCTCGACAACCAGACCCCAGAGCTGATTATCAAGAAAGGCGGCATGAACTCCTTCTACAACGAGATGACCTCCAACGTGGCTTACTTCGCCAATCCTAACCTGAAATGGGAGAAGACCCATTCCACCAACGTGGGCATGGAGGCAAGTTTCCTCGACAACCGCCTGCAACTGGAGTTGGAATACTACCACAAGAAGACCACGGATGCCTTCATGAGCAAGACCATCGCCGACATCAACGGCTACACCTCGTACGTGGTCAACTCTGGAAACATCATCAACAGCGGCTACAACTTCACGTTGACCGCCACCCCAGTGAAGTTGAAAGACTTCTACTGGATTTTCTCGGGCAACCTCTCCAAAGTCTTCAATAAGGTAGAAACAGCCCCAGGAGCAGAGACCTACGAGCTGAGCGACTTCCTCACCGGAAGCGCAGTCGTGGAAGGTCAGCCTGTGGGCACATTCTACTCCTACAAGTTCTTGGGTCTCAGCCCTATCGACGGTGGTCCAATCATCGAAGACTGGGAAGACCGCTACGACGAGGTCAAGGAAGGCAGCAACTACGACACCTACACCAAGGTGCTCGTAGCATCGGGCAAGCGCGAGCCAGACCTCACAGGAAGCATCAACAACACCTTCACCTATAAGCAATGGCGACTGGGCACCACCTTCCTCTACAACTTCGGAGCGAAGACACGCCTCTTCCGCCTCTTCGACGGCTATAGCAGCGACAGCGGCTTCAGTTCCGAGCAGAACATCAGCCGCGACTTCCTAAGCCGCTGGCAGAAGCCGGGCGACGAGTTGACAACCAACATCCCATCCGTATTGGGACCTGGCACACCTTCCTACTACAACTACACCTCCCACTGGAGCGCATACTCACCATGGACAGGTGCGGTCATCGCCAACAACTGGTGGGAAATGTACGACTACAGCACGGCGCGTGTGGTAAGTGCCAACTACGTGAAACTCTCGTCAGTGAGTCTCACCTACGAGTTCGACCAGAAGGTATTGCAGCGTTGGGGCCTAGGTCGCCTCGCCATCACCCTGAGCGGCTACAACCTGCATACGTGGTGTAGCTCCGCTCTACGTGGCCAGACGCCAACCCAGGGAGGTTTCTCTGAGGTACAGCTCTCCGACACTCCAAGCTACACCCTAGGAGTCTCCATTAATTTCTAAAGAAAAGATACATAAAAAGAAGTTATTTCAAATAACATGAAAATGAAAGTCAAGATTAAACACGAAATAATAGCACTGGCGGCGGTGTTCACAATGACCAGTTGTAGCAGCTTTCTGGAGGAATACTCACAAGACCACGACTACGTGCGCACTTGGAACGACCTCAACGAGTTGCTCATCGGCGACTGCTATATGCCTGTGAACGCAGGTAGCCAGTTCAACACCTACAGCAACGCAGGTATGTACCTTCACCTCTTCTCCGACGAGTTGGAGGAACAAGCCCTGCCGCCATCAGGATCCACATCCTATATGGGTTACAAGAATCACTCCTACCAGTATGGCTACCTGACCTGGCAACCCCGCGTAGGAGTCAACGAGACGGGTACTGCCTACTATACGGAGAACAACGGTTGGACCACGATGTACAAATACATCAACGTGGCCAACAACGTGTTGGCCACTTCCAGCAAAGTGCCACAGAGCACCAATGAGGAGAAAGCCGGTGTGAACTACGTAAACGGACAGGCACACTTTCTGCGCGCTTTCTACTATTTTTGGTTGACCAACACCTATGGACAACCTTACGCTCCATCTACAGCAGCCACTGAGTTGGGCGTGCCACTGAAGATATCGGAGGAAGTCGAGGACATCAAGTTCGGCCGCAACACCGTCCAGGAATGTTACGACCAAATCGTCAGCGACCTGGAGCACGCCATCACCGAACTGGATGCCGCAAGCACTATCACCCGCAAAAGCATCTACCGAGTGGACGCCCAGTCGGCCGAGCTGTTGCTGAGCCGTGCCTATCTCTATATGCAAAACTGGGAGAAGGCAGCAGAATATGCCCAAAAGGTCATCGACGCACATCCTGCGCTCGACAACCTGAACACCGACAAGGGAGCCTTTGCCCTAGCCACCAACCCCGAGACGTTGTTCTCGATGGGCGGCGACGACCTGCCCAACTGGATTATGTTCGGCGCACAGTCGCTTCGGCTCAGCAGCAGCATGTACAACTCCTACTCCGACAACGACCTCCGCAAGACACGCTGGATATACACCCTTGCCACCTTCCACGGTATCACCAAGCAGCCAGCCTCCCCCAATTCAGACAACATCGCCACAAGCGACCCTACCTACTATAGTCACAACTATACAGAAAGAAACTTGCAACGTGCCATCTCCTCCCTTTTCTGGCTCCGTTCTGGCGAGGCATACCTGAACCTTGCCGAGGCCAAAGCCTATATGGGAGAAGAGGACGAGGCAAGAGCTGCCATCAACGAGATTCGCAAGAACCGCTACCACGAGGCAGCCAAAGACTGGGCTATCAACTCCACGGGCAGCCAACTCGTCAAGGACATCAGAGACGAGCGCAAGCGTGAGTTGGTATGCGAAGGACACCGATGGTTCGACCTTCGCCGTTACCGTGTATGCATGGTACAGCCCGAGAAGATTTCCATCACCCATACCTTCACCCTGTACGTAGATGACAACTCCGTCGTGCCTACCGAGACACGCCAGTTTGTGCTGACCGAGGACGACCCTTCGTGGACCGCCCCTATCCCACAGGAAGTCATCAACTTCAACACGGGCATGAAGAACAACGGCAACGTGGCACGCAGTTACACGGTAGTAAATACACCTAATTAATAAATAAGGAGAAAAAACATGAAAAGAAAATTCCATATACTATTCCTCGTCATGGCTGTGACCACTATGGGAATAACATCCTGCGGCAAAGAGGATGCCCCCGTATTCGAGTTCACCGACCCTACAGAAGGATTCATACCAGCCGACAGTGCCATGGACGAGCTTTCCGTGCTGCGCCGACAGTTTTATGCGGAGAACGGTTCATACCTCCTGTTCAACGACACCCTGCAGCACAAGTATCTGGGCAAAGACTTGAATGGCGATGACAAATATTTCACCGAACTGCTGGACATCCAATACGAAGTGGGGCAAACCAACACTGCCACCACAAAGGTGAGTTACACCAATCTGGGCAGCGTAGAGAAATGCGTGGAAGCCGTGGACTACCTCAAGAGGTTCATCCTGCCTCACCTGTCAACCAAGCTCCGTCCCTTCTCATGGTATATCGCAAGCACCATCACCTACAAGGATGCCCAAAATACTACGACACGACCGTACGCCATATCCGGGCAAAGAGCCATCGCATTGGCATGCAACCTGTTGAGTTCTCTGAAAACCGACGCACAAAAGGAACAACTTGCCACCCGTCATATGTTGGTCATCGCCGCCAACGTTGCCAACAACAACTCGACGGCATTCAGCGACTTCCTAGCCGTAAGCAGCAGCTATTACTCCACTGACCTGCCGGCACACGAAGGCAAGACAACCACCGAGGTAGTGAGAGAAAAGGGATTCCTCAGCAGCATATCTATCTCCAGCTATCCCACCACAGCACAAGACATCAGTGCCTTCTGTAGTCTCGTGCTCAACTATACCGACGCACAGGTAGAGAAAGCATACGCCAAGTATCCGCTCATCGTCAACAAGGCAAAAATGTTCAGGGCTGACCTGGAATCACTGGGCTATATTTATTAACAAGACTTCAAGCATAACAAAATGAAAAAGAGATATTATATATTTCTGGCGGTCATGAGCTTCATCTGCACATTCTTCACTTCATGCGGAGACGATGAGGATATTCCGACCGACAAGATAGCAGCCTCCGACAAGGGAACTTTTACCGACCTGCGTGACGGAAACATCTACACATGGGTGAGATATGGGAATCTGGACTGGTTCGCCGAGAATTTCCGCTACGACCTTCAGGACGAAACCCAATGCAGGTTATACGTCATGGAAGACAACGTCACCAAACTAGACGCCAAGAAATACGGAAGAATCTACACCCACCAAGGTGCGGTGGAAGCCTGTCCCGACGGGTGGCGGCTCCCAACTGACGAGGACTGGAAGAACCTGGAAATGCAGATGGGCATGAGTGCCGCCGATGCCGACGGCATGGAGTGGCGTGGCAACATAGCCAACCGCATGATAGCCAAGTATGGGGAGTCTCCCGACATCAACATCCTTCTGACCGGCTACTACTCACCCAACATCGTGATGGGCAAGACTGGCTACAAGTTCTTCAGTTCGAAAGGTTACTATTGGACAACCACAAGCGACACAGACAAAGGAAGTGGTTTCTACTTCTTCCGTGAATTCATGTACAACAACGCGGGGGTGCGCCGCATGAGTACCACCGACTATTTCTATATGAGTGTAAGATACGTAAGAGATGCGCAATAAGATATTTATCATACTGACGATGCTGGGTCTGTCGCTAGGCATCCACGCCGAGAACCAGGCAAAAGCCGATTCTCTCAAGGCGGCAGCCATCGACAAAGAAGCCGAAGACCCCGACTTCGTACATGCCTACCTCTTATACATATCACCAGGCAAGGCGTTCTACTCCGTATATGGTCATGCCGCCATCCGACTGGTATGCCAGAAAAAGTCGCTCGACTACTGTTTCAGTTTCGAGATGGACATGAAGAAGAGTTCCTACTTGGATGTATTCAGGCGACAGGCGAAGGCTGGTTACTTCTTGCTTCCCACCACACAGTTTCTCAACAAATACAAGGAAGAAGGGCGCGGCGTCACAGCCTATGAGTTAAACTTGGCTCCCCGAGAGAAGCAGAATCTCTGGAGATTCCTTGACACACAAGTGGGCGGCGGGGCAACATGGACGTTCAACTGCACTTCGGTCACTTGTCTCAGCATGACGCTGTATGCCATCGGCACAGCCATACAGCCATCTCAGATAGAATACAAACACCTGCCTTCGGTATTGTCGGGGGAATATACAGACTGGATAGACTACGTGTCACGCCGCTCGCCCTGGGTGCGTCTCATCTTGAGAAGCGCACTGAGCGGTGTAGATGGCAAGACTGTTGACACCGAAGACAAGCTAGCCCCGGAAATGCTGGACGAGGTCTTGCCTCAAGCCATCATCACAGACAGCATCGGCAAGCATCCCCGAAGTCTCATAGCGGGTGAACCCACCGTGCTGAACCAAGCCACCTACCAGGATGCCCCCTGCTGGTTCCGCCCCTACATGGCGTTGATACTCCTAGTGGCAGCCATCGTGGCCATTTCCTTCTACATCCACAGAAAAAGAAATCATAACAAATTGATAGGTAATCAACATAAAAAAAGTTTAACTAAAAAGTTTTCAAGATGAAAAGAGATTTACAATTTTCAAGCGTATTCAAGCATCTGATGGTATTGGCCATCATGCTGGTAACATCAACCACAGCCGCAGTAGCAGGTGAAGACAATTACTATTCCTTCTATGCCAGTTTGCAAGCCTATCCTTCTGGAGCAGGCAAGGTGTACGCAGAGGCTTCCGACGCAGAGACCATCACCACCGACGAGGCCACAGGCATGCCATTCTGCGACATGAGCACACCTGCCGAGCAAGTGGATGTAAAGTACATTTACAAGGGTATGAGTTCCATGGGATTCTATGCCTATGCAGTGCCAGCCGACGGTTGGATCTTGGCAGGATTCAGCGGCTGCAAGAAGGACGCAGAAGGAAACCATGTCTTCAATGACAGCATTGCCTCCCTGGCGAATCCTTCAAATCTATGGACAACCTCCTATACGAAGGCCGATGACATCGCTTCTGCCATCACCAACATGCAGCTTGCTCCAGACACCACATACTATGCCCTCTTCACCCATATCGCAGCAGGCGTGGTAGAAGGACAAGACAGCCTTGGTACTACGGAGATTTCAAAGGTATGCAATAATATCGGCGACAACATAACGCTCACCGCCAAGATAAGAAACACAGAGCACACCCAGTTCGACTACTGGATAAAAGAGGAGACTGGCGAGAAAATCACAGGCAATCCTTTGAACTTGACTGTAAGCGAATGCGCCCACTACAAGGCCCACTTCAGCAGCGACCTCGCCGAGACTGTCAACTTCCCCGAGGAAGGCGGCTTGAATATTTTCTATAGCAATCATTCTGTCAGCGTACCAAGCAACGTGAAAATTCTGACTTTCAACTACAACAATGGAGAATACGGCGACTCCGTGAGATACAACCTGGAGAAGGATGCGTTCTACCAAGTGCCAGACACAGCCATGTACAATGCGTACGCCAACGAACCTTACATCGTATTGGGCAAGGGCGAAGCTACATTCTTCAAGACCGGCGAGGAGGCAAACGAATACTCAGCGAGCTACTTCAAGTGGTCGGGCGAAAGTGCAGTAAAGGTGGCAGACCTTGCGACAACAAGCCACTACTACACCATCAACCTGGAGAAGCAGCAGTTCGAACTGTTGGCCGACGATGCCACCATCCCATCAAACACCGCCTATTGGGCACTGCCAAACGATCGCTACGAGGTATGGAACGCAACAGCTGCGCCAGCGGTCATCTACTGGAACGACCCTACCACCACTGGCATCTCTACCATCAGCAAGGAGAACACCATAAAGAACGCCGCCAAGAAAGGCATCTACAACATCCAGGGTCAGAAGGTGGAGAAGATGACCGGCAAGGGCCTCTACATCATCAATGGCAAGAAAGTTATCAATCTCGCCAAATAGTCACTGTTTTTTATTCTTAGAACATCATGCGTAAAGCATTTATCATACTCTCTCTCTGCTTGGGCTTCCTCTCCGTGGACGCCCAAGTCAGAGAGTTTGTCATCAAGGGGGATGTCAACTTGCCCGACGGGTATTCCGTGGGTATCTGCTGCAACACCGACACGGCATTCGCCGTGGACATGGCCAACGGCATTATCAAGGACGGAAAGTTTGAACTTCGTGGGCATATAGGAAAAGCACTCTCCGGCACATTGATGACCAACAACCTCGACCTCGTGGAAAAGAACCACTGGCCCACCGACTCCATCCACTGGACCTATACCGAGCTCTTCCTTTCGGCAGACAACATCAGCGTAGATAAGGATTTCCACGTCACGGGCGGACAGATACAGCAAGACTTCAATACCTACCAGTCGATGCCTGCCACAGACGACAAAGACTGGAAATTCATCGATCAGCACCCACAGTCTGTCATCTCCGTCTATCTCGCCAACAACCTCCTGAAACGGGGCTATAACCTGACAACGGAACAGGTGAGCCATCTGGAGCAAACCATCAGCGTACCCACCGACCCTGATCGCATGAAAGAGTTCAAACAGCGCATCGCCTACGCCAAGAAGACCACCAAGGGCGGCGAACTGGTGGATTTGGAACTCATCGACGTGAACGGCAAGACCTGCTATCTCACGGACGTCGTGCCCAAGCACAACAAATACGTACTCATTGACTTCTGGGCTTCCTGGTGCGGCATCTGCATCGCAGCCATGCCCGAGATCAAGCAACTCGCCGATCAGTACAAGGATAAGTTTGAGGTCATCGCCGTGTCCATCGACACAAAGGAAGACGCTTGGCGAAAAGCAATGGCAAAGCATCCCGAGCCTTGGCATCAATACATGACAACCAAGAAAGGCTACCAAGACCTCTTCGACAAGTACCAAGTGGGCAACGGCGTACCTTATTATATAGTCTTGACTCCAGACGGAAAAGTGCTCAACTCCCCTTCCACCCCCGATGCGGTGAGAGAAATACTGGAAAAATACCAATAAGTCAAAACCATCAAACATTATAGACCATAAGATGAAAAGAAAATTACTATTTACCATCGGTGCAGCCACGACCTTGCTGTCTGCCACCGCAGCTGGCGGTTACCATATCACTGGCACCGCCGAGGGCGTTGAGCCTGGCGACACCGTGTTCCTCTGCGAAATGCAAGGCCTGTTCAGTATGATGCCTACAGACACCACAGTCATCGACAAGGACGGCAAATTTGCGTTCACAGGCGACTTTGACGGCGCATCCATCCGATTCATGCTGCCCATGCACGAAGGCAAGCCTACTGCCATGGCAGAGTTTCTGTTGGAGAATGCCGACATCGAACTTAACATCTCCATGGATCCCAAGAAGCCAGCCACCGTCAAGGGAGGCCCTGCGTTCGCAATGTACGAAGACTACCAAAAGGGATGCAAGGTGTATGATGACGAAATCGACAAACCATGGACCGTTGTCTTGGACAGCACCGCCACCAAAGAGGCAAAGGTTATCGCACAAGCAAAAGTAGATTCACTGCAAGCATTGAAGGACAACTACACCAAACTATTTGTCATCCACCACATCCCATCCGCCATCAGCGACTATCTCTATGTTTCCTCTGGCGCCAAGTTCACGGAACCAGAAGCTACCGCCGTGGAGAAGTTGATGGATGCCGGGCATCATTACTACTATTATCAGCAATACTTGGACGAAAAAGCAGCAGAGGCAGCCACCGCCGTCGGATTGCCCTACACAGACTTCGCCATGCCAACTCCACAGGGGAAGACCATCAAAGTGTCAGACTACGTGGGCAAGAACCAATATACCCTCATCGACTTCTGGGCTTCCTGGTGCGGTCCGTGCCGAGCCGAGATGCCAACGGTGGTAAAGGCATACAACGCCTATCACAAGAAGGGCTTCGAGGTTGTGGGAGTTTCCTTCGACAGCAACAAGGCAGCCTGGGTAAAAGCCATCAAAAGTCTGAAGTTGCCTTGGCCTCACATGAGCGACCTGAAAGGTTGGGGATGCGCAGCAGCCTCCCTCTACAACATCAAGGGAATACCCGCCAACGTACTCGTTGACAAGAACGGAACCATCGTAGCCAAGGACTTGCGTGGCGACGACCTGCTCAACAAGTTGGCAGACCTGATGAAATAATATCTTACCAAATACTTATCATAGCCTTATTGCAGCCAAAGAACAAAGCAGCAATAAGGCTATGTAGTCATATTCCTTCGACATTTCCCGAAGGAGACGGAAAGCCCTCACCATACGCTTGTGAACCATATTTTCACTCATGCTCAACTCGACTGCGGCCTCACGATATGAAAGATGGCGGAAATAAACCGTCCTGAGCACCATTTTTTCATGCACGGGAAGACTGTCTATCGCATGGCGCAACTTATCTATGCGCCTCTCAAACTCCTCCACTTCACCATCTGTTGACAACGACTCCGTAGCCTTCACCAAAGAGGCATAGTTATCGCAAGCCTTGTCATGCCTCAGTTTGTCGAGACAACGATTGCGCACGGCAGTATAAAGAAAGGAAGGAGGAGGTGCCTGCTGCGGTTCGTCAGCCAATTGCCATTGTTCCCACAATCTCTGGAAAACATCCCCCACAACATCCTTCGCCTCATCCTCGTCATCCAAGAAAGTCTGCGCATAACGGTACAAGGACACATAGAACATCTTGTACAGACGTTCCATGACTCCCAAGTTATGAGACATACAATCTTTACTCCCTTGCATGGTGGTTATGTTTTGTTACTCCTATTAAAGTGCAAAAATACGCAATTATTCGGAAGAACACCAAATATATTTACATTTTTTATCATTCCAAACGCAAAAGTAATTACATTGGTAACAAGAATACGCAAATATTTGTTAAACAAGCAAACTTTCCATTCAAAACATTTGGTGGAGTCAAAGGAAAGCAGTACCTTTGCAGCCGCTTAAAAGCAACAAGCATTTTAAGCACATAGAGACGGACAAGTCTCATACGACCAGCTCCCTCGGAATCCCCCAGGATGGGAACATAGCAAGGGTACTTGGTTGTAGCGGTGCGATATGAATCGCTTGTCCACCCGCCTCTTTAGCTCAGTTGGCCAGAGCACGTGATTTGTAATCTCGGGGTCGTTGGTTCGAATCCGACAAGAGGCTCAAAAAGGAACTTTCTTCAAAGAAAGTTCCTTTTTTTGTTAATATATTTCATCGTCTGTTCATTCTTTGCAATAGTTTCGTCCACTTCCCCACCCGCCCCCACTTTTATTTCTGCATCGGGACGAAAAACTTCTTCCCTCCCGACGCAGATATTTTTTCCTCCCGATGCAAGAAAAATTCCTACGCCACCCATTTTTCCACCCCATCTCCAAAATGTCCATATTTTTGCCTAAAACAAAAAATATATAAATTTCTGCACGATATTCTTACTATATGCAGAAAAATGTGTAATTTTGCATGATGATACTATTCAATCATAAAAAAGATATTTAACAGACCGAAAAGAACATTAGAATTAGAAATGGTAGATTTCATAAAATTGATACAGACAAGGGCCTTTGCCCGACAAGACGGAGCTATCCTAGGGGCTATCTGGATAGCAAGTTTCGCTTTGACAATGTGGTCGGTTCATCCTAACCACTCCTTTTGGGGACTTTTAGCAAATGTACTGATTATCAGTACGCCTTTTGTGGTGGCAAAAAGACTGAAGGCTTTCAGAGACTATGCCCTCGACGGCGTCATTTCCTTCCGCCGAAGCCTCTTCTATTGTTTACAGACATTCTTCAACGCCACACTCCTGCTCACCATCGTGCAATACCTCTGGTTCAGATTTCTCAACACTGGAGTTTTCATGAGCCAACTGATGGAAACCTACCGCCAGATGTTGCAGTCATCCAACATTCCCCAAAGTGAAATCAACACGCTGATGGAGGCATTTGGCATGATGACTCCTATCGCATGGGCATCGGCTTTCATGATTACCGACCTCGTCGCAGGTGCCGTGCTCAGTCCGTTCATCGCAGCACTCATGAGCCGAAAGGTGAAGAAGCAGCAAACGACTCACCTCCAAGGCTAATAAAAAACATCATAGAATTTCATAAAACAACACATAACAATGGATATAACAGTAGTTGTACCTCTCTTCAACGAGGAAGAGTCTTTGCCCGAACTCTATGCTTGGATAGAGCGAGTGATGAAAGCCAACGACTTCAGCTATGAGGTAATTTTTGTCAACGATGGCTCCACCGACCGTTCCTGGGAGGTCATCGAGGAATTGTCAGAGAAATCCGAGCACGTGAAAGGCATCAAGTTCCGCCGCAACTACGGCAAGAGTCCCGCGCTCTACTGTGGCTTCAAGGAGGCACAGGGCGACGTAGTCATCACCATGGACGCCGACTTGCAAGACTCTCCCGACGAGATTCCCGCACTCTACAACATGATTACAAAGGAGGGATACGACCTCGTCTCTGGCTACAAAATGAACCGCAAGCAGGGCGACCCACTCTCCAAGACCATACCGACCAAACTTTTCAACGCCACCGCCCGCAAGGTGAGCGGCATCCACAACCTGCACGACTTCAACTGCGGTCTGAAGGCATACCGCAAGGATGTGGTCAAGAACATCGAGGTATATGGAGAGATGCACCGCTACATCCCCTACCTCGCCAAGAACGCCGGCTTCGACAAGATAGGCGAAAAGCCCGTACACCACCAGGCACGCAAGTTTGGCACGTCGAAGTTCATGGGATGGAACCGTTTTGTGAACGGCTATCTCGACTTGATGACCCTTTGGTTTCTCAGCAACTTCGGCAAGAAGCCAATGCACGTGTTCGGTTTTCTGGGCACCGTCGTGTTCTTCATCGCCTTCCTCGCCCTCATCGGACTGGGCATCGACAAGATGATCGACCTGCACCACGGCATCTATGGGCACCTCATCACCGACTCGCCCTACTTCTTCATCGCCCTGACAGCGATGTTGCTGGGCAGCCAACTCTTCCTGGCAGGTTTCTTGGGAGACCTCATGAGCCGTCAGAACCCCAATCGTAACGACTATCAAATAGAAAAGGAACTAAGATGCGGAAAATAATCCCTATCATACTGATGCTTATCATGGCGATGGTGGGCTGCACGACCCTCGACTGTCCGCTCAACAACACGGTACATACCAAGTATAAGTTGGACGGCAACATCAAGCAGCTTACAGGCTCCTACCTCACCATCACCACCAAAACGAGAAGTGGCGAGGACAGCATCCTGCTCAACCTACAGGAAAATGCCGACAGCTTCAGTCTGCCCGTAAGCTACATCAATCCCGAGGACACCCTGCGTTTCAAGGTGCAGGATGCCCAAGAAAGAACGTTTCTGGACACGGTCATCGTGTCAAAGGACAACCAGCTACATTTCGAGTCTATCGACTGCAGTCCGTCCTACTTCCACACCCTTACCGGCGTGCGTACGACCCACAACCTGATAGACTCAATAGTCATCAACCATAAAGACGTAAACTTCGATGCAAGCAAAGCACATTTCCTCATCTATTTTGGTGCTCGCGAGTAGCTTCCTGCTGCCCACGGCGAGTCTGACAGCACAAGCGCAGTCCAGAATCAAGAAGATGGTAGCGCAGCCCGACACCGTGCCGCTGTTCAGAGGTGTGGCAGTGAGCGTCGATGCCTTTGGCGCAGGACAGATGCTGCTCGGCGACTACGGTCAATACGAGGCAGCGCTACGCATCAACCTCAAGGACAAATACTTCCCCATCGTGGAACTGGGATATGGCAAAGCCGACGCCAAGGATGACGGCACCAACATCCAGTATAAAGCAAGTGCCCCGTACGGCCGTATCGGCATGGACTGGAACCTCATGAAGAACAAGCATGACATCTACCGCTTGTACGGTGGTGTGAGATATGCCTTCACCACCTTCAAGTATGACCTGGAGGGACCAGACATGACAGACCCCGTCTGGGGAGACACAGCCCCCTACCGCGCAAAGGGCGTATCCTGCAACTACCACTGGCTAGAAGGCGTGTTTGGAGTAGATGCCAAGATATGTGGACCTATCCGCCTAGGATGGAGCGTAAGATACAGACGCCGCATCGCCCACAACGACGGCGACTTGGGCAACACCTGGTATGTGCCGGGATTTGGCAAGCAAGGAGGCTCGCGCTTCGGTGGCACCTTCAACATAACTTACGAATTATAACAACACATTTATGAGCAAGAAAAAACTCCTTTGGCAACTGCCGTTCCTAGTCATTCTCATTGTCGGCACGATATTCATCATCCGCCAACAACACGTCACCCCTTATCAGCACGACGAGGGTTTCACCTTCGGCACCATCTATCACATCACCTACCAGAGCGACGAGAACTATCAGAAAGAGATAGAGGCGGAGTTGCAGAAGGTAGATAATTCCCTGTCCCCCTTCAACAAGAACTCCATCATCTCGCGCATCAACCGCAACGAAGACGTGGCTGTGGACGGAATGTTCAAAGAAGTATTCGAACTTGCAGAGACAATATCCAAGGAGACAGACGGTGCCTTCGACATCACCGTGGCACCGATGGTCAACGTGTGGGGATTTGGATTCAAGAAAGGCATCACCCCAAGCAAGGAAGTCATCGACAGCATCCGCGCGCTGGTAGGCTACCATAAAGTGGTCTTGGAGGCAGGCCATGTCAAGAAACAAAATCCCAACATCATGCTCGACTGCTCCGCCATCGCCAAAGGCTACGGCAGCGACGTGGTGGCACGACTGCTCAAGCGCAAAGGCATCGAGAACTTCATGGTAGAGATAGGCGGCGAAGTGGTAACGCGTGGCAACAGCGAAAAGCGTGTGCCTTGGCGCATCGGGGTCAACAAGCCAACCGACGACTCCCTCAACACCAACACCGAGTTGCAAACCGTGCTCAACGTTACCGACAAGGCTATGGCAACCAGTGGCAACTATCGCAACTTCTACTATAAGAACGGCAAAAAATACGCCCACACCATCGACCCAAAGACAGGCTTCCCCGTACAACACAACATTCTGTCGGCCACGGTAGTAGCCGACAACTGCGCCACAGCCGACGCATACGCCACCTCCTTCATGGTGCTAGGCATGAAGGGAGCACAAAAGATACTGGAGAAGCACCCCGACCTACTCGCCTACCTCATCTACTCAGACAACAAGGGCAACAACCAGGTGTGGTATTCGCCATCCATGAAAAAGATATTGGCAGAATAAGAGTTAGAGACATTTCGCACCAACAAAGGCACATGGCAGAAAACAGACTATACGACACCCTGCTCTCACTCCCCCTCTTTTTGGGGCTGAGCCGCAACGACTTGCATCATGCAGCCGGCATCACGAAGTTCGACTTCCAGAAAATCAAAGAAGGAGAACTTATCGTCGGCGAGGGTGAACACTGCCAGCATCTGTTTTTCCTACTCACAGGCGACGTCAATGTCATCACCGATGCCGACGACCACGGCTATCGCATAGAGGAAGACATCACTGCCCCGGAGATATTCCAACCCGAGCGAATCTTTGGCTTGAGCCAACGATTCACCCATACCTACATCGCCAGAAACAACTGTAGCGTCATGCGTCTGGAGAAGCAGGACGTGCTCAAGCTCTCGCAAGAGTTTGCCATTTTCCGCATCAACCTCCTCAACCTCATCTCCGCCCAAACCCAGAAGATGAACCGCCGCCTCCTCAGCGTGCCTCCCAAGAGCCTCGACGAGCGCATCATCCGCTTCTTCGAGACCCACTGCATACGCCCCGCAGGCGAAAAGATATTTTACATCAAAATGAACCGCATCGCCGAGGAACTCAACGACAGCCGCCTGGACATATCACGGGCGCTCAACCGCTTGAAAGCCGACGAATTACTGTCGCTGAACAGGGGTAGAATCCATATCCCTGCCCTAGAGAAGTTGATTAACAGATAATATTAGTTAAATTCTTGATTATTACCAACGTTATCACGTCTTTTTTTGCTAACTTTGCAGATAAAATTAAAAGAAAGTTAGTATGCTAGACGAAAAGAATATCGAAAAGAACGTAGAGAAACGAATAAATCCTTTTTTTGAACCTTACAATACACCGCACGACACGGTGCCTTTTACTCGTATTCAGCTATCTGACTACGAGGAAGCCTTCATGGAGGGCATCCGCCGTGACGACGAGGCTACCGACAAGGTTGTCAACGATCCGGCTGAACCTACCTTCGAGAACACCATCGCTCGTGTAGATACAGAGAAGGGTGATCATTACTATGACCTGTTGAGCCGTGTATCCAACGTCTTTTCGTGCATGATGAGCGCAGAGACTTGCGACGAGATGGAGACCTTGGCGCAAAAGCTGAGTCCTATCCTCACCAAACACGCAAACGACGTCACGCTCAACAAGAAACTCTTTGAGCGCATCAAGTTCGTCCACGACCATCCTAACCGTGAGTTTACACCTGAGGAACAAATGCTGCTCGACACCAGCTACGACGGTTTTGTACGCAGCGGTGCCTTGCTCGACGAGGAAGGCAAGGAGCGTCTTCGCAAGTTGACCGAAGAGGCAAGCATCCTCACCCTGCAATTCTCGCAAAACCTCTTGAAGGAGAACAAAGCCTACACCCTGCACATCACCGACAAAGCACAGTTGGATGGTCTTCCAGAGACAGCCATCGCAGCCGCCGCCCAGAATGCCAAGGAGCACGAAAAAGAGGGATGGATTTTCACCCTCGACTACCCCAGCTACTCCCCATTCATGACCTACTCCACCCAGCGCGATCTTCGCAAGGAGATGTATATGGCACGCAACACAGAATGTACGCACGACAACGACTCCAACAACCTGGAGATTTGCAAGCGTCTCATCAACTTGCGCCGTGAGCTAGCCCAGCTTCTTGGCTTTGAGACATACGCCGACTATGTGTTGAAGCATCGCATGGCGAGCAACGTGGAAAACGTATATAAGTTGCTGAACGATCTCATCGCCGCCTACAAGCCTACAGCCGTCAAGGAAGTGATAGAGATAGAAAACCTCGCCAAACGTTTGGAGGGAGAAGACTTCCAAATACAGCCGTGGGACTTCAGCTTCTACTCACACAAGCTGCAGATGGAGAAGTTCAATCTCGACGCAGAGATGCTTCGCCCCTACTTCCAGCTCGACAAGGTAATCAGTGGTGTGTTCGGACTCGCCAACAAGCTCTACGGTATCACCTTCAAGGAAAACAAAGACATCCCCGTATATCATCCAGACGTAAAGGCATACGAGGTTTTCGACAAGGATGGCAGTTATCTCGCCGTCTTCTATGCCGACTTCTTCCCCCGCAAAGGCAAACAGGGCGGTGCCTGGATGACCGAGTTCCAAGGACAGTGGATAGACCACAAGGGCAAGAATGTACGTCCGCACGTGAGCGTGGTGATGAACTTCACCAAACCTACAGAGGAGAAGCCGGCTCTCTTGACACTGGGCGAGGTAGAGACCTTCCTCCACGAGTTTGGGCACAGCCTGCACGGCATGTTTGCCAATACTCGCTTCGAGAGCCTGTCGGGCACCAACGTATGGTGGGATTTCGTGGAATTGCCCTCGCAGTTTATGGAAAACTACGGAGTCGAGAAAGCCTTCCTCCGCACCTTCGCCTTCCACTACCAAACAGGCGAACCATTGCCAGACGAGTTGATAGAACGCATCGTGAAGAGCCGCAACTTCATGGCAGCCTATGGTTGCCTGCGCCAGGTAAGCTTCGGACTCCTCGATATGGCTTACTACACCAAAAAAGACGAGTTTACCGCCGACATCATCCCATTCGAGAAAAAAGCATGGGAGGAAGCCATCGTCATGCCTCAGTTGCCCAACACCTGCATGACCGTGCAGTTCTCACATATCATGGCAGGCGGATATGCCGCCGGCTACTACAGCTATAAATGGGCAGAGGTACTGGATGCCGATGCATTCAGCGTATTCAAGAAAAACGGCATCTTCGACCAGATGACAGCACAGAGCTTCCGCGACAACGTGTTGTCGAAAGGTGGTACAGAGCACCCGATGACACTCTATAAGCGATTCCGCGGACAAGAGCCTACCATCGACGCCCTGCTCGAACGTAACGAAATCAAGAAAAATGGAAAATAAACAAAAGAAGCTCGACCTGCGATACCTTCGCATGGCTCGCATCTGGGCAGAGAACAGCTATTGCAAACGACGCCAAGTGGGAGCACTTGTGGTCAAGGACAAGATGATCATCAGCGATGGCTACAACGGCACACCAAGCGGATTCGAGAATGTCTGCGAGGAAAACGACATCACCAAGCCATACGTGCTACATGCTGAGGCAAACGCCATCACTAAGTTGGCTCGAAGCAGCAACAACAGCGACGGCAGCACACTCTATGTTACCGCCTCGCCCTGCATCGAATGCGCCAAACTCATCATCCAGGCAGGCATCAAGCGAGTGGTATATGCCGAGAAATATCGTCTCAACGATGGTATCACACTCATGGAACGAGCTGGCATCAAAGTGGAATACCTCGACCCCGATGACACGAGAGGCACTGCTGAGAGCCACGAGGAATAGAGAAACGAGAGATTTTACATATAAAGAAAGTAAACGTTAGTAACTATATGGATATGAACAAGAATAAGAACAACCGGTTTATGCCTATCATCATGGCGGTCTGCGTCGTGGTGGGCATCTTCCTCGGGTCTTTCTTCTCCAACCACTTTTCGGGCAACCGACTCAACATCATCAACAGTGGAAGCAATCGCCTGAACAACCTGCTCCACATCATTGATGACCAATATGTCGATGCCGTCAACATCGACTCTCTGGTAGATAAGGCGATTCCGCTCATCTTGGCAGAGCTAGACCCTCACTCCGTCTATATCAGTGCCAAGGATGCCTTCATCGCCACCGACGATCTCAAAGGTTCATTCTCGGGTGTGGGCGTGGAGTTTGTAATCCGCAATGACACCATACATGTACAAAACGTCATCCAGAACGGACCGGCAGAGAAAGCCGGATTGTTGGCTGGCGACAAGATTGTGGCGATAGACGGCAAGCCTTTCGTGGGCAAGATTGTAACCAACCAAGAGGCGATGCACCGCCTGAAGGGTCCCAAGGACACCAAGGTGAAAATAGGGGTCATCAGATATGGCAGCAAGAAAATACAGTCTTTCAACGTGACACGTGGCGAGATTCCAACCAAGAGCGTGACCGCTTCTTACATGTTGGATGACGAGACAGGCTACATCCGCATCAAGAACTTCGGCGAGAACACCTATCCCGAGATGCTCATTGCCTTGGCAAAACTGTCACAGGAAGGCTTCAAGAACCTCTGCATCGACCTTCGCGACAACTCGGGTGGCTATCTCTCCGCAGCTGTCAACATGGCAAACGAATTCTTGGCCGACAAGCAGTTGATTGTATATACCCAAGGGCGCAAGTCTCCTCGCCAGGAGTACCGCAGCGACGGCAGGGGTTCCTACCAAAAGATACCTTTGGTCGTGCTCATCAACGAGGGTTCAGCCTCATCGGCAGAGATTTTCGCAGGAGCCATGCAGGACAACGACCGCGCCACCATTATCGGTCGCCGTTCGTTCGGCAAAGGTTTGGTACAACAACAGTTGGAGTTCCCCGACCATAGCCTCATCCGTCTGACCATAGCCAGATACTACACCCCGTCGGGACGTTGCATCCAGAAACCTTATACTCTGGGCGACGACAAAGACTATGAGCAGGATCTCCTCACTCGTTATCAGCACGGCGAGTTCTTCTCACAGGACAGCATCAAACACACGGGTCCTGCCTACCATACTGGGTTGGGACGCATCGTTTACGGCGGTGGAGGTATCACACCCGACATCTTCGTTCCCGAAGACACCCTAGGCATGACTTCCTACTTCAAGGAGGCTAGCCTCAGCGGTCTTATACTCCAGTATGCTTTCACCTACACAGATGACAACCGTCCAAAGTTGAACAACTTTAAGGAGATGATGGAACTGTCGGACTACCTCGCAAAGCAAGATATGGTAGAGAAGTTCGCCAACTATGCCGACCAGCATGGTTTGCAGCGTCGCAATTTGCTCATCAAGAAGTCGCACAAGCTCTTGGAGCGCATCATCAATGGCAGAATCATCTACAACATGCTCAACGAACAGGCTTGGACGGAATACATCAACCAAGACGATCCCGTCATCAAGCAGACCTTGGACGTATTTCACAATCACGCAGCCTTCCCCAAAAAGCCTGCGACGGCAAAGGGCAAAGCAAAGAAGCAAAAAGTTGCTATGACAACGATACCTTACAACTATCATTCGGTACACAGCAGCAACTCTTTCATGGCCCAAACAACAAGCTAAGAAATAATGAATAAATCAGAACTGCGAAAAGAAATCCGTCATAGAAAGCGGCAGTTTACCCAAGCGCAACTTGGGGAACTGTCGTTTTCAGCTATCTCCCAGTTAAGAAACCATCCCAAGGTAAAGGCTGCCCAGACAATCCTTCTCTATTACTCCCTTCCCGACGAGGTAGATACCCACGAGTGGCTAGATGAGCTTGTGGCAGTAGGAAAGCAAGTTCTCCTGCCCGTCGTGATAGATGACGAGAATATGATTCTGCGAGAATACACAGACAAGCATGACCTTGCCGAAGGCAGTTTTCACATCATGGAGCCTATCGGCAAGCTGTTCCCCGAAAACCGATACAGAGAAATAGAAGTTGCCATCATTCCCGGTATGAGCTTCGATGACAAAGGTCATCGCCTAGGCAGAGGCAAGGGATTTTACGACCGATTCCTTTCCAAATGGAAATCATCTATATATAAAATAGGTGTATGCTTTGGCTTTCAAAAGGAGCAAACCATCCCTTCTGAAAGACACGACATCGTAATGGACGAAGTATGCTTCAGTATCAATAGAACTTGATGTCAAAGATGATTTGCGCTCCCGCTTTCTCATTGAGCCGACGTACGAGAATGCTACGTCCCATCGACAAGTCGGCACGGAGGGCGGGATTGTTTACTTTCACAAAAAGCGTTTGGTTCTTGATGAAAGGCTTGCCCGTATATTGGGCGATAGAAGTACCCACGACTTCCTCCCAAGAGGAAATCAAACGCTGCTGCCGGAGAGGTGTCTCCAATCCTTCATGGCGTAACACCTCAGGAAGCAAGTCCTGAATCGACCTCACTTTTCTTCTAAACATTTTCTATCCTCCCATCCTCTACGGTAAATATCTTATAGTCACCATCGCTTTTCGCCAGTATCTTGTCAAGATGATCACGATTGGTATCAGTGATAAAAATCTGTCCGAAGTTGTCGCCCGAAACCAACTGCACGATGGCTTCCACTCGCCGTGCATCCAACTTATCAAAAATATCATCCAAAAGCAAGAGCGGTGTGGTACCAGAACAGGTGCGACGCAAGAAATCAAACTGCGCCAATTTCAACGCCAACACAAAAGTTTTGTGTTGCCCCTGGCTTCCCTCTCGCTTCATCTGATACCCCCCTATCAGCATCTCCAGGTCATCACGATGCACCCCATGAAGGGAATACCCCACGGCACGATCTTTGAACCTATCCTTCTGTATCACATCAAGGAGAGATCCACGCTGACAATGAGACACATAGCGGAGACTAACCTCCTCCCGATTGTCCGACACGTGCTGATAAATCTGCTGAAATACCGGAATCAATTCCTGCACAAAAGCATCTCGTTTCTGATAGAGCAATTCTCCTATGCGTGCCATCTCCCGCTCCCAAATATCGAGCAAGGCTGCATCGGGTTCTTCCTCCAGCTTCAAGAGCGCATTACGCTGCTGCAGAGCTTTGTTGTAGTTAGCAAGAGCCTCGATATAAGAATGGTCGTACTGCGAAATCACCACATCCATCAGTCGGCGACGCTCCTCACTTCCCCCCTCAATCAACGAAGTGTCTGACGGTGAGACAAATATCAACGGAATCAAGCCAATATGTTGCGAGAGACGCTTATATTCCTTCTTGTTGCGCTTGAAATGTTTCTTTGTGCCACGCTTCATGCCACAGTAGATGTTTTCCACATTTCCCTGTTCGTCTAGATAGTTGCCTTCCAACATGAAAAAAGCCTCATCATGCGTAATCACCTGCGAGTCGATGGGATTGTATGCACTTCGACAGAAAGAAAGGTAATAAATGGCGTCAAGGAAGTTGGTCTTACCCACCCCATTATGGCCGATAAGACAATTAATTTTGGATGACAATTCAAGGTTTACCGCCTTGATGTTCTTATAATTAATAATCGAAATATTCTTTAAAATCATACGTACTACGCAGCTATTGGACTGCAAAGTTAGCAGAAAATGCGCAAAAAACGAAAAAAGTGGGCTAGAAATTTCAATATATGGATAAATTTGCGTAAATTTGCAACCTAATCTGTAGCAATGGTACAAACCAGACGACAGAACCATGACAGAATAATAAAAAACAAAAATAAAAAATGGCAAACAAAAACGTACAGGCTCTAGAGAGTGAGAGCCTTAACATTCGTGAGGCCTTCTTCATGAAAAACAAGAAGGTGATTCTTGGCGCAATAGTTGCGGTCATCGTAGTTATTGCAGGTATTTTCGTCTATCTGACACAGATTTCCGGTCCTCGTGAGGACAAGGCTAGCACCATGTTAGGCAAGGGTCAGACTTACTTCAACAACGACATGTACGATCAGGCTCTCAATGGTGACGGCGCAGGCTATGTAGGTTTTCTCAAGATTGCCAGCGACTACAGCAGCACCAAGGCAGGCAATCTGGCCAACCTCTATGCAGGTCTTTGCTATGCCAACCTCGGCAAATGGACAGAGGCGGAGAAGAGCCTCAACGCTTACTCTACCAAGGGTGACCAGATGATTTCACCAGCTTCCCAGGCTGCCTTAGGTGACGTTTACGCTCAACTAAACCAGCTCGACAACGCTGTAAACGCGTTCAAGAAAGCAGCCAGCTTGGCTGATGACAAGTCTGCCGACGATGCGAACAACAGTCTTTCCCCTACTTTCCTTCTAAAGGCTGGCGAGATTCTCGAAAGCCAGGGCAAGAAGGAAGAAGCTTTGAAGCTCTATCAGGATGTAAAGAAGAAGTATGTAAACTCTATGCTTGTACAAAGCTCAGAGATTGATAAATATATAGAAAGAGCATCTAACTAATGGCTACAGCACTTCATAATTTGTCAGACTATGATTTCAGCAAGGTACCTGATGCTAGCAACATGTGCTTTGGCATTGTGGTGGCAGAATGGAATCCAGAGATAACTGGTGCCTTGCTCGAAGGAGCCGTCGAGACTTTAGAGAAGCACGGTGCTCTCACAGAGAACATCCATGTGAAAACCGTACCAGGCAGTTTCGAACTGATTTATGGTGCTCATCAGATGGTGCTCAATGGCGGTTACGACGCTGTCATCATCCTAGGTTGCGTGATTCGAGGCGAGACTCCTCATTTCGACTACATTTGTCAGGGTGTGACATATGGCATCGCTCGTCTGAATGCAACCCAAGAGATACCAGTTATCTATGGTTTGCTGACAACCAATGACCTACAGCAGGCTAAAGACCGTTGTGGCGGTAAACTGGGCAACAAGGGTGACGAGTGTGCCATCGATGCCATCAAGATGGCAAAGTTCTAAGTATAAATCATAAAGTATCAATTAGAATGAAGCTCTATCAGTTATTCCAATCGTTCGAGTTTGAGGAGCTATTCCCAGCAGTCAACGAGATGTTCCCTAATGCGCATCTGCACCGAGATGTCTTCGAGAAAGCTTTCAATATGCTCTGCAGCATACAGCCAGTGCCATCCAAGAAAACCATCAAGTATGAGTTGAAGGAATCTCCTAACAGCAAGGACATGATAGTGGGAGCCGACGACAACAGTTTCAACACAACTTGGGACACTTGCCTAGGAAAAGAAGTAAGAAAAGGTAGGGGTGCAGACCTCAATGACGAGGAGTTGGCAGCCAACTGCTTGCTCAACGTGCTCTTCATCGGAAAGCATCCACTAAGCTTCGAAAAAGACTATAGGAAGCTTTTTAAGTAATGGTTGTATGCCTCAAAGATAACAACAAATTCATTAGCTTGACTCCCGGTGATTGGTCATCGGGAGCTTTTTTATCCCAAGGATTATACATTTCTGTCTATCAAACGCCCTCGTCCTCTTCATCCCGATATGTTTGAGTTTCATCTCCCCCTGTATCAAGTTGGGTATCTTTCCCCATGGAAACAGCACCGAGACGAG
Source organism: Waltera intestinalis (assembly GCA_963628185.1). Lineage (GTDB taxonomy): Bacteria > Bacteroidota > Bacteroidia > Bacteroidales > Bacteroidaceae > Prevotella. Next base: position 39,090 of record CAVGEN010000045.1, on the reverse strand, counting down.
AGATTTTCACAACCAGGGGAACATACTCATCGCTTGTCACATCAGGTGAACCTACGCTCGCAGCAAAAGTCAGTTCATTGGAATCAGCCTCAACAAATACAAAGCCGAGCAAAGCTCCTTCTTCACTTGTATGCGTATCAAGGAAACCCGTGAAATCTGACTTCAGGAAAGTACGGTTAAAAAACTCCGTGCCGTCCTTGCGAAGAATACGAACTGTAATCTTATTATCATAGTATTTCGTATTATCATCCCCCTTGGCAAGTGGCAAACAGCCATCTGCCTCACGCTTAACGATCACTTTATAGGTAGAGCCAAGCCATTCCACATCCCGTGCTTGCTCATACCCACTCATTTTCTGAGTCTTTTTTGGCTTAGGAGCCACTGGCTTAGGAGCTATGATAACATCGCTCTTTTTCTTTTCGCTGCATGCGGTCAAACCACCCACCACTAAGGCTGCGAAAAACAAAGGAATTATTTTCTTCATTCTTTTGATTTATAGTTTCGTGGCACAAAGGTAAGCAAAAAATATCATACAGCAAAGCTTTTTGCCCACAGATTGCAAAAAAACAAAAAAGCACCCTCTTTCACAAGAGAGTACTTCTTAATCTTTTTACTAACTAAAAACCTATTGTTCTCACACGATATTATAAAAGTTCAGTTTATGAATTCTAATCGACTATTTGACGCGTCACCAGAGAAAAGGTTTAACCAACATATGAAAAAATATACTTTTTTGTATTCATTAACACTTTTCGGACTGCATAACACACGAGACTGCACTGCAAACGCAACAGAATATTACAAAAATAAAGAATTTATTTGGTTTTTCAAACAATTTGATGTAACTTTGCAGCCAAAACAAGACAATTTAGTATGAGAAAGGCATTGTTTCTTGTGTTGGCAGCAATGGTCATAGCCTTTTCTTCCTGTTCCCCAAAAAAGACGGATGAGAAGGTGGAAGTCATCGACACGATTCCCGTGATGGTGATGCAGATACAGAAGTGCAGCCGACTCTATACAGCAGAAGCGCAGGTCCACAAGATTGTCACCCACGATGACCAAATCAAGCTGAAAGGGTCTTTCCTCAAGAAGACCTTCAACATCGAGGTGCCTGGATCCAATCGTAAGGTTGCCATCCCCATGGACGCCACCATCAAGGCTTACATCGACTTCAAGGACTTTTCCACCAAGAACGTAAACCGCAAGGGGGAAAAGATAGAAATCATCCTGCCTGACCCCAAGGTGATGCTCACTGGCAGCAAGATAGACCATGAAGGCATCAAGCAGTTTGTATCCTTCACACGCAGCAACTTCAGCGACGCAGAGTTGTCTCAATATGAACAACAAGGCAGAGAAGGCATCATTCGCGACATCCCCAACATGAACATCATCGAGACCGCCCGACAAAATGCCGCCAACACACTCATCCCCATACTCATCGACATGGGCTTCAAGGAAGGCAACATCAAGATTACCTTCCGCAAGAAGTTCACCCTCGACGACTTGAAGACGCTTCTCGACAGTTCGACCATCGAAAAGAAAAATTCATAAAGGAGGACACGGACATGAAAAAACTAGAAATCATCATCATATTGACACTCGTGGTCATCATCGGCGGAAGCCTCTACTGGTGGAACAAAGACAACCACGTGGAGGGAGGAAACATTGGAGAGACGATACTCTCCCCCACCCAAGTGAAATCAATAGAAGCCATCGGGCAATGGGAGTTTCTTTCCATCAGTGACGAGGAACTCATCGACACAACCCGACATGGATTCTTTGGCGATGACCAACTCGTGCGTATCTACTACGGCACGATGCGCCTTGGCATCGACATGCGAGATGCCAAGGAAGGATGGATACAAGCCTACAAGGACACCATCATATGCACCTTGCCCAACATTAAGTTACTCGACAACAACTTCATCGACGAGGCTAAGACCCAGTCGTTCTTCGAGAGCGGCAAGTGGACGGGCAAAGACCGCCAAGCCATGTACAACCGAGCTTACGTCAACATGAAGAAACGGTGTCTTTCCCCTGCCAACATCGCTTCGGCGGAAAACAACGCCCAGAAACAATTCTACAACATGATGAAGGCCATAGGGTTTTCCAATGTCAAGGTTAGGTTTGAATAATCACATAAAAAAATAAGAGAGAAATATGGAAGCAATCAACGATTTTTTCACTGCGTTCAGTTCATTCCTCTGGGGATGGCCCATGATCATATTATTGTTGGGAACACATATTTTCCTGACAATTCGCTTGCGCTTTCCTCAGCGTAAGATTTTCAAGGCCATCAAATTGTCCGTCCAGAAAGACAAGAATGCCACAGGTGACGTATCGCAGTTCGGAGCCTTGGCGACAGCCCTTGCCGCCACCATCGGAACGGGCAACATCATCGGTGTGGCAACAGCCATTGCGCTGGGTGGCCCTGGCGCCGTGCTCTGGTGCTGGCTGACGGGTGTCTTTGGCATATCGACCAAGTATGCCGAAGGATTGCTCGCAGTAAAATATCGCGTGAAGACCAAACGAGGCAGAATGCTAGGAGGTCCGATGTATGCCCTGGAGAAAGGACTGGGCTGGAAATGGCTCGCCATCCTCTTCGCCATCTTTGCCGCCCTCGCCTCCTTCGGCATAGGCAGCACCGTGCAAGCCAACGCCATCTCTACCCTGGCAGAAAACCAATATGGCATCTCACCTTACATCACGGGAGCCGTCATCTGCGCATTGGGTGCAGCCGTAATCATCGGAGGGGTAAAATCCATCTCCAATATTTGTGGTATGTTGGTACCGTTCATGGCCTTGTTTTATGTCTTGGGTTGCATCTACATTCTCTTCGTCAACCATGCTTACCTGATACCTGCCATCAAACTCATTGTGGAGTCAGCCTTCACCACCAAGGCGGCAGGCGGTGGCTTCGCAGGCACCACCTTAATGATGGCTGCCAGATATGGTATCGCCCGAGGTCTGTTCTCCAACGAGTCGGGCTTGGGATCCGCCCCTATCGTTGCGGCGGCGGCACAGACACGCAACCCTGTGCGCCAGGCATTAGTATCCTCCACAGGAACTTTTTGGGACACAGTCATCATCTGTGCCCTGACAGGACTCGTCGTCACCTCCAGTATCATCGCCTATCCAGACATCGACTACCATGACGGTGCCGCATTGACCAAACAAGCATTCGGCAAGATACCCTACATCGGTGCTCCTCTCCTCACTTTTGGTCTCGCCACCTTTGCCTTCAGCACCATCTTGGGATGGAGCTACTATGGCGAACGTTGCGTGGAGTATCTCAAGGGAAAGAAGTGGATGCTGTGCTATCGTGTGCTCTACATCATCAGCATCTTCTTGGGCAGCGTCATCAGCCTTGGCTTGGTATGGAACATCGCCGACTGTATGAACGCCCTCATGGCTATCCCTAACCTCATCTCCCTCCTCTTCCTCAACGGCATCATCGTGCACGAAACAAGAAAGTATCTCTGGAGAGACAGACTGGACAGAGACATGGAAGAAAACGAAATCGAGGAGTTAGAAAAGTAAAAGACATCCCCAAAGAAGCCTCCCGAAAGTATTATCATACTTTTGAAGAGACTCTTTTCATTTATGCAACAAGATAAAAACAAATTGAAACCCTAAAGAAACTACCTTTTCGTAAAATATTAGTAACTTTGCAGTGTTGATAATAACTAAAAGCAAAACAGCAAACAATGAAAAAAAAATTATTAGGAATCGCCGCCTTATTGTTACTCGCCGCAACTACGGTTTCAGCACAGGATGTGTGGAAGGGAACTTGGGCGACAGCCGTGGAATGGACAGGAAAGGGTGACATGCCAAAGGAAAGCCTCAGCAATCGCTCTTGCCGCCAAATTGTACATGTATCTTTCGGAGGCAAAGAACTGCGACTGAAACTCAGCAATGAGTTTGGCAAGACACCTGTGGAAATCAAGTCGGTATATATCGCCGACACAGATGATGGAAACAACTGGTTCATCAAAAACAAGACGGCTAAGTATCTGAGTTTTGGAGGCAAGAAAGCCGTTACCATCGAGCCAGGAAAAGCCTTCTATTCGGATGTGAGCAAATATGACCTGAAAACTGGGCAACGTCTCACCATCACCATCGACTATGGCAAACAGACTCCAGAGAACGCCACGTCCCACCGTGGTTCTCGCACCACCTCCTACATTGTCAACGGTTTGCACAAGACTGCCAAGCCTATGGACAAGAGTTTCAGCGACGGTGAGAAAGTAGATCACTGGTACAATCTCTCTGCCATCGAGGTAAAGGCTGCCGAAAACCTCCCAGTCGTGGCAGTGCTTGGCAATTCGATAACCGATGGGCGCGGCAGCACAACCAACCTACAGAACCGTTGGACGGATTTCCTTTCCGATGCCTTGAACCAAGAGAAGCCATACGGCGTGCTGAACCTTGGTATCGGTGGAAACTGTGTGGTGGAGGGCGGACTGAGCGAGCCTGCCATAAAGCGATTCGACCGTGACATCTTGGAGCAAAACGGTGTTACAAAACTTATCATCTTCGAGGGCACCAACGACATCGGTTGCTCGAACGGCAACTATGAGCATACAGCAGATACATTGATTACCTGCTACAAGGTGCTCATTGCCAAAGCTAAGGCGAAGGGCATCAAGGTGTATGGTGGAACCATCACCCCTACCAAGGGCAATGGTTGGTATTCTTTCTGGCATGAGGCTATCCGCCAAACGGTCAACGAATGGATAAGAAAGAGCAGCGAGTTTGATGGTGTCATCGACTTCGACGAGTTGGTACGCGACCCTCAGGACACGCAACGTTTGAAGGCGGAATACTCCGACGACTGGTTGCATCTCAACCCCAAGGGATATGAAGCGATGGGGAAATATGCCGCAAAGTTGCTGAAATAAAAATCACGACACCATCAACAAGAAATCGCTTTGGTTGCCTATATGCTGCCAAAGCGTTTTTTGCAAAAAACGATGCCTAGTCCCCTCGATGTTGCAAGTGTTTCATCGGATGTCCTCCCCAAGTGGTATCATTTACATATTGGAAGCCCAATCTTATATAGAGAGCCTCAGCCTTAGGATTGCCTTTATCTACAAGCAAACCTACCGCAGGGATACCCAAATCACGTCCACGAACAATCGCAGCCTTCAACAATTCGGAAGCGATGCCCTTGCCTCGAAAGTTGCTCGACACAGCAAGGCTGTCGATATAGAATTCCCCCTCCTCGGTCTCATCCACCATCCCTCTGTAATCTATGCCAAAAGCATCTTCCGCCGCCTCATAAAAACGGCGACGAAGTTGTCGAAGCTGTCCCCCATCATACGCCACACATATACCGGCAAGAATACCACTCGACGTATAAGCGACCAAGGTATTACGATAACTGTACTGGCTATCTTCCATCTCCACCAAACTCTCCATCATACGATGGAAATCCGCCAAAGTATGTTTAGGTCCGGCAAAGTTCTGACAACACTCAGCGTTCATCGCCTCCATAATGAGCGATGCTATATGGGAAGCCAAATCTGGCGTAGCATTTTCTATCTTTATCTTCATAATGCGTGCAAAGATACAACAAAAAGTTGAGAATCAACAAGTTTTTGACCAAAAACATACGAGATAACTTAAACAAAAGCGGTGTGGATCGGTGAAACGCTCCAGCGATGTCTGACATCCATTATCGGTGCCTATAATCCTTGGTCCAACCTCACCCTCGGAACCCTTCAAAACCTCTTGAACAGTAACAGAGAAGAAAATTTGATTGTCGGCATTCGGACAGAGGTTGCCATTTTTATCCACTACGCTAACCTCCACGAAAGTGGTAGGAACTCCGTCGAGAGAAGCATTGCCATGATAGTTTTTCTTCAAGACTATATGGTCGGGGGCTCCTGGTGTTTTGATAATCTGGCACCCCACTTGCCTTCCCATTCTTCGAGCCACAACCTTGACCTCACCAGGTTGATAAGTGACACGCTACATCACGTGATACTCGGTAGAATTCTTATATTTCTTTCCCTCGTTCGCAGCCTTATACACTAGTTTTTTGCGAATACCCCGACTTTTACCATTAACGAAGAGTTCCACCTCGTCGGCATGGTTGTACCTTGACGATTCCATCGGAACTAGTAGAGACATACTGTCCCACTGCGAAATGTGAATATTCTTACTCTTGTTGATCCATACATGGCAATAGATACCACAACCACTGTACCAATGACTGTTTGGTTGGTCGGAGTTGTCCACCTTCACCGCAATTACATTGTCATCCTTCTTATTAATATAAGGTGTCAGATCGTACTCGAAGGTACTGTAGCCGTATGGACGAGCACCCAACTTATGTCCGTTGAGTCACCCTCTATCGCCCAGTCGTGGGGCAAATTGAGTTGCCGCCATCCCACATCGACATAGTCATTTTTTCCATGTCAGCACTATCAGCCAGCATAAAAAGCCATCCTTTGTCAAAGAGCTGCCGCTCACGAGCATTCATCGGAAAAAGGGCGAGTGCCAGAAGCACAGATGTCAAATATTTTCTCGTTTTTTTTGTTTTTTGCCGATTTAGTAGTTTCCCTTAGGCGAGAGAAAAAACTTTCTCTGGCGAGGGAAAATTTTCTGCGTCCCGACGGGAAAAAAATCATCCCGACGGAGAAATGAAACTACCCTATGGGAAGCAGAAAAAGCCCCTCTGCTCTCTTGAGGATTCAAAGGAACAGAAAGGGCTTTATATGTAAAGAAAATTACTTCAATTTTACAACAACTTGTTGACCAATATACTTCACCATTTTTCCCTTTGGAGTCTTGACGAGGTTGCCCCCTGACCATTTTGGGCATTCACGAGGATAACATTGAAACGCCGCTTCTGCAACATACCATCGAAGGAACCCTTGCGGGCACCGATGGTGACAGTCTTCTGCGCATCGTTATACTTGATATCAATAGTAGCATACCTACCCTTCTCATAGTTGTAGTTGGTACCCTCGTCCTCATAGATAGTAAACTGACCATCCTTGCCAGACCACCTGCATAGAACTTGCCTGTATAGAAGTCATACCAACCCTTCTACTTAGGCAGATAAACGTTGCGGCTGTACTTCCGGTACTCGACCACAGGACAAGCCATTAAAGCAGAGCCGAACATCCACGTTGTCATCGCCATTGAAGTCCATCACGAGCGCACGCATAATCCTTCAAGTGAACCATACCTGCCATACTATAGAGGTAAGGCATGATGCGATAGCGGAGTTTGTCGTAAGCCACGATGGTCTTGTAAGCAGGATGGTCGGCAGGGGCAATGTTCCACACTTCGCGGGTGGGCCACTGACCATGGGTGCGATATAGAGGCACAAAGCAACCAAACTGGTTCCAGCGAGTCTGCAACTCACGCCACTCCTTGAGGTCGGCATTCTCCGTACCCTTCTCGTTAAACTCCTGTTGAGCCTTCACATAGCGGTTCTCCACACAGCCCCCCTGGTCCATTCCCCAGAAAGGATGACCTGCCATGGAGAGATTCAAACCAGCTGTCATCTGCGCACGCATATCCTCCCAACGGGTAGCGATGTCGCCCGACCAGGTGGCGGTATGACTTATACTGATATAAACAGACGCATTAGAGTAAAATTATACAATGTGTAAATTTCGCAAGCCTTACTATTTTCAAAAAAGCTCGTTTTGTTTTTTACTTTCTTTTATTAGCCGGGTCATATTAAATGCGCAGCCTTCAAAAAATGCTTGTTGGAACGTGCAGTATCAAGTTTGGCATAGACTAAAAAAAATAAAAACAAGACAACATGAAACGTTTATTATTCCTATTTCTAATAGCTACGTTAGTTTGCGTGGCGAGCGTTGCGGACAATGTTCGCGAAGTAGCAGTGCATTACAATGGTGCGACGGCCACTGTACAAGTCAGCCCCGACATTAACGAGCTGGTCAGCATAAACGTCAATGGCGCAGATGTGCAGGTGAGCCAGAGTGCCGATGTGTGCGACGAAATTACCTATCGCCTCAGCGGTACATCCGACAATGGGTCGTTCCTACACAGCGGCGACTACAAAATCACGCTCTCGTTTGAGGGGCTCAATCTTACAAGCCAGACAAGAGCCGCCGTGCAAATAAAAAACGACAAACGCATAGCCGTCGTGTTGAAGGAAAACACCGACAATGTGATTACCGACATGGACGGCGGTTCGCAAAAGGCCTGCATGATTGTAAAAGGTCATGCGGAGTTTCAAGGCACAGGCGCACTGACCATCAATGGACGTGGCAAGCACGCCATGAAGTGCGACGAGTATGTGGAACTGAAGGCCTCCACTGGCACGCTCAACATGACTAGCTGTGTCAAGGATGGCATCCATACTGATGAGTATGTGCTCATAAACGGAGGCACACTCAACATCACAACCACAGGCGGGGGCTATTGGGACGAAGATGACCTGAAGACAAAAGCACCAGCCTGCATAAACAGTGCGGCAAACGTAATCATAAACGGAGGAAAGCTAAATCTTAGCAGCATAGGCGACGGCGGCAAGGCCATAAAATGCGACAGCGTGTTCACCATGAATGACGGCGAGATTACGGCCAGTGTCACAGGAAAGAGATACATATACGAAGCTTACGAAGGAGACAGAAACGACACCGACAACATCCCCGACTCGTTGAAAACTTCGCCAAAGGCCATCAAGGCCGACTGTGGAATACTTGTTGCCGGCGGCATACTCAACCTGTACTCCGAGCACGACGGCGGAGAGGGTCTTGAAAGCAAGGACACGCTGAGCATTACTGGTGGCACACTCAACATCAATGCCTACGATGACTGCATCAATGCGGCTGGCGACATACGCATAAGCGGAGGCGACTTGCTGCTCAACTCACTAGACAACGATGGCATAGACACCAACCAAAGCATGTACATTTCGGGCGGAAATATCGTGACATTGGGCAATTACCTGCACGAACTTGGCATAGACGTCAACGACAAGAGTCCCTACAAAAAGCTGTATGTCACAGGCGGCAGGATAGTGTGCGTTGGCGGCACATCGCAAGTGGCACATCCTGCGCCATGTCCAGGCGCACAACCTGTAGTCTATTACAAGGGCAAACTGGCTGATGGTGTTTCCTTGCTTTTACACTGCACAACCGACGAGACCGACATACTGCGCTACAAGCTTGACCGCAACTATGCACAAGAAGCAGGAGGCACGTCTCCAGAGCTTTGCCTGATGCTCACCACCCCAGCCATGAAAGAGGGCAGTGCCTACCAGCTTGTTGACGAGAGTACATCTACAATACTTGCTTCGACGGCCTCGCTAACGTCACCCTATTGTGACATGCAAGCCGAAGACTCCATCTTCTCCAAGCACACATTCACCCTCGGACTATACACTCTGCCTTATCGCCAGGCCGATGTCTGCACTAATCGCCCTGAAGTGCCAATACTCGTACTCTACCTACACGGAGGCACTGCCCGTGGGAACGACAACGAGGGACAGCTGAAAGAGCCAGGCGTGACGGACATCTACAATTACCTTGTGACACATAACTTGCCTGCAACGCTCATCGTTCCGCAAAGTCCTGCCGGAGGTGGATGGACGAGCCAACTGCGCAAGGTCGTAAACAGCCTGATGGAACAATATGCCACCGACGGCACACACGACAAGAACCGCATCTACGTATTGGGAGGATCCATGGGAGGCACGGGAACTTGGACACAACTCAGCTACTTCCCCAACTTTTACGCTGCTGCAATGCCTGTGGCTGGCAACCCCACTGGACTAAACGCAACCAATGTTGCCACGACACCCGTGCTGACAGTAATGGGTACTGCCGACGTACTGATGAGCATACCTACGGTTGAAACTTTCAAGACAAGCGTGATTGCCGCAGGAGGCACAGTGATACTTGAGACAGAAGAAGGCTGGAGCCACCAGAACACGTGCGAACAGAGCTATACCGACGAGCGTCTTGACTGGCTTTTCTCCCACACAAAAGAAAACTCAACAGCCATAGACAACATCATCAACAACGACAATCAGACACAGGCACCAATCTACGACCTTTGCGGCCGACGCATATCAAAGCCAGCGCATGGGGTGTATATTCAGAATGGGAAGAAATACATACGCTGACAACTTCACGTATTGCGAATCATTAACAAGCATAAGTGACGGTGGGAAAAAAGTTGCCAAGTTTTTCACCGTCACTAAAGAGCATCCGCTTTCTCCGAGCTTTCCCTAATCTTGAGTATCATCGGCACAACCTCTTTGTATATTTTCTCATCGCCATTAATGCTTCTCATCAAGAGTTCACAAGCCTTTGCGCCCTGCTCGTGTGCCTTATCGACGATGGCCGTGAGCTTAGGCGTGACAAAGGCAGAAGTGTCTCCATCGGTAAAGCCAATGATGGCTACATCTTGCGGTATGCTCAAGCCCTTCGCTTTGATGGCATCGAAGGCCGCATAGGTCACGATGTCGTTGAAGGCGAGGATGGCATCCGGTCGGTTCTCGCTCTCCAATAGGCGAAGAGTTGCATTACGCGCCACGTCGAAATCTATTTTGTCACAGACCACCAACTCACGGTCTATGGGGATGTGGTTGTCTCGAAGAGCCTCCAGATAACCATGCTTTCTGCGACGCACCATGTCTAGATGGTTAGGCCCTCCGACAAAGGCGATACGTCTTGCGCCAGCATCTATCAGATGCTGGGTTGCCTCCTGGGCAGCAACATCGCCGTTGCCCACAACCTGCGAGAACTTGTCCTCCAAGCAGCATCGCGCAAAGAACACCAGGGGAATGCCCATAGTGTGGAGCTGCTCGAAATGAGAATAATCCACAGTATCTTGCGCCAGACAAGCGATAATGCCCTCCACGTGCATGTCGAGGAAGTTTTCTAGAGCCTTCTCCTCGCGCACATAGCTCTCGTGGCTGTTGGCACTGATGACAGAGTAGCCACACTTGGAAGCATAGTCTTCGATGCCATCGAGCACCGCCGCATAGTAATGAGTCACCAAGTTGGGCACAATCACACCAATCACACGTGGTGCTTCCTTGCGAAGGCTCTGCGCAAATGGATTAGGACGATAGTTGAGTTCCTTGGCAAGCAGCTTCACCTTTTGGGTCATTTCCTCTCCCACCTCATGGCTATTGCGTAATGCTCGTGACACGGTAGCGATACTCACGCCCAGACGGTCGGCCAAGTCCTTCAATGATGTTCTTCTTTGCTTCATACATTTATTTATGTTTACACTAATGTAGCTTGAGTCTCTACCTTAGATGGTTATCTTTTGATTTGAGGGCAAAGATAATGTATTTTTTTGGAAAACGCAAACGTTTACGTGTGTTTTTTCTTTTTTTCATACAAATAATAAGCAAAAATATACTAATTTTGCAGCCAAAAGTAATGAATAGTTGATAATAAGTTAGTTAGAAACAAGAAAGGCTTAAGTTTGTCGGGAGACAAAGCTTAAGCCATTTTCTGTTTAAGACGCTTATAACTATAGTTTTAACATCGCCTATCAACTTCTAAATATAATAGTCCGCCGTATCGACAAGCCCTGCCCTGAGGGCATACTTCGTCGCCTCGTGCACATTGTTGACATTCAGTTTTCGGAAGATATTCTTGCGGTGGGTATTGACGGTATGGAAACTGGAGAAACGTTTTTCCGCTATTTCCTTGGTTGTCATGCCAAGGGCGATGTCCCTCAAAATCTCCGTCTCCGTCTTGGTCAGGTTGTTTTTCTCCTCCACATCATGTGAGGGAGCCAAAAGCACCTCCGTCATGCGTTGACAGATAAATCGGTTACCATGAATGCAATACTTGATAGCCTCCTTGATTTCCGACATCGGACTTTCCTTCAAGAGAATGCTGAACTGCATGCTGCTGGCGATGAGCACTCGCACAAAGTCAGTACTCAAGTCCTCGCTAAACAACAGCCATCGAGTGTGAGTGAAACGCTGTTGTAGAATGAGCAACTCATCGGCATCATTGATGTCGAAAGAGGTATAGTCCAAGATGACAACCGCATCGTCATCACCTTTCAAGGCAAGCATCAGCTCTGCCTTGTCCTCTGTATATTTCCACTCCGCACTCTCTATTCCTTGCAGAATATAAATGAGTCCCGCACGAGTGATGTCCTGTCTGTCTGCCAATAATATTCTCATCTTGTCTTTTTTAGAATGACATGAGGAAGCCCATGCGAACCCCCCACTTACTTACATTTGCATGATCCAGATAGTTGAGACGGCGCACATAATCGATTCCGAAGAACTTGAAGATATTGTGTACCCCAGCCACTACCTCCCAATATGGTGTCTTACCAAAGGTGTAGGAATTGCTTGGGAACTGGAAGAGCATGTTGTCTTCCGGATTCTTGCTTGGGTCGTTCTTGCTCGTAAGGTCACCCCATGCCCCCTTCACGGCGACATACTCGCGCCACTTGAGTTTCTTGATGAGCGGAATGCGGTTGAGCAACTTTCCGTTCATGTCCCATGCCACAGACCAAAATACCTGTCGGTCGCTCAAGAACTCCCAGTCTTTCATCATACTGATGGTTGCCTCCTGCTCGAAGATGGAGAGGTTGACTGGTGGCTGGATGAGCATGGAGAACGGCACCTTGCTCCATTGCACCTTGCCCACTACGTTGAAGTCCATATAACCGAAGCTGCCGAGCCACTGACGCTTGTAGATGCCAAGGGTCGTGAGATTGCTCTTGTACTGGCCACCCATAAAGCCATCGAGTCCCATGGTATGGCTCAAAGAGAACTCCGGGCTATCAAGATTGATTGGCAAACGCTGTTGCTTGGTGTTGACGTATGTCACGCCAGGATTGTAGTCGATGCCCACGCTAGCCTCGGTAGTACGAATCTTTCTCACCTCGGTGCCATCGTTCACCTTATAATAATGTAGGTTGCCCACGGTGCGGTTGCTCTGCCAACGCAAACTGGTGTCGAAGCGGAAGCCCCAATCGGTCTCGTAAGTGAAACCTACCTTCTGACGCTGGTAGAGATACATCTGGTCTTGCTTTGTGGCACGAAGGGTCATGAAGAAATTGTCCTTGTTGTGCAAGAGATTATCATCAGACGGCGACGTGATGTCGTGTCCCACCTCGACAGTAAACTTGCGCATAGGGAACTCAAACGGACTGTTTTTCTTCTTGTTCAGCGAGTATGTGAACACGTGTCCATAATACCAGTCGTGGCTCTTCGTTCCATATGCGCCATAACCATCCCAGAAGAAGTGAGGGTTGAGTGCCGCCATCGTACGACCAGCCAGACGCAAGCGAACACCATCCACAAAGTTGTTGGACAGATAAGTATTGATAGGTCCCAAGTCAAACAGACTTCGCTTGTCACCATTCTTGTCTGTCTTGTGAGCCACCTCGACATAGTTCTCCATCAAGGCTTTTACACAGAAGATGATATACTTGAATCCCTTGGAGTTCTCCATGCGATGGATAAAACTGTCCATGGAAGACTCGCTCTTGGTCAAATCCACTTGTCGATATTTGTTCCAATAAGCCTCGTCACGATTCATGGCATCCATATCATGCCTTACCTTCGCCTTTCCCTTGAAGAGCATTTTCGGCAATTCGTCGAAGGCGTAATCTGTGAGTCGGGTATTGCGCACCACAAGCAAGTCTTGCAAAAGTTTATTGGCATGTATCTCCGCCACCATGTCATCTTTGGAAAGCACCCACTCGCCATTGTCGAGCCTAGTGTATTCCTGTTCTATCTTCATATCCTGCACCCAGTTCACATCACTGTTGTGAGGCATATAGAGATTACACTTCTTCACATGGAGTGTACTATCCGCCAAAACGAAAATCTCGCCACGGAAGCCGAAGTCCTGACTGTTGGCAGGGATAAACTGCAAATGATAACAGAGGTCGCGCTCCACGTACACGGTATCCTCTATATAGAAATGGTAAAAGGAAATTGCCGTGCGGCCGATAGGCGAAGGGAAGGGATATTGGAGCAGGCGCACATAGTCATCATAGATATCCACATCGGTAAACACCTCCTTCAGGGCTGTGTTCAAGATTTCACCCGTCTGGATAATCTGCCCGATACCATTGCTCTGCTGGCCTTTGATAATATCCTTCTCTGTCTTCGGCTCCTTGCGATAGATATGCTGCGACACCGTCTCATCGACACTCACAGGAAGAATCAACTTGCCGTTGTAAGGCGAGGTCTCCACTTGGTCGAGCAGATACTGCCGCTTGCTGAAAAAATTGTTTGCAAGTTGCTCCTTCTTCAAATCATTGAGCGACAACGTAATTTTCTGATATTTATCATATTGATAATAATCATGGTTGGTGAGGTCGCTTTTCTTCTTGGCAGCGATGACACGCTTCATCAATTCGACGGCAGGATTGTCTTTGCGGGTATATTTCCCTCGCTTAGTCTTCACCACCACCTCGGTAAGCTTATGGCTGTCATCCTTGAGTTTCACCTCGATGAAGTTGGTTTTCTCTTCGACCTTCACCGTTGCCGTTTTATAACTCAAAGCCGAAACAGTGAGCATCCATCCCGGATGCTTCTCTATGGTAAACTTACCCTCTCCATCACTAGACACGGCTATCTTATGTCCCTTGTATTGCACACTCGCATACGACACAGCAAAACCATCTTCATCAATGACACGACCTGTCAGTTTCTGCTGCGCCATCATTTGGAGAGAACAAACGACAAGCATTAATATTGATAAAATTCCACGTCTCAATCCTATATCCTTCATTAGAATCTTTTATTATATATAATGTAATACCTTCAAAATCTCAAAATCGGATGCAAAGATACATCTTTTATCTGACATTCACAGAAAACTTTTCAAATAATTTAGTTTTTTGGCTGTTTTTTATGGTCTATTTGGACATTTCATCAAAAACTATTTGGTTAATTTAGTTTTTTAGCGTAATTTTGCAAGCTGAAAGAATAGAATCGAAAATTAGCATGAATAATAAAGGCAACCTTACCGACGAGCAACCTCCCCTATTGCCCGTTATCATAGGAACGGGGCTCGGCAGTGGCTTCTGGCCATGGGGACCGGGAACGGCTGGTTCTGTACTCGCCACTGCGATATGGGCGGCAATGGCTTACTGGGGTGACATCTGGGGCGGCAGCCTACAAGGCTGCACCTTCTTCCTCGTCATTTTCTCTACCTTCATTGGAACTTGGGCTACAGCTCAGTTGCAACCTTACTGGGGAGAGGATCCTTCACGTGTAGTCATCGACGAGATGGCTGGCGTATGGATTCCCCTGTCATTGCTTGTTCCATTCACCGACGGCGGAATACCCCACGATGAATGGTGGTGGGCCCTGGTGGCTTTGGCTCTCTTCCGATTCTTTGATATGGTGAAACCGCTTGGCATCAAGAAACTAGACCGCAAGGAGGGAGCTTTCTATGTCATGGCCGACGACTTGCTCGGAGGGATTTATGCCGCCATCACTATGATTATCATCAAAATCATCATCCAGAATGTCTTTTAGGATTCATCCAGAGAAGAAATTTCATTTATGAGCAAACTTAAACAAGAACTGATGACTTTCGCGAAGGCAGAGATGACTGCATCCATTGCTTCCATTGTGGACTTCGGACTCGCTTTCTTCCTTTCCGACATCATCGGCATCTACTACGGACTTGCCAATGCGCTAGGGGTGATAAGCGGCGGCATCACCAACTGCTGTCTCAACTACCGATACGTGTTTGGCAACTCTCATCGTAAGAAGCGCAGCGTAGCCTGGAGATACTTTGTCATTTGGGGCATCAGCTGGATGCTTAACTCGGGGGGCACCATCGCCCTCACGGAGGCTATCAACCATAGCAAGCACATCAACATCCACTACATGATACCGAAATGTTTGGTTTCCTTTTTGGTGGCAGTGCTCGTCAACTATCCTGGGCAACGCAAGTTTGTCTTCAAGTCGCAAGAGTAGAATTTTATCAGAATAATATATATAATAAGGTATGAATTATAGAGACTTTTTACAGAAAGTAATCTACGTGATTATCAACCCGATTATCAAGACGATGATTAAGTTGCATATCACGCCAAACATTGTCACCTTCGTGGGATTCATTGGCAATATCGTGGCAGCAGGGTTCTTTATCGACGCAGCCTGGAAGTTGGGCAAGCTCTTCATAGGAGCAGAGAGCCTACACGCAGCCATCGGCACGACGAGCTATGCGGAGTGCATGACAGAGATTGGCTGGGGTGGCTTCATTATCATCGCCTCAGGCCTTTTCGACATGATGGACGGCCGCTTGGCCCGCATGAGTGGAAAGAGCAGCCTCTTCGGTGCATTATGGGACAGCACACTCGACAGATACAGTGAACTTGTGAGCCTCTTCGGCATCTGTCTGGCCTTCATCCGCATGGACTATGAAGGCAACTGGTTTTGGATGGGTGTGGTAACATTCGCAGCCATGATAGGATCAGTGATGGTTAGCTACGTGCGTGCCCGTGCCGAGGGATTGGACATCGACTGCAAGGTGGGACTAATGCAACGCCCCGAGCGCGTGGTGGTCACCGCTGCCACCGCTATACTTACAGGTGTCACAGGCAACATCTGGTGGCTCGCCGGTGGTATGATTCTCATCGCCGTACTTGCCAACTTCACCGCATTCTGGCGCATTTGGCACTGCTACATTGTCATGCAGAAAATGGAAAAGGCATAAAATGTTATGTCTTTAAAATTTGTCACAACTGTAACGTAACGCTTGTTTATGATTTCCATAGAACTTATCATCCTCTTCATCGCCCTGTATGCCTGGAGGAAAACACGGCAATTTGCCATCTACTTTTTGCCATGGTTTCTCTTCGGCATCACCTACGACTCCATGCGCCTCTACCCCAACTATATGGTCAACGAAATCGACGTACGTGGACTCTACGAGGCAGAGAAGTCACTCTTTGGTTTTGCCGCCACGACACCTGCGGAGATACAAGCCGTAGCCGACCACACACAGACGATGATACCTAGCGAATATTTCAAGGTACACCATTGCAATGTCACCGACTTCATGGCAGGCATCTTCTATCTCTGTTGGGTACCCGTTCCCATCGCTTTCGCCCTTTACCTGTTCTTGAAGAAACAGTATCAGTGGTTCATGCGATTCTCATGGACTTTCCTCGTTGTCAACCTCCTTGGTTTCATGGGCTACTACATCCATCCAGCATCCCCACCTTGGTATGTGATGAACTACGGTTTTGACGCGGTGCTCAACACCCCAGGCAACGTAGCGGGGTTGGGACGTTTCGACGAGATGACAGGCTTGCAGGTGTTCCACGGCTTGTATGGAAAGAATGCCAATGTGTTTGCGGCCGTGCCAAGCCTACATGCCGCCTATATGCTCATCACCACCATCTATGCTGTACTGAGCCACAAACATTGGCCTACCGTCACCCTCTTCTCCATCATCTGCTTGGGCATTTGGTGGACTGCCGTCTATAGCGGACACCATTACATCATAGACGTCAGTCTCGGCATTCTCACCAGCATCATCGGTGTGCTGATTATGGAGAAAGTAGTGTTCAAGAAGTTTTTCGGGAAGTCAAAAACAAGCCTTTGACATTTCTTGATGCCATCCAAGCATACACCACAATACAAATCACCACCGAGAGCACAGAACCGAGACAAGTAGCCAATCCCATCGGATAAAGAGTGTCGGGATAGGCTTCCGAAGCCAGATAGACCAAAGGGATGCGGGCGCAGACAATGCTCAGGAAGTTGTGGGCAAAGGAAATGATGCTATACCCACAAGCCGTAAAGAATCCACTGAAACAGAAATGGAGACCAGCGAAGATGCAATCCCAGACATAGCCTCGCAAATACTCGCCTCCCATAGCTATCACCTGTGCATCATCCGTGAAGATACGCACAGCCAATTCGGGAACAAACTGAAGCACCAGAGCCACGATGATTCCATAAGAAGTGGTGATGCACATGGCATACCACATTGTACGTCTGGCACGACTCACCTGCATAGCCCCTATGTTCTGACTGGCAATCACCGACACCGTGGAAAGCATCGCGGAAGGAACAATGAACACCAAACCTATAAACTTCTCCACGATACCCACTGCCGCAGCATCATACAGTCCTCGACCATTGGCGATGACTGTAATCACGATGAAAGCTATCTGGATGAAGCCATCCTGCATGGCGATAGGAACACCTATCTTCAAAAGGTCGGAAATGATCGTCCAACGTGGCTTAAAATCATACCGACGCAAATCGAACACCTGCCTGTGACGACGAATAGCAAAGAGGGCAAATCCCACACTTGCCATCTGAGAAAGGGTCGTTCCAAGAGCCGCCCCTATGGGTCCCCATCCACAATACCCGATGAAAAAGAAATCGAGAACGATGTTCACCGAGCAAGCCACTGCCACGAAATACATCGGACTCTTCGAATCTCCCACCCCCCGAAAAATGGAGGCAATGATGTTGTAAGCCATGATGAAAGGTATGCCGGCGAAACACACCGTGAGATAATCCCCTGTTCCAGCCACGGCTTCTTGAGGGGTGCCTATCAGCGACACGATGCTACTTCTAAAAGTCAACAAACCTACCGCCAGCATCAAGCTCAGCCCCAGAAACATCGTGACTGTGTTGCCAATAACCTGTGCCGCCCTGCGGTGGTCTTTCGCTCCAATGGCATGGGCGGTCTTGACGGTGGTTCCCATCGCCAGGCCGATGACGACACAAGTAATGAGATACATCACCTGCGCTCCATTCGACACCGCCGTGGTGCTATCCACATCACAATATCTGCCAATGACAAAAAGGTCTGCCAATCCATAGAGGATTTGCAGGAAATAAACAAGTATGTAAGGCAACGAAAATGTTATGATATTGCCCCAAATACCTCCTTGCGTCAAGTCTTTTCTCTTCATTCCAATTCAAACTCCATCAAAAAACTTCCATCATCCGAGACAAGTTCAAACCTACACGGTGATTTCTCCCGACCCATAGCAACGATGATGGTTCTCGTCATACACCACGCAGAACTGCCCCGGTGCAACCCCATGGATAGCCTCCACGGAGTGAATCATCCATCTGCCGTCCTCCAACCTCTCTATGGTAGCAGGATGATATTCGGGAGTATGACGTATCTTGAAAGTCACTTTCTTCATCTCCACCTCCTTGGTCAAGAAATGGAAATCGTGAAGAGGGAAATCCTTCTTGTAGGCTGTCTGCGGGTCATAACCATGACTGACATAGAGGATGTTCTTCTCCACGTCCTTCTTGATGACGAACCAAGGTCCTCCACCGAACCCCAAACCCTTGCGCTGTCCGATGGTGTGATACCACAAACCCTTGTGATCACCGATACGCTTGCCAGTCTCCTGTTCGATGACGTCGCCGGGGTTGTCGCCCAGGTAGCGGCGGATATAGTCGTTATAGTTGATTTGCCCCAGGAAGCAGATGCCCTGGCTGTCCTTACGCTTGGCGTTGACAAGGTGCTCCTCCTCCGCAATCTCACGCACCTCATTCTTGACATGATGCCCGATGGGGAATATCGCCTTCTTCAACTGCCAGGTCTCTATCTGTGCCAAGAAATCCGTCTGGTCTTTCACGGGGTCGGGGCTGGTAACGAGCCATTTATCACCATTCTCATCGATTTCTGTCTGGGCATAATGGCCCGTGGCAATCAAATCATACCCGTGTCCCATCTTATCGTCGAAGGCACCAAACTTGATGAGACGGTTGCACATCACGTCGGGGTTAGGAGTAAAGCCAGCCTTCACCTTGTCCATGGTATACCGAGTCACCTTGTTCCAGTACTCCTTATGACAATCCACCACCTCCAGTTTGCAACCATACTTTCGAGCCACAGCCGTAGCCATCTCCAAGTCTTCCTCGGAAGAGCAGTCCCATTCCTCCTGTTCCTCAGGGCCTATCTTGATATAGAAGCAGTCAGGATGCAAGCCCAGACGAGCGAACTCCCAGACCACCACCGAACTATCGACCCCCCCCGAGAGCAGCACAGCCACTCGCTTGTCCTTGACCTCAGCCAAGAACTGGTCTTCCCTGTTCTCCAATATTTTTTCTCTTTCAGTCTGTATGAAATTCTCCATTTGGATGTTCTCCTATACCTTTTTATTATTATATATCAAATATTGCGTGCAAAAGTACAAAAAAAGGATGAGACTGCTCCCATAATCGAAAAAAAGTTACTACCTTTGCACCCGAAATTTCAAATTACATGTAGTTATGGATATCATAAAAAACCTTTTTTACGGCTTTCCAGACCTTTGGGGAGGCGGTGTAGCTCACTCTGTGATGATATTAGCATTGGTCATCACATTGGGCTTGTCTTTAGGCAAAATCAAAGTGAAAGGTGTTTCCCTTGGATTGGCTTGGATTCTCTTCATCGGTCTCATCTTCGGGCATTTCTCCCTCAACCTCGACGAGCATCTGCTCCACTTCTTGAAGGAGTTCGGGTTGATTCTCTTTGTCTATTCCATCGGTTTGGAAGTAGGACCTAGTTTCTTCTCTTCTTTCAAGAACGGCGGCAAGAGCCTCAACTTGCTCAGCATCATCGTCATTGCCCTCAGTATCGTTACAACACTCGGCATCTATTATATCTCCAGCACCTCCATCACCTCCATGGCAGGTATTCTCTCAGGTGCCGTCACCAACACCCCAGGACTAGGTGCCGCCCAACAGGCATTCAGCGACCTTCGCCATATCGACGCTCCTTCTATCGCCGCCGGCTATGCCATTGCCTATCCGATGGGCGTGCTCGGTGTCATTCTTTCCTTCATTATCCTCCGATTTGCCCTTCGCATCGACAAAGGCGAGGAAGAGGCACAGGCAAAGCGTGGCTTCGGACATCTGGAGGCGATGACCCTCAACACGTTCTCTGTAAAGATTACCAACAAGATGATATTTGGAGATACCGTCAAGGAGGTTAGAAATATCCTGAAGCGTGACTTCATGATTTCACAGATTCATCGCGCAGAAGGTGGAAGCACCAAAGAAATGGTCAACGGTCAGACTGTCCTCAACGATGGCGACATCGTTTATATTGTCGCCCATCCATCTGTACAAGAGCCCCTTATCGCCCTCTTCGGCGAAAAGGTCGAAATGACTTGGGAGGAGTTTGGCAACGAACTGATCACTCGCCGCATCCTCGTCACCAAACCCGGCATCAACGGCAAGACTATCTCCCAGACACAGATTCGTTCCAACCTTGGCACCAACATTACTCGTGTAAACCGCGCTGGTGTCGATTTGATAGCCACCCCCAACTTGAAACTCCAGTTGGGAGACCGCGTGACCGTCGTGGGCACAGAACTTGCCATCTCCCATACAGAAAAGGTATTGGGCAACCAGATGAAACGCCTCAACTACCCCAACTTGATTCCTATTTTCCTGGGAATCATGCTCGGCTGCATCGTGGCAAACATCCCGTTCTTCATCCCGGGTATCAACGAGAACCTGCGTCTCGGCTTGACTGGCGGTCCGCTGGTGGTCGCCATCCTCATCGGTTACTTCGGTCCTAAGCACAATCTCGTCACCTATAACACCATATCAGCCAACCTCATGCTACGAGAAATCGGTATCTGCATTTTCTTGGCATGTGTAGGTTTGGGAACAGGCGAGCAGTTCATTGAGACCGTGGCTACGGAGCGTGGACTCATCTGGATTCTCTACGGTATCGCCATCACCATGATTCCAATCCTCTTAGGCGGCATCATCGGCCGATTTGCTTTCCACATCAACTACTTCACGTTGCTCGGTGTACTGGCAGGTGCCAACACCAACCCATCCGCCTTGGCATACGTAAGAGAGCAGACATCGACAGACGCACCGACAGTGGGCTATGCGAATGTATATCCGTTCGCCATGTTCCTACGCATCGTGACCATTCAGATTATCATCTTCGTCTTCGGATAAATCATACAAAACATTAGGATATTAACAGGATAAATAACATTCATGGAAAAGGAGAATGAACTAGGGGCTATCTTAGCCAACACCGACAAAGAAAACAAATCAACTTGCCAATGTGGCAACGACAAAGACAACTGCAAGTGCAAGGAAATCCAGGAGTCTGAGCTTCGCCGCAAGCTCGACTTGCTGCTGCGCACCGGCAAAATTCTCATGGAGAGTGCCGCCGACACATCACGCATCATAAGAACCATGAAGCGTACCGCAGCCTTCCTCGGACTTGACGAGAAGTATCTCCACCTGTTCGTCAACTGGAACGTGCTGATGGTCAACTATAGCGACGAGGAGCACTCATTCACCAAGTTCCAACGTTGCGAGAAGCACGGCATCAACCTTACCTCCATCTCCTTGGTGAGCAAGTTGACTTGGCGTGCCATCCGCGAAGACTACTCCCTCGACCAGTATGAGCAAGCGCTCGTTGACATCAAGGCGACGCCTCGCAGTTTTACCCCTTGGCAAGTAGCCATCGGCGGTGGATTCGCCTGCGGCGGATTCTGCATCCAGTTCGGATGCGACTGGCCAGCCTTCTTTTTCTGTTCGTTGGCAGCCATCCTAGGCTTTCGCCTTCGTATGTATTTGCCAACCAAGGGATGCAACAACTATGTGGCCATCGGTATCTCCGCCTTTGTGGCCACACTGTTAGCATGGCTCACCTCCTTCCTATCGCTCGACCCATCGATTGCGGGGAGCCTTCCTGACTTCATGCACTCCGACACCCCTTGGCACCCATTGATGGCATGCGCGCTCTTCATCGTGCCGGGAGTTCCGCTAATCAACTTTGTCAATGACATGCTTGACGGTTACATAGAGGTGGGAATGGTTCGTGCCTTAAACACATTGTTGATGCTCTTTGCGATGGCATTCGGTATCGCTTTCGCCATTCAAGTCTGCCACATCGACAACTTCGTGACAGACCTCACCATGACTCCTCACCACAAGTACTGGGAATTTGCCATAGCCGCGGCCGTATCCGCCATGGGCTTCTCCACCATCTTCAGCATTCCGAGAAGGTTGTTGCCAGCGGTGGCAGTAGGTGGCATCATTGCCGTATGTTTCCGCAACTTCGTCAACCTCGGTCCAAGCAATGGCAACATCGGTTTGGACATGGGTTTGAGCATCGGTTCGTTGGCAGGTTCCGCCCTCATCAGCATCATCGTCATCAAGGCACGCCACTGGTTCCACACCCCTCACCAGTGCATCACCATTCCGAGCGTGATTCCGATGGTACCTGGCGTATTGATGTATCGTGCCCTCTTCGCCTTCATCGACATGCACGGCGTGGTAGGCGAAGTGACTGTGGGCATGAACAACCTCATCAAGGCATCACTTGCCATCATCTGCATCGCCTTGGGTGTTGCCATCCCTAATGTATTCTTCCGCCGTTTCGTCGAGGGTAGCCGCAAGCGCAAGCTCTTCAATATGTTGGTGGAGAGAAAGAGAAAGAACGGCGAGTTCGTGGATTTGCACGAAGTGGAAGTGAAATAAAGATGACGCACGCGCGTCTGCAATCGAACGCACGACTGTAACCATACATTCGTTAAAAAAGAGGCAATCTTATCGGATTGTCTCTTTTTTATTTGGTTGTTTCCTAATATTTATCTATCTTTGCAAAAAGTTAGCACAACCTTAGGGCTGTCGTAACCTTCAACCAACAAGATAAGGAAAATACATTATGAACATAGAAAAACTTGTAGAAAGAATCAGCAAGACCGACGGACTTTCCAAGACGCTCGGAATGAAATTCATTTCCACTCCGGAGCCTGACACATTACAGGCTTCCATGAGAGTAGATGAAAGAAACCGACAACCTTTTGGCTTTCTCAGCGGTGGCGCCTCCCTCGCCCTTGCCGAGAACCTTGCCGGCATCGGTTCGCTAGCCATCTGCCCTGGCCAGATAGCCGTAGGCATCAACGTAAGCGGCACCCATGTGCTCGCCGTTTCCGAAGGCGACACCGTCACGGCATACGGCAAACTTGTACACAAAGGAAGAACGCTCCACACCTGGCAAGTCGATATCAAGAACTCTGCAGGCGACTTGATTTGCACCGTACAAGTTACCAACTATGTATTCACCCCCAAGAAAAAAGCTTAGATGAAACTCAAGTCAAGAGCATACGTACTTTACCGCTTGCCCTACCAAGAGCAAGCCACCTATATAGAACAGTCCAAGACAGAACCTGAATATTTCAAGTCGGTAGTCCATCTCAACGGCAAGGAAGGTTTTGTCTTCGCTCCGTTCTCGCCTTCGCAGAAGCAACCGGTGGTCTTGATTCATCCCGAAGTGACACGCACGGTCGATGTCATGGAGTTGGAAGAATGCGACAACTGGCTCAAGAAATGCCCCAAGAAACTGAGGAAACAAGAGGCGGAAATGCAAACTTGGCTTAACCAAGAAGAAAAAAAAAGATACGACAAGAGCTTTGAACCATTCCACCTGCAACTCACAGAAGGAAGTTTCACCAAACTTGTTCTCTCCCGTACTTCCACCTTATATCACAGGCTTGACGAATGCCCGTACCCTTCTCAATTTATGTCTTTGAAAGGATGGCACGAACTTTTGTTTATGAAGGCTTGCAGGATGTACCCTCGTATGTTTGTGGCATTGATAGACGACAACGAGGCTGGCTCATGGCTCATGGCGACCCCGGAGCTTCTGCTCAAAGGAGAGAAGAACGATTTTTCCACCATGTCGCTGGCAGGAACCCAAAAGGCAACAGCGACACATTCGCTGAATGACGATCCTATAGAGGGCGTAGAATGGTCGGAAAAGAACCAAGAGGAACAACAGCTTGTCACCAACTATATCGAGGAATGTATCAAAAGATATACCGACGAGTGTTCCCTAAAAGGCCCTTACACGACGGTGGCTGGCAACCTCTACCACCTCCGCACCGACATCCATTTTCGCCTGCAAGACTCCGAACATCTGGGAGATTTTCTGAAAGCCCTCTACCCTACGCCTGCCGTCTGCGGCATTCCCAAGAAAGAGGCATACGAGTTTATCAAGAAAAATGAAATCGGCTATCGCGACTACTACAGTGGATTCGCAGGAATACTTGCCCCACAAGCAGACACTCAGCTGTATGTCTCCCTGCGATGCGCAAGTTTGGGTACCAACTTTGCCAAGCTGTATGCCGGTGGAGGTCTGCTCAAAGAAAGCGAGATAGAGAAGGAATGGGACGAGACGGAAGCCAAGCTGCAAACCATAAAAGCCGTCTTTTCCATAACAGAATGAGTTTGTTATTATAAATATAAATAATTATTATACTTCGTGTTTAGCAACATCGAGAATGTCAACATCCTGACCCATTTTCTCAAAAGGCGCGGTGTCAGACGTGTAGTAGTATGTCCTGGTAGCAGAAACGCTCCCATCGTCCACAACCTGAACGAGTTGGATGACGTGACCTGCTACCCTGTCACCGACGAGAGAAGTGCGGGATTCTTCGCCCTAGGACTTGCCTTGGGCGACCCCTATCCATATCCTAGTCCTATCGCCGTGGTAGTCACCTCGGGTTCCGCACTGCTCAACCTCTACCCGTCCGTAGCCGAGGCTTTTTACCAGAAATTGCCAGTCATCTTCATCTCCGCCGACCGTCCCGAAGCTTGGATTGGCCAGCAGGACGGACAGACATTGCCACAGCCAGGCGTGTTCGGCACGATGGTCCACAAGAGTGTCAACCTGCCCGTCATCCCTGCTTTCCTAGCAGAAGACGAAGCGGCCAAGCAACAGCACGACGAACAAGTTTGGTATTGCGAGCGGCAGTTGAACGAAGCTATAATCGACTGCATACACCGCAAGACAGGTCCTATACATATCAATATACAGATAGCCGAACCCCTCTACGAGTTCACCGAAAAAACCTTGCCCGAGACCCACTATGTAGATTACATCAAGACAGCACTCTACGGAGGCGAGTTCCACTACGGCGACCTTCTCGACTTTCTCCAAGCCAAGAAGCCGATGATTGTCATTGGACAAGACTATCCCAGTACGATGCTCTACGGCATCAAGGACATCAGTTCTTGGGCTGTCACCCTCTGCGAGCCTACAGCTCTGGGAGAAGCCAGTAAAGACCCAGCAAACAGAAAAGTGTCTTACGAGCTGACGATGCCTTACTTCGACCAAGTGCTCAACGTGATAGGCGATGACGAGGATTACATGCCCGACTTCATCCTCTACGTGGGAGGGCACATCGTGAGCAAACGACTCAAGCAATATCTTAGAAAGGCCGCCAAAAATGCCAAGGTGTGGAGAGCTAGCAAAGACGGCGACCTAATAGACACATTCATGCACACCGACCGCATCTTCCAATGCGACCCAGACCAGTTGGCGCATGCCATAACCGACTTCGAGCAAAACTACCGTGACGAGGTACATGAATTTATCGAACGCTGGGAGAACGCTTTGCTGGCAGCCAAGCACCAAACCTTCGATTATGAGCCTGCCTTCAGCAGTTTAGCCACCGTGAAATACTTCGAGACCGAGTTTCATGCCAATTCCCTTGGCGACACTTGCTGTTGCCGTGTATTCTACGGCAACAGCATGGCAATTCGTCTAGGTTGTCTCTTCGCACGCCAGTTCATCCATTGCAACCGAGGTGTCAATGGCATCGAAGGCACATTATCGACAGCCGCAGGTCTCTCCTGCTATCTATCAGAATACCGCCACCCTGATGCCAAGAAGCAACAGAAAGTGTTCTGCGTCCTAGGCGACCTCAGTTTCTTCTATGACCAGAACGCCCTTTGGAACCAAAACATCAACGGCAGCCTCCGCATTATCGTGCTCAACAATGGCGGCGGTGCCATCTTCGGCAAATTCAAAGGATTGAAGGAGAGCAAGGCCAGGGAGAGACTGGTAATGGCAGAGCACAAGACCTCGGCAGTCAATGCTTGCCAGGCCAACGACATCGTATATCTAGGGGCAGACAGCATGAAGACGATGAAGTACGGCATCGACCAACTCATCCACAGCGAGTCCGACCGTCCGATGCTTCTCGAAGTCTTCACGGATGCAGAGACCGACAACCGAGTGATAGAGGATTTTTATGATAGTTTAAAATTATAGATATGAGAGAATGGAAGAAAATCGAAGGATTCGATTTCAAGGAAATCATCTTCGAAGAATACAACCACATTGCCAAGGTTACCATCAACCGCGAGCGTTACCGCAACGCCTTCACCCCACTCACCACTTGGGAGATGTCGCAGGCGTTCAGCTATTGCCGTGAATGCCAAGACGTTAGAGTAGTCATTCTGACGGGTGCTGGTGACAAGGCTTTCTGCTCTGGAGGCGACATGCACGTGAAGGGCCGTGGCGGCTACGTGGGCACCGACGGTGTGCCTCGTCTGAACGTGCTCGACGTGCAGATGCAAATCCGACGCCTGCCCAAGCCCGTCATCGCCATGGTGAACGGCTATGCCATCGGAGGCGGACATGTGCTCCACGTAATGTGCGATCTGACCATTGCGTCGGAGAACGCCATCTTCGGACAGACGGGTCCGAAGGTGGGAAGTTTCGACGCCGGGTTCGGTGCTTCTTACTTGGCTAGAATGGTGGGACAGAAGAAGGCACGCGAGATTTGGTTCCTCTGCAAACAATACACGGCGAAGGAAGCCGAGGAAATGGGAATGGTCAACAAGGTGGTGCCATTCGACCAACTGGAGGACACCTGTGTGGAATGGGCGGAAACCATGATGGAACGATCTCCGCTCGCCCTTCGCATGATCAAGGCAGGACTGAACGCCGAACTGGACGGACAGGCAGGAATCCAAGAACTTGCTGGCGACGCCACCATGCTCTACTACACCATGGACGAGGCACAGGAAGGCGGCAAGGCGTTTCTGGAGAAGCGGAAGCCAAACTTCGACGACTATCCCAAGTTCCCATAAGTAGGGAAAACTAAATCATTAACAAAATACAAACAAACTATGGAACAGATTAAAAACGACCAGCTCACATTGGAGATTTCTTCTCTTGGAGCAGAACTACAGAGCATCAAGGATGCCAATGGTAACGAATATCTTTGGGACGGCGACACCGAGTACTGGAATCGCCACTCCCCTATCCTCTTCCCTGTCGTATGCGGCTTGTGGAAAGACACTTATCGCATCGACGGAAAAGAATACACCCTCCCTCGCCACGGTTTCGCACGCGATACAGAATTCAAACTGGTAGGCAAGACCGCGGACCGACTCACCTTCGCCCTCACCGACAGCGAGGAGACTCTCAAGAACTATCCATTCCACTTCAACCTCGCCATCTCCTATCGCCTGGAGGGCAATGAGGTTCACGTCATCTGGCACGTGGAGAACACCGATGACAAGGAAATTATGTTTCAGATAGGCGGACACCCTGCCTTCATGGTTCCTGGCTGCAAGAAAGGCGAGGAAATGAAGGCAACCCTGAAGCTCGACAACGAGGCTCCGGTTCGCCTCTTCGGCAACATAGGTGGTTGCATCGACCCTCAGGCCAAGGAGACCGTAGAGACCGACAAGGGCATTTGGGAAGTATGCGAGGATACTTTCGCCGATGACGCAGTTATCTTCGACAATAGTCAGGTGAAGCAAGTGAGCATCCTCAACGAGCAGGGCGAACCTCACGTCACACTTGAGTTCAAGACCCCAGCCGTCGGCATCTGGAATCCGACGGGCAAGCACGCACCGTTCATTTGCATCGAACCTTGGTATGGCATCCACGACTGGGCTGAGTACGACGGTGAGTTCAAGGACAAGTATCTCATGAACCGCCTCCAGCCAGGAGCCAGCTTCATGAGCGAGTATATCATCAGAATCGAGAAATAATCTAAATATTATAAAAGATGAAAGAAGAAATGAATCTCCCCGAAAACGCTTTTCGCGAGCTGAAGGACGGGGAGGAATATAAACCGCTGATGTCGCCCGACAAGACCTATCCCGAGGTCAACGGATGGTCGGTGACGTGGGGCATCGTGATGGCGGTTATCTTCTCTGCAGCCGCAGCTTACCTGGGGTTGAAGGTAGGTCAGGTGTTCGAGGCAGCCATCCCCATCGCCATCATCGCCGTGGGCGTGAGCACAGCCACCAAGCGCAGCAAGGCTTTGGGCGAGAACGTCATCATCCAGAGCATCGGAGCTTGCTCGGGTGCCGTGGTGGCAGGAGCCATCTTCACCTTGCCAGCCATCTACATCCTGCAAGCCAAGTACCCCGACATGACCACCTCGTTCATGAAGATTTTCCTGGCCTCGGCTCTCGGCGGTGTCTTGGGAATCCTCTTCTTGATACCATTCCGCAAGTACTTTGTCAAGGACATGCACGGCAAATATCCTTTCCCCGAGGCCACTGCCACTACACAGGTGCTGGTGAGCGGTGCCAAGGGAGGCGACCAGGCAAAGCCCTTGCTGATTGCCGGCCTGGTGGGCGGTCTTTACGACTTCATCGTAGCCAGCCTGGGCTGGTGGAACGAGAATTTCACCAGTCGTGTGGTTAGTCTGGGATGCGACTTGGCCGACAAGGCTAAGCTAGTATTCAAGGTGAACACGGGTGCCGCCGTGCTCGGACTGGGTTACATCATCGGCTTAAAATACGCCTTCATCACCTGTCTGGGTTCGCTCGTTGTGTGGTGGCTCATCGTTCCGGGCATGAGCGTCATCTTTCACGATTCCGTACTCAGCGCATGGGATCCTAGCATTGTGAAGACCGTGGGCGAGATGTCGCCCGAGGAGATATTCAAGGCCTACGCCCGCAGCATCGGCATCGGCGGCATCGCCATGGCTGGCATCATCGGCATCATCAAGAGCTGGGGCATCATCAAGAGTGCCGTGGGCTTGGCTGCCAAGGAACTGAAGGGCAAGAGCGGAGTCGATGAGAACGTAAAGCGCACCCAGCGCGACATCTCTTTCAAGATTATCGCCATCGGATCAATTGTCACCATCCTCGTCACCTTCCTCTTCTTCTGGTTTGGAGTGATGGATGGCAACCTGCTCTTCGCAGTCATCGCCATCCTCCTGGTGGCTGTCATCGCCTTCCTCTTCACCACCGTGGCTGCGAATGCCATCGCCATCGTGGGCAGCAACCCTGTATCGGGCATGACGCTGATGACCTTGATTTTCGCTTCCGTCGTGATGGTGGCTGTGGGTTTGAACGGTCCTGGCGGCATGTTGGCGGCTTTGATTATGGGTGGCGTAGTTTGCACGGCTCTATCTGTGGCTGGTTCGTTTATCACCGACCTCAAGATAGGCTACTGGCTCGGCACGACTCCTAAGAAACAAGAGGGTTGGAAGTTCCTCGGTACACTGGTCAGTGCCGCTACCGTAGGCGGTGTAATGATGCTTTTGAACGAGACCTACGGCTTTGCGTCGGGTTCTCTGGCTGCTCCGCAGG
Source organism: Waltera intestinalis (assembly GCA_963628185.1). Lineage (GTDB taxonomy): Bacteria > Bacteroidota > Bacteroidia > Bacteroidales > Bacteroidaceae > Prevotella. Next base: position 8,783 of record CAVGEN010000045.1, on the reverse strand, counting down.
CGAATGCTATGGCTGCGGTCATCGACCCTTTGATGAATGGTGTGGGCGCACCCTGGGTACTCTATGCCATCGGTGCCGTGATAGCCATCGCCCTGACATACTTCAAGATACCAGCCTTGGCTTTTGCCCTGGGCATGTTCATACCTTTGGAGCTGAATGTTCCGCTGCTCGTGGGTGGTGCCGTCAACTGGTATGTCACCTCCCGTTCCAAGGACGCCAAGGTGAACAGCGAACGAGGCGAGAAGGGCACTTTGATAGCCAGCGGTTTCATCGCAGGCGGTGCCTTGATGGGTGTGGTGAGCGCACTGCTCAAGTTTGGCGGCATCGAGGTGAGCATCGCCGACAGTTGGTGGGTGAACCCTATGAGTGAAGTTTGCTCTCTCATCGCCTACATCCTCTTGATAGGCTTCTTCATCAGAGCTACGAAGAAATAATCTTCTTACATGATACAGACATGAAAAAAATTATATTATCTCTATTGCTCCTAGCGACAACAGTCCTGGGAGCACAGGCTCAAAGTACAGCAACGGCAAAAGATCTTGATGCCAAATATACCCAAGGTCTTCTGCCTATAGGAACGGAAGCTCCCGATTTCATCTGTAAGAAGGCGAAAGACGGCGTTCCTGCCGTCACGCTCTCTAGCTATCGAGCACGTAAGGAAGGAAGTCTGAACAGACCGGGTTGCTATGTGCTGCTCGACTTCTGGGCCACTTGGTGCCCCGACTGCCGCAAGGAGATTCCAACAGTCAAGAAAATCTATGACACCTATAAGAACAAGTTGAAACTCATAGGCGTATCATTCGATACTGACAAGGACAAGCTAAAGGAATTCAGAGAGAAGGAAGGCATCAAGTGGAGTATGTATTGCGAAGGAAAGAAATGGAAAGAGACACAGATTTCCAAAGAATACAACATCCAGTGGATTCCAACCATGTATCTCATCGACCCAGACGGAAAAGTCTCCTACACCACGGTCGTAGCTGAAAACATGGTGAAGAAGCTAGAGCAACTAGACCAAGAAGGAAAACTTACGGAGTAATACAAGACTGCGGTTTAGAATGTAAGTCGTAATAAAAGAATATAGTTCCGACCGTAATCATGATATGAATTGCCTCAAAAAAGGGTAAAAGTAACATTTTTACGAAGAAATCTTCCAAAAAATTTGGAGATTCCAAATTTTCACCTTATCTTTGCAGCCCAATCAGTTGTCACAAGCGACAGTTGGTTGGACTGCGTTTTAGGTCTTTTCTACGATAAGAATTCGGGGTTGACTGGATTTGACGGCGAGATGAGATGGTACGTAAGCACGCGGAGGCTCGTTGGCTACCTCCTAAATCTTAGTGAACAAAAAATTAATTGGCGAAAGAAATTACGCTCTCGCTGCCTAGTCGAAGTATAGTAAACTGGCATTATTCCGTCACTAGGTGATGGAACGGGACATCGCTCAACGGATGTAGTTCCGAATCTTGTTGGCCAAGCGGTGCAGGTAAATCGGAAATAGCTCGGGTAAGCCTCGATGCCCGGGTGAGATTTTAGAGGATAAGGGTATGATTGGTGGTCCAGGTCTTGTCATACCTCGAAAACCGAAGGCTGGAATAAGCGTGTAGAAAGCGTATGGTTTCCTTGTGCGGACGAGGGTTCGATTCCCTCCAGCTCCACCCATGCAAAAAAGTTTTATGGCTTGTAGGTTCTGTGAAGAATCTGCAAGTCTTTTTTGATTTTTAAAGAATATGAAGAAGACGAGAGACAACTACACTTTTCTGACTCACGCCCCCATCCACAGAGTCATTTTCACGATGGCGATACCGACCATCATCAGTATGTTATCGACGAGCATGTACAACCTTGCCGATACTTATTTCGTGGGCAGCATCAACACCCAGAGCGTCGCCGCCGTGGGCATCTCCTTTTCGGTGATGTCAGTGATACAAGCCGTCGGCTTCTTCTTCGGGCACGGTTCGGGCAACTATATCTCGCGCAAGCTCGGTGCCAAGGACACCGACAACGCCAAGAAGATGGCCGCCACCGGCGTGATACTCAGTTTTGCGGCAGGCCTTCTCATTGCCGTCGTCGGTCATCTTTTCATTACACCACTCTCCCGCATCCTCGGATCAACACCCACCATCCTCCCCTACACCGAGCGATACCTGGGCATCATTCTGCTGGGTGCACCGTTTATGACGATGTCACTGACGCTCAACAACTTGATGCGCTTTCAGGGCAACACCGTCTATGCCATGAAAGGCATTATGTCGGGAGTGCTGCTCAACCTGGTGCTTGCGCCCCTGCTCATCCTTTACTTCTGCCTGGGCATCACGGGCGCCGCCATCGCCACGCTGGTAAGCCAGTGCTTCGGTTGCCTGATGTTGCTCTATATGACCACCAAGGGCGGGAATATCCGCATCGTCCCACGGCTCTTCACGCCCTCCAAGGCTTTCTTGAAGGAAATCGTGGCTGGTGGCACGCCCTCCCTTTCGCGCCAAGGACTTGGGAGTATCTCGACCTTGCTCCTCAACGTGGCTGCCGGTGCCTACGGCGACGCTGCCATCGCTGGCATGAGCATCGTCACACGTATCTCCTTCTTCACCTATGCCGTGGTCATCGGACTGGGACAGGGATTCCAACCGCTCTGTGGCTTCTGTTATGGTGCCAAACTGTACCGCCGCGTGAGAGATGCCTTCTACTTCTGCATCAAGTGCGGCACGGTGTTCCTTTCCGTGTGTGCCGTCATCGGTTTTAGCTTCTCGGAGTATATTATCGAATTGTTTCGCAGCGACCCAGAGGTCATCAGGGTGGGTTCCATCGCCTTGCGCTGGCAGGTGATCAGCTTTCCGCTCGTGAGCGCCATCGTGCTCACCAATATGCTGATGCAGACCATCCGCAAACCGATTCGCGCCAACCTGGTGGCAGCCGCCCGAAGCGGTCTCTTCTTCATTCCGCTCATCTTCGTCCTGCCCCATTTCTTCGGTTTGCTGGGTGTGGAGATGTGCCAGGCGTGTGCAGATGTCTGTTCCTTCACGATGGCTGTGCCGATAGCGTGGAGCGCATTCAAGGATATGAGGAGGGAGAAGCACAGCCGCAGCAGCCTTGACTCGTAGTTTCAACGAGACAAACTCGTATATATTCTTCCTCAACCATGCACAAACACCGAAAAAATTTCTCCATGCAAAAAGTTTTTTGTAATTTTGCACGCTGTAAACAGTAATCGAAGATTTAGAATTGAGGAATGGAAGTGAACGCCGCAACATACTACGTAGGACTCGACGTGGGCTCTACGACTGCCAAGATAGCAGTACTCGACAACGACAACCGACTCGTATATCACAAATACGAGCGTCATAACACGCACGTTAGCGAACTGGTGGGGAAATACTTCTCCGAGCTGAAAGAAGTGCTCGAGAAGGATCAGGATGGATTAGACGGCACCCCTGCCACGCCTACCCACTGTGGCAGTTCGCCCCGCGTCAACATCTGCGTGACGGGCAGCGTGGGCATGGCGACGGCGGAGCAACTGAAAGCCGAGTTCGTGCAAGAGGTCGTGGCAGCCTCCATCTACGCCCGCAACGCCCATCCCGAGGCAAAGGCACTCATCGACATCGGCGGCGAGGACGCCAAGGTAGTGTTCTTCAAGCCAAACGGCAGTACGGAGCTGAGGATGAACGGCAACTGCGCAGGCGGCACGGGGGCTTTCATCGACCAGATGAGCGTGCTCATGGGCGTGGACAACCAACGGATGAGCCAGCTCGCCCTCGATGCCACCCACGTCTATCCGATGGCGGCCCGCTGCGGTGTGTTCGCCAAGACCGACATCCAGAACCTCATGGCACGCAACCTCCCCGAGGAGGACATAGCCGCCAGCATTTTCCATTCCATCGCCGTGCAGACCGTAGTCACCCTCTCCCACGGCATCGACTTCGAGCCTCCCATCCTGCTCTGCGGCGGTCCGCTCACCTTCCTCCCTGCCCTCAGAAAAGCCTTCTGCGACTATATGAAACTATCGCCCGAGGACTTTATCGTATCGGAGAACAGCAACTTGATTCCTGCGCTAGGCTGCGCCTACAGGGCGAGGAATAACGCCAGGAAGTCGGCGGTCGATTTCGCTGAAGGCGACGAGAAGCCGGCAGCAGACAATTCCAGTTCGATAGATGCGCTCATGGCACGCCTGAACGTGGCTTCAGGCAACGAGTGGCACAGCAGTCTCGCCCCGTTGTTTGCCAGCGAGGAAGAACATCAGAAATGGCTCAAGAGCAAAGAGAAATTTGCCACAGAGACGAAACATCTTCTAAAAGGCAAGCAACAGCTGGTCATCGGCATCGACTCGGGTTCGACAACCACCAAAATCGTTGCCGTCAGACTCAACGACACCCCCAAAGAAAATTCCACCCACGACATCGTATTCACCAACTACCGTCTGAACCTCGGCAACCCCATCAAGGCGGTGGCCGACGGACTGACCGCCTTGAAGGAGGAAGCCGCCCACAGGGGAGCAGAGTTGGAAATCGTAGGGTCATGCTCCACAGGCTACGGCGAAGAACTGATAAAGGCTGCTTTCGGACTTGACAGCGGCATTATCGAGACGATGGCCCACGAGCGTGCGGCTGCATCGCTGATGCCCGACGTGAGTTTCATCCTCGACATCGGCGGACAAGACATGAAGGCCATCTTCGTGGAGAAAGGGGCGGTCGTGAGAATGGAACTGAACGAGGCTTGCTCCTCGGGCTGCGGCACGTTCATACAGACCTTCGCCAACAACATGGGGTACAGCGTAGCAGACTTCGCCAAGCTCGCCTGCCAGTCGAAGGCTCCCTGCGACCTAGGCACTCGCTGCACCGTCTTCATGAACTCGAAGGTGAAGCAAGTGCTGCGCGAGGGTGCGTCGGTAGCCGACATCTCGGCAGGCATCTCCTATTCCGTCATCAAGAATTGCCTCTACAAGGTATTGAAACTTCATGGAAACGACAACCTAGGCGGAAAAGTGGTCGTGCAGGGAGGTACGATGAGAAACGATTCCGTGGTCAGAGCGTTCGAGATACTTACGAATATGGAAGTAGCTCGAAGCAACATGCCGGAGCTGATGGGAGCCTACGGTTGTGCCCTCCATGCCATCGCTGATTATCAGAGAGCCAAGGCACATAACTCCATGAAACGCAGCATCAACGACCTCCTCAGTCTCGCCCACTACGACACCAAACAGTTGCAGTGCAAAGGATGCGAGAACCATTGTTACGTCTCTCGCTACACTTTCGCTAATGGCAACAAGTATTATTCGGGGAACAAATGCGAGCGAGTGTTCAACAACAAGGGCGAGAACGATGTGAAGGGCGAGAACATCTACACCTACAAATACGACTTGCTCTTCGACCGCACGACAGAAGGCGACACACTAAAACCGCACGTCAAGGTCGGCATCCCTCGCATCCTCAACATGTACGAGGAATATCCATTCTGGAATGCCCTCTTGCGTGCGGCAGGTTTTGCAGTCATTCTCTCCTCGGAATCGACTTTTGGCAAGTACGAAGGAGCCTTGAACACCGTGATGAGCGACAACATCTGTTTCCCAGCCAAGCTCGCCCACTCCCATCTGAAGGAACTGAACGAGAACCCCGAGGTGGATAGAATCTTGATGCCATACGTGGTATATGAGCACAACGATGACCCCGCCAACACGCTCAACTCTTTCAACTGCCCCGTGGTTTCGGGCTACAGCGATGTCATCAAGTCGGTGTTAGACCTACAGAAGCCACTCGATGCGCCTGTCATCAACTTCGCCAACAGCCAGTTGCTCGAAAAGCAAATCATCGACTATCTCAAGTCGCTTGGCGTTAGCAAGAAAACCGCGAAAGCGGCTCTGCAACATGCGATTGCAGCGCAAGAGGAATACAACAAGAGCATCAAGGCAAAGGCTTTGGAGATTTTACATTCAGAGCAAGCTGGCAAACTCACCATTCTCTTGGCAGGCCGCCCCTACCATACAGACCCTCTCGTACAGCACAAGCTATCAGAGATGATAGCCAACCTCGGAGTGAACGTCATCAGCGATGACATCGTGAGAACCACCGCCGAGTCAGCTGCCGACAAGAGCGACCCAAGTCACAGCGTGGCAGAGACTTATCTCGTGAAGCAATGGGCATACATGAACCGCATCATGAAGGCTGCGCAGTGGACAGCCGAGCAAGGCGACGATGTGCATCTGGTGCAGATGACGAGCTTCGGCTGTGGTCCAGACAGTTTTATACAAGACGAAAACCGTGACATCATGCGACGCCACGGCAAACCGTTCACACTCCTCAAAATCGACGATGTGAGCAACATCGGAAGCTTGAAACTCCGTGTTCGCTCGCTTGTGGAAAGCCTGAGGGGAGTGAAGAGTGAAAAGTTTTCACAAAAATCCACTCCACTCCCCCAGACAAAAATCTTCAAGAAGGAGGACGTACGTCGCAAGATACTCGCACCATTCATGACGGAGTATCTCACCCCTATCATCCCCCCTATCCTCAAGTTGATAGGCTACGACGTGGAGGTGCTACCGATGAGCGATGAGGTGAGTGCCGAACTGGGATTGCGGTTCGCCAACAACGAGGTGTGCTACCCTGCCACCTTGATAGTAGGCGACATCATAAAAGCCCTGAAATCCGGGAAATATGACTTAAACAACACAGCCGTTGTGATGAGTCAGACGGGCGGTCAATGCCGTGCCACCAACTATGCCGGACTCATCAAGCGGGCCATGGTGTCGAATGGTTTCCAGAACGTTCCACTGCTCACCCTCGGCGTGACGGCATCGACCAGTGAGGCATCGGGAAGCACCGATGACAAACAAGACTACAACGAACAGGAAGGCTTCAACATCCCCTGGCTGAAATATTCGCAAATCATCGTCACCGCCATCCTCTACGGCGACGCCATCAACGAGATGTACAACGCCTGCATTGTCAGAGAGCGTAAGCCAGGCATTGCCAAGGAACTGCGCGACAAGTACATGCGGCTCATTGACGAACCCATCGCCCGAAACTCAGCGAGCGGACTCGTCAAGCTACTGGAGAAAGCAGCCGAGGAGTTCGACCTAATGACGATAGACAAAGAAGTGCCGAAGGTGGGCATCGTGGGCGAGATATTCCTGAAGTTCAACCCCTTCTCCCACCAGTTCCTTGAGCAGCACATCATATCGAAAGGCATCGAGGTGGTGCCGCCCCTGCTGGCTCCGTTCTTCCTGCAGGAGTTTGTCAACGTGGAGGTGCAGAAGCACATGCGACTCTCGTGCAGCAAGGTACCCGACTTCGCGGTGAAGGGTGCCTACAAGGGACTCGTCGGACGCCGTCTGAAACAAGTCAACAAGGCAGCGAGCCGCTTCCGCTACTTCCGCAAGTTCACCAACATCTATGATGACGCCAAGGAGGTGAAGGGACTCGTATCATTGGCGGCACAGTTTGGCGAAGGTTGGCTTTTACCAGCCGACATCGTGGGCTACATCCGCGACGGAGTGGATAACGTCATCTCCCTGCAGCCCTTCGGTTGCATCGCCAACCACGTCATCAGCAAAGGCATCGAGAAACGTCTCCACGATCGATTCCCCCAGCTCAACCTCGTGTCGCTCGACTTCGACTCGGGCGTGTCGGAAGTGAACGTCACGAACCGTCTGCTGCTCTTCCTCGACAGCATAGTGGGATGACGATTCATCAGCAAGAGCCTCTGCCGCATTTTATGGTAGAGGCTCTTTTGGGCTTTTTTCCACAAATATCGAAAAAAGCGCACCTTTTTCTTTGTACTTTCTGAGAATAATCGTATCTTTGCATCGGATTTTATTGATACACCATAAGAATAATGAGTAAAGATACACTAACTCATCGGCTGACGGAAACCATCGAGGAACTTTCAAGCCAGGAGTCATTGAAAGGCCTCTTCCACCAGCATCGAGACGGCAACCCACTCCCTTCGGGCAAGGCGCTCGAAGACATTATCAGTCTGTCCCGATCCATCCTCTTCCCGGGATATTTCGGCAACTCGTCGGTCAATATCTCAACCATCAAATACCATATCGGAGTAAGAGTGGAAAAGCTCTACGAGATGCTCTCCGAGCAGATTCTGGCAGGACTCTGCTTCGCCAACGACTGCGAGACGGAGACCCACGCCGAACTTCAGCGGCAGCGTGCCAAGGCCGGCGTGCTCGCCGCCAAGGCCATCATGCAGTTCCCCAAGCTCCGCAAGATACTAGCCACCGACGTGGAGGCTGCCTACGAGGGCGACCCCGCCGCCATGAGCCACGGCGAGATTATCTCCTGCTACCCCGTCATCAAGGCTCTCACCAACTACCGCATCGCCCATGTGCTGCATGAGCTGGGCGTGCCGCTGATACCGCGCATGATGACCGAGCTGGCCCACTCCGAGACGGGCATCGACATCAACCCCGAGGCCACCATCGGCAAGCATTTCACCATCGACCACGGCACGGGCGTGGTCATCGGAGCCACCTGCATCATCGGCGACAACGTGAAGCTCTACCAGGGTGTGACCCTCGGAGCCAAGAGCTTCCCCCTCGACAAGGACGGCAACCCCATCAAGGGTATCCCCCGCCACCCCATCCTGGAGGACGATGTCATCGTATATGCCAACGCCACCATCCTCGGCAGAATCACCATCGGCAAGGGATGCGTGGTGGGTGCCAACGTTTGGGTCACCAAGGACATGCAGCCCAAGACAAAGAAATACAGAAAAGAAAAAACAAGTTTACTAGATATAGAATTCAATAATGGAACAGGAATTTGAACTCATTGCCAAGACCTTCA
>CAVGEN010000044.1:0-79608 GCA_963628185.1 Waltera intestinalis | reverse complement strand
AACAACGGAAGTGCCATGTGAGGCCGACGCGGATGAACAAGCAAAATTTGTCAACGGGTTATATATATTTTTTTGAAACATAAGGGTTCACCTTCAGCCGAATGACTTAACGCCCCCGGCAAATGACTTACCGAGATTCCTCAATGACTTGCAGAGATTCCCCAATGACTTGCAGAAATCTCCCATATATAATGTAAAACTTGTGTTTTTGCCCAAAACACTCCGCCAACATCACAAATCCACCAACAAAAAGCAACTTTTTCTTCATTTTCTTTGGCAGTTTGACAGAAAAATATTACTTTTGCGACCAAGTTTTGCTTCAGCCCCGGTCGTTTCGGGGGAGGCATTGCATTACCAAACAATAAAAGAAAAATGAAAGTATTAAAATTCGGCGGAACATCTGTTGGTTCCGTAAAAAGCATCCTCAGCTTAAAACGTATCGTAGAGAATGAGGCCAAGAAACAGAGTGTAGTGGTTGTCGTGAGCGCACTTGGCGGTATCACCGACAAACTCTTGCAAACCTCCCAGCTTGCCCTCAAGGGCGATGAGCAATGGAGAGTCGAATTCGACGCCATGGTTGATCGCCACCACAAGATGATAGACACCATCATCACCGACACCTCGGACAGAGAGAATCTTTTCAAATCGGTCGATGCCCTCTTCGAGCAGTTGAAGAGCATCTACTTCGGTGTGTATCTCATCCACGACTTAAGCGAGAAGACACAGGATGCCATCGTGAGCTACGGCGAGAGGCTCAGCTCAAAGATTGTTGCCACGCTGATCCGTGGCGCCAAGTGGTTTGACTCCCGTAACTTCATCAAGACGGAGCGACTGCACGGCAAGGGCAAGCATACCCTCGACAGCGAGCTGACCAACAAACTGGTGAAGGAAGCCTTCGCCGACCTGCCCCGCATCTCCCTCGTGCCCGGTTTCATCAGCCGCGACAAGAACACCGAGCGCACCACCAACCTCGGACGTGGCGGCAGCGACTATACGGCAGCTATCATCGCCGCAGCACTCGACGCAGAAGTGCTGGAAATCTGGACCGATGTCGATGGGTTCATGACAGCCGACCCACGTGTCATCAAATCAGCCTACACCATCAACGAACTGAGTTACATCGAGGCGATGGAGCTTTGCAACTTTGGCGCAAAGGTCATCTACCCTCCTACCATCTACCCAGTTTGCATCAAGAATATTCCTATCAAGGTGAAGAACACCTTCAACCCGGAAGCCCTGGGCACCATCATCAAGAACAAGATCGACGGCGACTCCAAGCCCATCAAGGGAATCTCCTCCATCAACGGCACAGCACTCATCACGGTGACGGGCCTTTCGATGGTCGGTGTCATCGGTGTCAACCGCCGTATCTTCACAGCCCTCGCCAACGAGGGAATCTCCGTGTTCATGGTTTCCCAAGCTTCTTCCGAGAACTCCACCTCCATCGGTGTTCGCGAGCAAGATACTGACGAGGCAGTGAGAGTACTGAACGAGGAGTTCAAGAACGAGATCACCGATGGTGCCATGTTCCCTATGCACGCCGAGAAGGGTCTTGCTACCATCGCCATCGTCGGCGAGAACATGAAGCACGCCGCAGGCATCGCCGGCAAACTCTTCGGCACACTAGGTCGCAGTGGCATCTCGGTCATCGCCTGCGCCCAGGGAGCTTCTGAGACTAACATCTCCTTCGTGGTGAAGAGCGACTTCCTGAGAAAGTCGCTCAACGTATTGCACGACAGTTTCTTCCTCTCCGAATACAAGGTACTCAACCTTTTCATCTGCGGCGTGGGCACCGTGGGCGGAAAGCTCATCGAGCAGATCAAGAACCAGGCAGAGGAACTGAAGGAGCGCAACAAACTCAAGCTCAATGTCGTGGGCATCGCCTCCTCTCACAATGCCATCTTCGACCGCGACGGTCTCGACCTCGACAACTACCGCGAGGCGTTGAAAGCATCGGAGCCAAGCACCAACGAGAGCTTGAAGGAGAAGATACTCAACATGAACATCTTCAACAGCGTGTTCGTGGACTGCACCGCCAGCAAGGAAGTGGCAAGCCTCTACCAGAGTCTCCTGGAGCACAACATCAGCATCATTGCCGCCAATAAGATTGCGGCTTCCAGCGAATACGAGAGCTACGAGCGGCTGAAGAAGACTGCCATCCAGCGTGGCGTCGTGTTCCGCTTCGAGACCAACGTGGGAGCGGGCCTTCCTATCATCGGAACCATCAACGACCTGCGCAACTCCGGCGACAAGATTCTCAAGATAGAGGCCGTGCTCTCAGGCACCCTCAACTTCATCTTCAACGCCATCTCGGGCGTAGTGCCATTCTCCGAGACCGTCCGTCTCGCCAAGGAGAAAGGCTACAGCGAGCCAGACCCACGCATCGACCTCAGCGGCATGGACGTGGTTCGCAAGCTCGTCATCCTCTCCCGTGAGGCCGGCTACCGCGTAGAACAGGCAGACGTAGAGAAAAACCTCTTCGTGCCCGACGACTTCTTCAAGGGCAGCATCGAGGACTTCTGGAAACGCCTCCCCGAGCTGGACGCAGACTTCGAGGCAAAGCGCAAGACCCTCGACATCGAGCACAAGCGTTGGCGCTTCGTCGCCAAGTTGGAAGACGGCAAGACCAGCGTCGGCTTGCACGCCGTGGGTCCCGAGCATCCTTTCTACAACCTGGAAGGCAGCAACAACATCGTACTGCTCACCACCGAGCGTTACAAGGAATATCCTATGATGATACAGGGATATGGCGCCGGTGCCAGCGTTACTGCCGCCGGCGTATTCGCCAACATCATGAGTATTGCAAACATTTAATTTCATAATGTTAAATGTTGAATGTTAAATGTTAAGTTGGCCTACGGACAAGAACAGACTTGCTTTTCATTTAACACTTAACATTTAACACTTAACATTAAGATAAAAATGAAACACATTGTAATCCTTGGCGACGGAATGGCCGACCACCCAGTGGAAAGACTGGGCGGCAAGACCTTGCTGCAATACGCCAACAAACCATATATGGACATGCTTGCCAAGAAGGGCAAGACAGGACGACTCGTCACTGTACCCGACGGATTCCACCCAGGCTCTGAGGTTGCCAACAGCTCCATCATGGGCTACGACCAAAACAAGGTGTATGAAGGACGCGGACCACTGGAGGCGGCAAGCATCGGCTACGAGCTGAAGCCTACCGACCTCGCCCTGCGCTGCAACATCATCAACGTGCAGGACGGTAAGATCATCACCCACAACGGAGGCAATCTGGAGACAACAGACGCCGATGTGCTCATCAAGTACCTCAACGAGACACTGGGAAAGAAATACCCCGAAGTGGAATTCGTGACAGGCATACAGTACCGCCATCTGCTGGTAGTACACCACGGCAACAAACACATCGACTGCGCACCACCCCACGACCATCCCAACGAGGAATGGAAGCCTCTGTTGGTCAAGCCTATCTACACAGGAACAGTGGAAGAAGGACATATCGCCCCCAAGGACACCGCCGACCTGCTGAACCAGTTGATACTGGAGAGCCAAGAGCTGTTGGAGAACCATCCGTTCAATGTGGCCCGTAAGGAACGAGGCGAGCGTATGGCCAACTTGATTTGGCCTTGGGGCGGCGGTTATCGCCCCCACATGCTCACCCTTTCCCAGATGTATCCCCAGATCAAGCGCGGTTCCGTGATTTCAGCCGTCGATTTAATCCGTGGCATCGGGCACTACGCCGGACTTCGCAACATCATCGTAGAGGGAGCGACCGGACTCGCCGACACCAATTACGAGGGCAAGGCACAGGCTGCCATCGAGGCACTGAAAGAAGGCGATGACTTCGTATATGTACATGTCGAGGCGAGCGACGAGGCTGGGCATGACGGCGACTTGGATCTGAAACTCAAGACGATAGAGAATCTCGACCAACGCCTGATCAAGCCCATCTACGACGAGGTTTCCAAGTGGGACGAGCCAGTTTGCATCGCAGTACTCCCCGACCACCCTACCCCCGTGGAGATTCGCACTCATGTAAAAGAACCCGTGCCGTTCCTCATCTACTACCCAGGCATCGATCCAGACAGCGTAGAAATGTATGATGAGGTAAGCTGCGTAAGCGGTGGCTACGGTCTCCTCCAACTGCAAGACTTCATGAACGAATTTATGAAAATAGATTAAGGAATTTGGAGTTAAGGAGTTAAGACAATAGTTTTTTGCACCAAGTCTCAAGCAACAAGGCTGTTGTCTTAACTCCTCAGCGACCGCAGGGAGCGATAACTCCTTTAACTCCCAAAAAATAACAAGTTTGACTCCTTTAATAGCAAGAATGATATGAAATACTATTCAACAAATAAGAAAGCCCCCATCGCCGACCTTCACAAGGCGGTAGTCAAGGGATTGGCAGAAGACCGTGGTCTCTACATGCCGGAAATCATCAAGAAGTTGCCACAGGACTTCTTCGACAACATCGAGAAACTCTCTTTCCAGGAAATAGCCTACAAGGTGGCAGATGCTTTCTTCGGCGAGGATGTCGATGCAGACTCTTTGAAGAAGATCGTCTTTGACACATTGGCGTTCGACTGCCCAGTCGTGGAAGTAGAGCCCAACATCTACTCCTTGGAGTTGTTCCATGGCCCTACCCTTGCCTTCAAGGACGTAGGTGCCCGTTTCATGGCCCGTCTTTTGCAGTACTTTGTACGCCAGGAAGGCAAGGAAGAGGTCAACGTGCTTGTTGCCACATCGGGCGACACAGGTTCGGCGGTAGCCAACGGATTCCTCGGCGTGGAGGGCATCCACGTGTATGTGCTCTATCCCAAGGGTAAGGTGAGCAAGATACAGGAAAGTCAGTTCACCACCCTCGGCCAGAACATCACAGCCCTGGAGGTAGATGGCGTGTTCGATGACTGCCAGGCCTTGGTGAAGTCAGCGTTCATGGACGACGAACTGAACAAGCACATGAAGCTCACCTCGGCCAACTCCATCAACGTGGCTCGTTTCTTGCCACAGGCTTTCTACTATTTCAACGCATACGCAAGAATGAAAGAGAAGGGCTTGGCAGACAAGTTGGTCATCTGCGTGCCAAGCGGCAACTTCGGCAACATCACCGCTGGGCTGTTCGGCCACGAGATGGGCTTGCCTATCCATCGCTTCATCGCAGCCAACAACGCCAACGACATTTTCTACAATTATCTCCAGACAGGAGAATACGACCCACAGCCCAGCAAGGCAACCATCGCCAACGCCATGGACGTGGGCGACCCTTCCAACTTCGCCCGCATCTACGACCTCTACAAGGGCGACCACAAGGCTATCACAGCCTACATCAGTGGTGCCACTTACAAGGACGAACAGATAGCCGACACCATGAAGCAATGCTACAACGACACGAAGTATGTACTTGACCCTCACGGAGCTTGCGGCTATCGTGCACTAAAAGAACAGTTGAAGCCAGGCGAGGTAGGTGTCTTCCTGGAGACCGCCCACCCAGCCAAGTTCAAGGAGAAGGTGGATAGCATCCTCGGTGCCGACATCGAGATACCGGCACGCCTCGCCGAGTTCATGAAGGGCAAGAAGCAGAGCTTCGAAATGACCAAAGACTTCGCCGCCTTCAAGAACTTCCTGATGAACGAATAAATAGAGACTAAGCCGTGAATTTGACAACTCCATATTACAGATTGGCAACAAACAGCACAAAATTTCTATAAATCGCAAGCAATAATTTGGCGGTATCAAATAAAATTGGTATTTTTGCCTACAGTTTCAGCAGGACAATCATAATGAGCAGAGGCAAGCTCTCCTAAAGCCCATCCGACGCGAAGTTGTGCAGTATCCATGCAAAGTAGAAAACAAGTAATAACAACTAAAATAAAATTTAGGTAAAATGAAAATTGAAGATTTTAACTTTGCCGGTCACAAGGCAATCGTACGCGTTGATTTCAACGTGCCATTGGATGAGAATGGTAATGTAACAGACGACACTCGTATCAAGGGTGCCCTTCCTACATTGAAGAAGGTGCTCGCTGACGGTGGTGCTCTTATCATGATGAGCCACATGGGCAAGCCAAAAGGCAAGGTTAAGGCTGAGCTTTCTCTTTCCCAGATTGTGAAGAACGTTTCTGAGGCTCTCGGCGTAGAGGTGAAGTTCGCCAAGGACTGCGGTAACGCTGACGCAGAGGCTGCTGCATTGAAGGGTGGCGAGGCTCTCTTGCTCGAGAACCTTCGTTTCTATCCAGAAGAGGAAGGCAAGCCAGTTGGCGTAGAGAAGGGTACACCAGAGTTCGACGCAGCCAAGGCTGAGATGAAGGAACGCCAGAAGAAGTTCGCTGCCAAGTTGGCTTCTTACGCTGACGTATATGTGATGGACGCATTCGGTACAGCTCACCGCAAGCACGCTTCTACCGCAGTCATCGCCGACAGCTTCGACAAGGACCACAAGATGCTTGGTTTCTTGATGGAGAAAGAGGTAAAGGCTGTAGATGCAGTCCTCGGCAACATCAAGCGTCCTTTCACAGCCATCATGGGCGGCTCCAAGGTTTCCACCAAGATCGGTATCATCGAGAACCTGTTGACCAAGGTTGACAACTTGATTCTCTGCGGCGGTATGACCTATACATTCGCCAAGGCACAGGGCGGTAAGATCGGTATGTCCATCTGCGAGGATGACAAGCTCGACGTAGCTCTCGATGTCATCAAGAAGGCCAAGGAGAACAACGTGAACCTCGTTCTTGGCACAGACTCTATCTGTGGTGATGACTTCAAGAACGACTGCAATACACAGGTTTGCCCATCCAACGACATCCCTGAGGGTTGGGAAGGCATGGACGCAGGTCCTGAGACCCGCAAGCTCTTCGCCGATGCCATCAAGGGCGCCAAGACCATCCTTTGGAACGGTCCTGCCGGCGTATTCGAGTTCGACAACTTCGCTGGTGGTTCCAAGGCTATCGCCGACGCTATCGCCGAGGCAACCAAGGAAGGCGCATTCTCACTCATCGGTGGTGGCGACTCTGTAGCCTGCATCAACAAGTTCGGTTTGGCCGACCAGGTTTCTTACATCTCTACAGGCGGTGGTGCTCTTCTTGAGGCTATCGAGGGCAAGGTATTGCCAGGTGTAGCAGCTATCGAGAAATAATCTTAGAAATACTTCTATAGTTCGAGGGAAACATCCCCACGGACTTTAGACAAATAAAGTTCGGGGGCATCCTCTTTGCGATGCCCCCGATTTTTCGATTAATAGCTATACCTTAAAATTCTACAACTAAACAAATTACAATGGATTGGATAATTAATCTTTTTACCAATACGGAATCTGTGGCACACATCGCCTTGCTCTATGCAATCGTGATTGCCGTGGGCGTGTATTTAGGTAAAATCAAAATCGGCGGCATCTCACTGGGCGTCACCTTCGTCCTCTTCGCCGGCATTCTCGCCGGCCATGTGGGTTTCACCGCCCCTAAGGAAATTCTGACCTTCGTGCAAGACTTCGGCTTAATCCTGTTTGTCTTCATGATTGGTCTTCAGGTGGGACCGGGTTTCTTCGAGAGCTTCAAGAAAGGCGGTGTCACGCTCAACTTGCTCTCCACCGCAGCCATCTTCCTCAACGTCTGCGTGATGTTCGCCTGCTATTACCTCTTCTTCGACACCAGCAACCCCAACAACCTCCCTATGATGGTGGGTACGCTTTATGGTGCTGTCACCAACACCCCGGGTCTTGGCGCCGCCAACGAGGCATTGCTCAGCGTCTTCCCCGATGGTGCGCCTAGCATCGCCAACGGTTACGCCTGTGCCTACCCTCTCGGTGTCGTGGGCATCATCGGCGCTACCATCCTCATCAAGTACATCTGCAAGGTGAACACAGCCGAGGAAGAGGAGCAGTTGAACATGGAGGATGCTGCCAACCCACATGCCAAGGCACACAACATGCACCTTCGTGTGGAAAATGCCTATATCGCAGGCCGTACCTTGCGTGAGGTCTCTGAGTTCCTGAACCGCGACATCGTTTGCTCCCGCCTCCTCCACAAAGGTGAAGTAAGCATACCTAACAGCAAGACTACCTTCGAGGTAGGCGACGAACTGCTCGTGGTTTGCGCAGAAGCCGACGCAGAAGCCATCAAGGCATTCATCGGTCCAGAAATCGAGGCAGAGTGGAACCGTGCCAACGACGAGAAGGTGGAGCATTTCGTTTCCCGCCGCATTATCGTCACTCGTCCTGAGATGAACGGCAAGACACTGGGAAAGATGCACTTCTCCAGTGTGTATGGTGTCAATGTAACTCGTATCTCCCGTCAGGGCATGGACATCTTCGCCGGTCGCAACCACCACTTCCACGTGGGCGACAAGATTTTGGTTGTCGGTCCTGAGGAGAACGTGAACCGCGTGGCAGAAATGATGGGTAACTCCGTGAAGCGTCTGGATGCCCCTAACATTGCCACTATCTTCATCGGCATCATGGTAGGCATCATCTTCGGTAGTCTTCCATTCGCCGTGCCAGGCATGCCTGTGCCTTTGAAACTCGGTATCGCAGGTGGTCCGCTGATCATCGCCATCCTGATAGGTCGTTTCGGCTACCGTTTCAAACTGGTCACCTATACGACGACCTCCGCCAACATGATGCTTCGAGAGATAGGTCTGGTACTCTTCCTGGCTAGCGTGGGCATCAAGGCTGGTGCAGGATTCTGGGAAACGGTGGCGCAGGGAGACGGCATCAAGTACGTATATACCGGTTTTCTGATTACCATCATACCTATTCTTATTATAGGCACCATCGCCCGCTTGAAGTTCAAATTCAACTACTTCACCATCATGGGTATGATCGCCGGCACTTACACCGACCCACCCGCATTGGCTTATGCCAACGCATCATGCACGAAGGAGGCACCTGCCGTAGGTTACTCCACCGTATATCCTCTGAGCATGTTCCTCAGAATCTTCTCGGCACAGATAGTAGTGCTGTTCTTCTGCGGAGGATGATTTCAAGCTAGTGGTTCGTAAAGTTTAAAAGTTGATTGAGATTTCGTTCTATATCGATAAGTTTCAGAGCAAAATGAATATTATTTGCCCAACTTTTAAGCTTTACAAACCAACCAGCATCCTATAAAACCTAAAATTTGGACAAGACCAACACTTAATACCTATAACTAATGAATAAATTGTTTTTGATTGTGCCATTGGCTATGGCAATGAGCTTTGCCTATGCTGGAACCCTCACATCAGAAAGGCAACGTTCCGACTGAAAAATCTTAGAGATTACCAAGATTGTCAAGTTGTCGATTTTGCAAGAGCAGAAGATTAGAACTGCTTATGACGCATATAATGCCAAAATCGATTCTGCATTATACGAAGTAAAAGATGCCAAATCCGCCGCTCGTATCAAATATGAGGCAGGAAAGGAGTTTAACAAAGTGCTGATGTCAACCCTCACTGAGGCACAGCGCAACAAGTACATCGAAGTAACCTCCACTCCAGAGGTAGAGGCTAAGACCGACTACAAGTTAGGCTTGCTCAAAGAGGCAAATGAGTATTCCGAACAGGAACTTCAGTTAAAGCGCAAGGCTATCTTTACTTACTTGATGAGAGAGAAAATCGTATATGCTCGTGACAAGTATGACATCAAGAAACAGAAAGAGAACATCAGTCGACTGAAAAACTTGATTCCTAAGGCTCTTCGCGAAAGTAACATACGAGAGAAACAGAAAGGACAAGGCAAGATTTCAAATGGTAGTATAAACTGGTAAAGACTAAGCTTCATGAGAAAATTGAAAATATTTTTATTCTTGACAATGCTGATACTGTCCTCAGCTTACGCCAATGCCGTAAGTCTGGATTCTATCAGTCCCAACAAGTTGTTGAGATATGCCCAAAAGGTTCGTTACGGTATCAATACGGACGTAAATTTGGAGCGTGCTGCTAAAATCTATAACTATCTGGCTAAGAAAGGCAATACGGCAGCACAACGAGAGTTGGGGTGTATGTTCTTGAATGGGGAAGGTGTGCCCAAAAATTATAAGGCAGCTTATTCTCTGTTAAAGAAGGCTTGTCTTGCCAATGATGCCAAGGCTATGTGCGCCATGGCGCATGTTTATCAGTATGGCGTGGGCACTAAAACCAACAAAGCTCTTGCGTTTAAGTTGTATTTGCGTGCGGCTCGTCTGTGAAGTTCGCATGGCTGCTATGGTGCAGGAAACATGCTTTATAAGGGTCAAGGTGTGAAGCAAAACTATCAAAAGGCAGAGGAAATCTTGCTGAAAGGCTCAGAGAAAGGCAACGCTAAGTGTGACTTCTTGTTGGCTAACTATTATGCCTATGGATTTAGGGGTACTCCTGATTATTCTAAGGCTAAGGAGTTCTTGAACAAAGCTGTAAGAAATGGGCATGGATGGACTGTCGATATGACTCTTTTCAATAAGTTGGATTCGGTTATTAAGCAAAATAACATCGCAGCATCTAAGCCTGCTTTAGCTAAAGCGCAAGCCAAAAGTACAACAGTAAAAGTTGAAGATTCTTCTGATATGCTTGGTACTTGGAAGGGTACATTGTCTCTTTATGATTGGAGTAAAACAAGAGTGTTGTCAGAAGAGCCTATAGCCATAGAAGTTTCCCAAGATACGTGCCTTGTGGTAACTTGCCTTCAAAACGACTCTGTTATATCTGTCTTTAGGTCTGACAAACAACTGGACAATAAGTGGCAGAAAGAACATATCACTAAGGAAGACAAAGTCTATAAATGGATACCATTGTCAATCTTCTTTGAAAAGTCATCCGACAACCATACTTTGTACGCTTATGTCAACCGATTGAGCACGAGCAAACGAAGTGCCCTAAAGCCTGTTATGTTGACTTTGCAACGTGATGGGGCAACAACTAATATCAGTAATGTACTGTTGGATGGAAGGGTAAGTGTGTCTCCATTGCCAGTGCAAAATAACTTTACAGTAACTTTAAGTGTTACTTCTGCTACAAATGTAAATGTATCGATATTCAATCTAGCTGGTATAAAAGTTGCAGATTATGGCATTCGGCAATTAAACGTTGGTAGCAACAATTTGACATTCCATTCAACCCTTTCTGTAGGGGAGTATATTCTCAAAATAGAAGGAAAAGGTGTGCGTGAGGTATTTAAATTTATTCATTTATAAAATTTAACGCATGAAATGGATTAAGTTATTGATAATAGCCTTATCTTTATCGCTGCCAATTCATTCCTATGCATGTTGGGATGAAGACTGGGATGATGATTCTGGTTGGTATGATGATGAAGACGATGATTGGTGGGATGATGAAGAAGAAGCCAATGATTGGGACGATGATTATGCTTGGGATGGTGGCAATGATGATTGGTGGGATGATGACGACAATGTCGGGTCTTGGACAAATACCGATGAAAAGAATAATCAATACGCACCTAATTATTGGAAAAATCAAACTTGGCATATCCCAGCTTATAATGAATATCTTCTTAATTGGAAGAAATGGGAAAATTATCCAGAGCATTGGTGGCCACAAAATGGAAAGAATTGTGTGTCTGTAGCATTGGAATATGTCGCAAATTGTCTTGAAGGTAATTATTTAGAAGAAAATAGTTATGTAATTTATAGAGAATATTTTGAATCTTTGTATTTGCAAACTTTTGGTCGAGATTTGTTCCAATTAGGTGCTGATCCGTCTCATTTGTCTTCATTTTATAGGATGTGTGGATTTGATGTTGAAAATATATCTTCCAAGGATATGTACAATCTTGTATATTGGATAATACGCCTGTAATAGGTGTGATAGCTTCAGGTGAAAATTCAGCACACGAGTTGTTTATTATTGGATATTTTGCGGATACTGACATGTATCAAACATTAAATCCCACAACAGGAACGTTTCAAGCATTTGATAAAAATGATTTCTATGGTAATTCCTTATATAAAGTTAATGGTTTTAAGTGATATGAAAAGAGAATTAGTTTTAATGGTGTTGTTTGCCTTTGTAAATATTTGCTTTGCGCAAACTATATCGACATCCGAACTTAATGGGACAAAATGGAAAGAGATTAGTCCTACTTATGATTATTGTGAGAGAGGAATGACTTTTACAATGGATACTCGTACGACAAGTACTAAGTTTTACAAGACAGGAAAAGAGTTTTATTGTCCTCTAAAGTATTATATATCTTCCTCTATTCCTGAAACTTTCGATAGCACTCGAATAGGAAAAAGCAGAAGAGGTGGTTATATCATTCAGTTTGTTGATAACAAAGTTTTTTGGTTCAAAATAGTGGAGTTAAGTAGTACAAAAATGACATTGTTGTCTAAGTATGGACAAACTATTATTTACCAAAAGATAAAGTAAAAAGGTGTGTGTGGCATGTGTAAACATGCCGTACATTTTGGTACAAGTAATGTAAGGAAGGTATATATGAGGTTTGTAAGAGTTTTTCTAATTATTATTGCGCTAGTTTTGAGCATGGCATGTAATGCTCAAACAGTATCTATGAGTCAATTGGCTAACACTAAATGGAAATTGACCAAACCCGTGTTCAGTTATTGTGACAAAACAATGTCCTTTACAAGCACGGAAATGACGAATACTTCTAGTTCCCACTATGTGAAGCGAGGAGAGACTAAGGAGACAAAACGTTTCTTCAGCAACTCTTATCCTTTTTACCTTGCAACAGCAATTCCTACAACTTTCAATCAAAGTTTGGTAGGGAAGAGTAACTCTGGGACTTATATTATAAAGTATGTGGGCAAGAGGGTTGTGGCTTTTAAAGTTTTGAGCATTAGTAGTGTTCAGTTGAAAATTTCGACTCAACAAGGTGATGTATTAGTTTATGACAAAGTATATTGAATAAAATGAGAAAACATTTCTTGTTTTTTGTAATAGTTTTCCTTTTGAGCATGGCTTGCCATGCTCAAAAGGTAACAACGTCTGAACTTAATGGGACCAAGTGGAAACTAGTTAGTCCTGTTGACGGTTATAGTGATCGAGGTATGTCTTTTACAATGGATACTCGTACAACGATGGTAAAGTTTTTGAGGCTTAACAAGAAGTTTAAGTTCCCTCTAAAGTATTATCTCTCTCCTTCTATTCCCAAAACATTCGATAGTTCACAGATTGGAAAGAATCGAAAGGGTAGTTATATAATCCAGTTTGTTGATGATGCTGTGTTTAGGTTCAAGATAGTAGAATTTAGTAGTACGAAGATAACTTTGTTGTCTAAGTATGGCGATACAACTGTTTATCAAAAAGTACAATAACGAGAAGGTACGCCAAGGGAAATCAAAACGTTGAGAGAAGCTGCACTTTCTACAATCTCGACATGATTACCAGCATGGGTATCGAGTCCACTCCTACCGAGGTGTGCATATCTGGCCTTTCAATCTATTATTTTTAGCCAAATAATATTTCAAAAGTATAAAAATATTGCACAAAGAAGAAAAAACGTGCAGCATTTTTATTGCGTTTTCAGTTTTTATTCGTACCTTTGGGGCAACCTAATTCAAAAAACGAACCTTTAACGTTAGTTGCGTATGAAGAAACTAGGAATTATACTAAGCATGTTTGTCGCTGCCGCCTTGCCCACTTGGTCGCAAGGGGCAAAAAGCATCCGGATAACGGAAGTGATGACAAACAACCACGCCAGCATCGTGGACGAATACGGTGCGCACAAATCATGGGTGGAACTCTCCAACACCTCGTTTACAACCTACAACATCCGAGGGATGTTCCTGACGACCGACCGCCGTGTGCTCGACAAGAAGATGTCGCCTGAGGAGCGGCGCAAGCTGATGTGCCCCCTGCCCAACAATGAGCCTAGGACCACTCTGGGCGGCAAGAAGAGCATCGTCGTCTTCGACCGATACTACTGGTTGGACAGCGACACACACTGCGACGATTGCCCCGAGGACTTGGACTTCGTACGATTCTTGGCAGAAGGCACGGGTCCTTTCCAACTTCAAATCAATCTGTATCCTTCACGGAAGACAGCCACTCACTATCATCAGAAAAACAACTGGATAGCCCTATACGACGGCAACGCCGTCGATTTGATAGACTCCATCAGCGTTCCTTGGCTACAAGAAGACCAATCCTACGCTTTGAGCCAAGACTTCAAGACATGGAGCATTTGCAAGCCTGAGGCGACCACCCCCGGCTACCTACCACAATCCACAGGTCTGAGCAAGCCTCAGATACTCAAGAAGACAGACCCTCACGGTATCGGCATCTCCATTCTCTCCATGGGCATCGTGTTCTTCTGTCTCGCCCTCCTATTCCTTTTCTTCTGGGCATTCGGCGCATATATGAAGCACAAGCAACGCTTGACAAAGGCCACGGAGAAGCACGCCACCTTATTATATAAGACTGGCAAGAAGACCATCGAGATGACATCGGAGATTAGTCACAAGACCAACGTGATGCTCAAGGACGGCTTGAAGACCAAGGGCATCGACAAGGAAATCTACATGGCGGTCATCTCACTCGCCCTCCAGGAATATTTGGAAGACGTACACGACATCGAACCGGGCATCATCACCATCAAGCCCAAACAGACAAGATGGAACGCTCCGAGATTCAACAACGTTAAGTGAAGAACGAAGAGTGAAAAGTGAAGAATCCAACAATAACATTATTAATAAGAAAAACTATGGCAAAGTATCAATATACAGTGAAGGGAGTCGATTATGAGGTCGAAATCCAAGATATAGAAGGCAACATCGCCAACGTGACCGTGAATGGCATCCCATACGAAGTGGAAATGAAACAACCCGTCAAGGCTGGCAAACAGAAAGTGAAGTTAAGTGAAGAACGAAAAGCAAAGAGTGAAGAATCCAACAATTCTCCTACCGAACCACAAAATTCTCCTGCAAGTCAAACCGCTCCTGCGACAGGTGGCAAGCCCGTGGTAGCTCCACTCCCGGGAACCATCAACGAGATCAAGGTGAAGGTGGGCGACAAGGTAAACGCAGGCGACACCGTCGTGGTTCTCGAAGCCATGAAGATGCAGAACAACATCGAGGCAGAGACGGCGGGCACCATCGCCAGCATCAATGTCAGCAAGGGTGACGCCGTGCTGGAAGGAGACACGCTTGTCACCATCGCCTAACAAGTCAACATACAACACCCAACATTCAACATTACTATTATGGACTTTATCATACAAAACTTCCATGAGTTCCTGACCTACACCGGCTTCGCCAATGCCACAACAGGAAACCTCATCATGATACTGGTAGGAGCCTTGTTCATTTGGCTCGCCATCAAGAAAGACTTCGAGCCACTCCTCCTCGTACCCATCGGCCTGGGCATTATCCTTGGCAACATCCCGTTCCGTGCCGACGCAGGTTTGGAGATAGGTCTTTACGAAGACAACTCCGTGCTCAACATCTTCTACCAGGGAGTAAAACAAGGCTGGTACCCCCCACTCGTCTTCCTGGGCATAGGAGCAATGACCGACTTCTCGGCCTTGATTTCCAACCCCAAGTTGATACTCATCGGAGCAGCCGCACAGTTCGGCATCTTCGGAGCTTACATGATTGCCCTGGCACTCGGCTTCGAGCCTAACCAGGCAGCGGGCATCGCCATCATCGGCGGAGCAGACGGTCCCACAGCCATCTTCCTCTCCAGCAAACTGAGTCCGAACCTGATGGGAGCCATCGCCGTCTGCGCCTACTCCTACATGGCACTCGTGCCCGTGATCCAGCCGCCGTTGATGCGTCTCCTCACCACCAAGAAAGAGCGTGTCATCAAGATGAAGCCAGCACGGCAGGTGTCACAGACCGAAAAGATACTCTTCCCCATCATCGGCTTACTGCTCACCACCTTCATCGTACCAAGCGGACTTCCACTGCTCGGAATGCTCTTCTTCGGAAACCTCCTGAAGGAAAGCGGGAAGACAACCCGATTGGCAAAGACGGCAGGAAGCAGCCTGAACGACATCGTGGTGATGCTGCTGGGCCTGACCGTCGGTTGCTCCACACAGGCATCCGAGTTCCTGACATTGAACACCATCAAGATATTCGCCCTGGGAGCCTTGGCGTTCATCATCGCATCGGCAAGCGGAATCCTCTTCGTGAAGTTGATGAACCTCTTCCTGCCAAAGGGCAAGAAACTGAACCCACTGATAGGAAACGCCGGGGTCAGCGCAGTGCCTATGAGCGCCCGCATCTCCAACAACCTAGGTCTCGAATACGACCGCCACAACTTCCTGCTCATGCACGCCATGGGTCCGAACGTGGCAGGAGTCATCGGTTCTGCCGTAGCAGCAGGCGCCTTGTTGGGATTCCTCAACTAAAGACAAATAAAAATTCCTCGTTCATCATTAGATATGAACGAGGAATTTTTGCTTTCAGACCTCTCTAATCAAGCCTCCACCGCCAGAATAGTCAAACGACCAGCAAAAGACACAGTCACCTTTACTTGATAGCTTAAATAACTATCCGGCATGGCAAGAATCGCCAGATAATGGATTCCATCCTTATCTATACCATCATAAACAATATCACTCAAGATAGCTTGCATCAAGAAAGAAGCCGGAACCTTCTTCTCGAAATCCTTCTTATGGAAATCACGGGAGAACACCTTCGCCGCCCCATGGAAAACATTCAAGTTGACAATATTGTCATAATAAACATTATCCACCTGCACGCCATCGTCATTGAGCGAGCTTTTCAACACCTTGTAAGAGGTAGGATTCACCTGTGCGTAAAGATGGTATTTCTCCCCTGCCAAGTCCACGACCGTATCACGCTTTATCAAAGTCTTCTGATTCAAGGCAACAGGTTGCCTCTGCTGGAAAGACTCCAGATAAGACTTGTCCGAAGTCTTGACCAACTTGATGACATCTCCGCTCTGGCTCTTAAACTCGAAGAGATGGGCAGCCTGCTTGACGATAGGATATTTCACATCGCTGACGCCCCTCATGACCAAAGTGTCCGAATAGATATAGAAATAGACAGGTTGGCTGGTCGAGTCAGGATAAAAGATCGTATCACCTTTCACACGGAAAGCCACGTTCTCATCGTCCTCGTTCAACCAAATGCCCTGCAACAGTTCTTTCGCTTGTGTGTCCTCAGGGGGAGCTTGTACCGTATCCGCTTTCTTCACGCATCCCAACAAGAAAGGCAGACCACACAGCAAAACAATCATCAACGAGCACCTCCCATTCAAGCGAAGCAAACATTGAGTATTTATTCTTTTGCGTTTCATCTTATTACACATATTTTATTTTGGGCAAAGATAATACAAAAAATCGTAACTACAAAACATTTTCAACTATTTATCATTTGAAGTATTTTTTTTCATTAAAATAATTGGTCATTTCCTTTTTTTTCACTACCTTTGCACTCGTGAATGAACTAGAAAGACATATAGAGATCCTACTTCTGAGCAACGATTGCGTGATAGTCCCTGACTTTGGAGGCTTCATGGCTCACCACGTAGATGCGCGTTATGATGGCAGAGACAACATGTTTTTGCCACCACTGAGAACCGTTGGCTTCAACCCACAGTTGAAGATGAACGATTCCCTGTTGGCGCAATCCTACGTAGAAGCCTACGACATCAGTTACCCGGAAGCCATCGACCGCCTCGCAAGCGAAGTGGCCGAGATACGCCAGTGCCTTGAAAACGAAGGCAAGTTTGAGTTGAACAACATTGGAACATTATATCTCAACGAGAACGGAAGCTACTCTTTCGAACCATGCGAGGCTGGTATCCTGACGCCAGACTATTATGGACTGGGCGGAGTGGATATGCTCCCCTTGAATGCCATGGCCCCACTCACCGTGAGCGTGGAGACTGATCCTGTCATCGAGATGACATCCAAGCAGGAAGCGAAGACCATCGTTGCCCAGATGACCAGCAACAGCAATTCCGTCTTTGACGTGAAAGACGATGATGAAGAAGAAAGTCATGCCGACTTTATCCTCATCAAGAAGAGCTGGTTGCGCAATCTCGCCGCTGCGTGCATTGCCGTCATCGCCTTCTTCGCATTCTCTACCCCGCTGAGAACTCCCAATATGCAATCCAGCAAGATTGACACCGGTATGCTGACCCGTATCATGCCTAAGGAATTGGTACAGGAGAAGAGCACGGAGAAACTCCAGCTCACCCAAGAGACCAGCAACACACAGAAGTTGGCCGAGGAAAGCAAGAACGACGCTGAAGAAAAAGCAGAGCTGAAGAACGCAAAACCATACTACAGCATCGTATTGGCCAGCCGTGTCACCAAGCGCAATGCTGCCAGCTACGTAGAGAGCCTGCAAGCCAAAGGCTTGAAAGACAGCAAGGTAGTCATCACCGCTTCCAACGTAAAGGTGGTTTATGGCACCTACGACACCGAGGCCGATGCTTACAAGGCATTGAACAAACTTCGCCACAACGAGGCTTTTTCCGACGGATGGATTACAAAGGTAGCCGAGTAATCCCTCCCTTTCCCAATCAACAACACGATTTGAAGACATGAAAAGAGTACGCTGTCCTAAATGTGACAATTACATCACCTTCGACGAAAAGAAATACGAGGCTGGACAAAGTCTCGTATTTGTGTGTCCTAACTGCAACAAGCAGTTTGGCATTCGCATGGGTGTCTCCAAGCTCAGAGAGACTCGCAAAGAGGAAGTCTTGGACGAAAACGCCAACGAGAAAGGCTACGGCTCCATCGTTGTCATCGAGAACGTATTCGCCTACAAGCAAGTAATCCCTCTCCAGATGGGCGACAACATCATAGGCCGCTACATGAAAAACAGCGGCATCAACTGTCCTATCGAGACCGTTGACCCCAGCGTGGATATGAACCATTGCGTCATCAACGTGAGCCGCGACAAGAAAGGCAAGTTGAAGTACGTACTTCGCGACGGCCCCAGCTACACAGGCACCTTTGTCGATAACGAAATCCTAGGAGACAGGGAACGCCGCGTCATCGAGGACGGCACACTTTTCACCATCGGAGCCACATCTATCATCCTGCGCACCGCCGACAGTGAAGAAACGTAATTTTGCATCTTTCAGATAATGAAAACGAATAATTATACATTATCCGCTTACTATCTGAAAGAAATATCAACTAAATAGTAATCTTTTTGCTAATATTTTCTTTTGATTGAAAGAAAATATGTATCTTTGCATCTGTAAACTAGAATTACGTTAGGTTATGGATGTAGCAATAGTAAAATACAACGCCGGAAATATCTATTCCGTAGTCAACGCCATGAAGCGTTTGGGCATCAATCCCACACTTACCGATGATGCCGAAATGCTCCAAAAGGCAGACCGTGTGCTTTTCCCTGGCCAGGGACAGGCAAGAGAGGCTATGGAATACTTGAAGGCACACCAACTCGACCAAGTCATCAAGAATCTTACCCAACCCGTACTGGGAATCTGCGTAGGACAGCAGTTGCTTTGTCGCCATTCCGAGGAGGGCGACGTGGATTGCATCGGCGTCTTCGACGTGGACGTGAAACGATTCCAACCACAAAAGCACGAGGACAAGGTTCCAGCCATGGGATGGAACGAGATTTACGACCTAAAGACAGACCTCTACAAGGGTCTGAGCCAACTCTACTCCTACTTCGTGCATAGTTATTACGTACCGCTCTGCGAGGAGACCATCGCCAAAGCCGATTACATCCTTCCTTACAGTGCGTCACTCCATAAGGACAACTTCTACACTTGCCAGTTCCACCCGGAGAAGAGTGGAAAGGTGGGCGAACAGATATTGAAGAACTTCTTGGAGCTATAAGCGACAAGTCATAAGAACTTTAGACCATAAAAGAGATATGATAGAATTAATTCCAGCCATCGACTTGATCAACGGTCAATGCGTGCGCCTCACCAAAGGCGACTACGACCAGAAGAAAGTCTATAACGACAATCCTGCCGAAGTGGCAAAACACTTTGAGCAACTGGGATTTAAGCGACTTCACGTAGTCGATTTGGACGGTGCCAAGTCCAAGCACATTGTCAATGACGCCGTATTGAAAGCCATCACCACGGCGACATCCCTTGTCGTGGATTTCGGAGGCGGCATCAAGACCGAGGAAGACATAGAGAAGGCTTTTTCCGCTGGTGCCTCCATGGTGACAGTAGGCAGCATCGCCGTCACGAACCCTTCCCTTTTCATGGGTTGGCTGGAGAAATATGGCGCAGAGAAGTTGATTCTCGGAGCCGACGTGAGAAACGGCAAGATTTCTATCAATGGATGGAAGGAAGACTCATCGGAAGACCTTCTTCCCTTCCTCAAGCAATACATCGACAAAGGTGTGCGCAACGTACTTTGCACGGAAATCAGCAAAGACGGCACGCTGCAAGGTCCTGCCATCGAACTCTACAAGGAGGTAATGGCTGCCTACCCCCAACTCCATCTCATCGCCTCGGGGGGAGTAAGTTGCAATGAAGACATCAAGGCACTCGAAGCAGCAGGCATCCCTGCCGTGGTCTTCGGCAAAGCCTTCTATGAGGGAAAAATCAAGGTGGAAGAACTATTGAAGTGAAGAGTTGAAGAACGAAGAGTGAAGAATCCAATTGTTAACGAAGTATGACAAGACAAGATAAAAGAAAAGGTTTGGCAAAGCGAATCGTTCCTTGCCTCGACGTGAAGAACGGAGAGACGGTAAAAGGCACCAACTTTGTGAACCTACGAAGCGCAGGCGACCCTGTGGAACTAGGCAAGGCCTACAGCGACGCAGGTGCCGACGAACTCGTTTTCCTCGACATCACCGCTAGTTTCGAAGAGCGCAAGACCTTCACGGACATGGTGACCCGTGTGGCTGCGGAAATCAACATCCCTTTCACTGTGGGAGGTGGCATCAACGAACTGAAAGACGTAGATAGACTATTGAATGCCGGTGCCGACAAAGTCAGCATCAACAGCGCGGCAATTCGGCATCCCGGCCTTATCGACGAGATAGCCAACCATTACGGTTCGCAAGTCTGCGTCTGCGCCATAGACGCCCGTCTCGACGAAGACGGATGGCATTGCTATGTAAAAGGTGGACGCGAACGCGTAGAGCTAGGTTTGTTCGACTGGGCGAAGGAAGTGGCCGACCGAGGAGCCGGCGAGATACTCTTCACCAGCATGGACCACGACGGCGTAAAACAAGGATTTGCCAACGAAGCCCTCGCCCGGTTAGCCGAAGAAGTTAGCATCCCAATCATCGCTTCGGGCGGTGCCGGCACGATGGAGCACTTCCGCGACACCTTCACGCTAGGAAAAGCGGATGCGGCACTGGCCGCCAGCGTCTTCCACTTCGGCGAGATTGCCATCCCCGACTTGAAGAAATATCTGAGGGAAGAAGGTATCAACGTCAGAATATAAACGTAAAAATAAAGTCAAAAAGACTATATCTTTACGTCGAGACGGATGTTTTTCTCCATCGGGAGAGAAATTTTTCTGCGTCGGGAGGGAAAAAGTTTTTCATCCCGACGCAAGAATAAAAGTGGGTAGGAAGAAGTCATTTTCAGTCCTCCTGCAAACAACAAGAACTAGACAAAACAACAATAATTTGTAATAAAAAATGGAAATAGATTTCGAGAAAATGGGCGGACTTGTCCCTGCCATCATCCAAGACGCTGTGACCAAAAACGTCTTGATGCTGGGATTCATGAACAAGGAAGCATACGATAAGACCATAGAGACCAAGAAGGTGACATTCTGGAGCCGTTCGCGTAATTGCCTTTGGACAAAAGGCGAGACTTCCGGCAACTTCCTCAACCTTGTGAGCATACAAAACGACTGCGACAATGACACCTTATTAGTTAAGGTACATCCCGACGGTCCTACCTGCCACAAAGGTACAGACACTTGCTGGGGCGAGGAGAACGAACTAAGCCCCATCCTCTTCCTCTCGGAGTTGCAAGACTTCATCGACAAGCGTCACGAGGAGATGCCTGAGGGCAGCTACACGACAAGCCTCTTCAAGAAAGGAGTCAACAAAATGGCGCAAAAGGTTGGTGAAGAAGCCGTTGAAACCATCATCGAAGCCACCAACGGCAATGACGAGAAGTTGGTCTATGAGTCTTCCGACCTTCTCTACCACCTCATCGTATTGCTCACCAGCAAGGGACTGCGAATCGAAGACATCGCCAAAGAACTCCAGATGCGCCACGACCCAGACTGGGACAAGAAACGCCGAGTTGCCAAGAGCAAGGGAGAAATGAAATAACATTGTGTAAAGAGAAACAGCCATGTTGATAGACTACCAAAACGTAAGCATATACCAAGCCGACAAGTGCGTGCTCAAAGATGTCAACTTCCATGTAGATGAAGGCGAGTTCACCTATCTCATCGGCAAGGTCGGATCGGGGAAAAGTTCTCTCTTGAAGACCCTCTACTGTGAGCTAGACCTTGTGGAAGGCGAAACAGAGAAAGCAGAAATCCTGAGCAGAGACCTCAAGACCATCAAGCGCAAGGAGATACCAGCCCTCCGCAAGGAATTGGGAATCATCTTCCAAGACTTCCAGTTGCTTCACGACCGTACCGTGCGCAAGAACTTCGAGTTCGTGCTCAAGGCCACGGGATGGAAGAAGAAGGAAGACCGCAACAAGCGAATCGAGGAAGTGCTCAACGAGGTGGGAATGATAGAAAAGCTCGACAAGATGCCCCACGAGCTTTCCGGTGGAGAACAACAACGCATCGCCATCGCCAGGGCTTTGTTGAACAACCCTAAAGTCATCATCGCCGACGAGCCAACTGGCAACCTCGACCCAGAGACGGCCAGCAACATCGTAAGTCTTCTGAAAGACATCACCAAGCAGGGTACAGCCGTCGTGATGACAACCCATAACATTCCGATGCTCGACAAGTTCCCCGGCATCGTATATCGTTGTAAAGACGGCATTCTCCATGACGTCACCAAGGAATACAACCACATCGACCTGACCGAGGACGGGGAGGAAAATTGAGTGAAGAACGAAGAGTGAAGAATCAAAATGCTTCGCTTCTCATTAAACATTAAAAATTAAACATTAAACATTATACAGCTATGAAGGTAATGAAATTCGGAGGTACTTCCGTAGGCTCACCAGAGCGCATGAAGGGAGTTGCCTCTTTGATTACAGAATCAGGTGAACCAACTTTCATCGTACTTTCTGCGATGAGCGGTACTACAAACTCTCTCGTTGAGATCTCAGACTATCTCTACAAGAAGAACCCAGAGGGCGCCAACGAGGTAATCAACAACTTAGAGAAGAAATACATGCAGCACGTGGAAGAACTCTACTCTACCGAGGAGATGAAGAAGACCACACGTGAGTTCTTGCATGGCGAGTTCGACTATCTCCGTTCTTTCACCAAGGATCTCTTTACTTCATTCGAGGAGAAGAGCATTGTGGCGCAAGGCGAGGTTATGAGCACCAACATGGTTGTAAACTACTTGAAAGAACAGGGCATAAAGGCAATATTGCTCAGTGCGTTAGACTTCATGCGCACCGACAAGAATGCGGAGCCAGACCCTCAGTACATCAAGGAGAAGTTGGCTGTTATCATGGAGCAGAATCCCGACTATCAGATTTACGTCACCCAGGGTTTCATCTGCCGCAACGCATACGGCGAGGTAGATAACTTGCAGCGTGGTGGAAGCGATTACACAGCTTCGCTTATCGGTGCAGCCCTCCCTGCCGACGAGATTCAAATCTGGACCGACATCGACGGCATGCACAACAACGACCCTCGCGTGGTAGAGCACACAGAGGCCGTTCGTCAGTTGAACTTCGAGGAAGCCGCAGAGTTGGCCTACTTCGGTGCCAAGATTCTCCACCCTACCTGTGTTCAACCCGCCAAGTACGCAGGCATTCCAGTTCGCTTGAAGAACACGATGGATCCAAAGGCAGACGGCACCATCATCGACAACGTCATCGTGCGCGGCAAGATCAAGGCCGTGGCAGCCAAGGACAACATCACAGCCATCAAGATAAAGAGTAGCCGTATGTTGCTCGCCACAGGTTTCTTGCGCAAGGTATTCGAGATTTTCGAGAGCTACCAGACTCCTATCGACATGATCGCAACCTCAGAGGTAGGCGTCAGCATGAGCATCGACAACGATGCGCACCTGAACGACATCGTCAACGAATTGAAGAAGTATGGCACCGTAACCGTAGATTCCGACATGTGCATCATCTGCGTTGTCGGCGACTTGGACTGGAGCAACGTCGGTTTCGAGACCCTCGCTACCGATGCGATGAAGAACATCCCTGTGCGCATGATTTCATACGGTGGTTCAAACTACAACATCTCGTTCCTCATCAAGGAAAATGACAAGAAGCAGGCTTTGCAGAACTTGAGCAGCATGTTGTTTGAGAAGTAATTTAAGGATATTCTAATTTAACTATCAATTAAGGCAAAAGAAAACATGAAAGGAACATTTCCTATAGACAAGTTTCAGGAGATACAGACTCCGTTCTACTATTATGACACCACTGTCTTGCGCCAGACGTTGAAGACCATCAACGAGGAGGCAGGCAAGCACGAGGGGTTCGAGGTACATTATGCAGTCAAGGCGAATGCCAATCCGAAAGTGCTCAACATCATCTGTCAAGCAGGTCTTGGTGCCGACTGCGTGAGCGGAGGCGAGATTCAGGCTGTCCTCAACGCAGGCTTCCCTGCCAACAAGATTGTTTATGCCGGTGTCGGCAAAAGCGATTGGGAAATCAACCTCGGATTGGAGAAAGGTATCTTCTGCTTCAATGTGGAAAGTATCCCTGAGTTGGAAATCATCAATGAACTCGCCGAGAAGCAAAACAAGATAGCGCAGGTGTGCTTCCGCATCAACCCCGACGTAGGTGCCCATACACACGCCAACATCACGACCGGCCTTGCAGAGAACAAGTTCGGCATTGCCATGCGTGACATGGAAAGCGTTATCTCGGAAGCCGCACAGATGAAGAACATCAAGTTCCTGGGCTTGCACTTCCACATTGGCAGCCAGATACTTGACATGGGTGACTTCGAGGCTCTCTGCAACCGCATCAACGAGTTGCAGGACCAGTTGGAAGCTCACCATATCGAGGTAAAGAACATCAATGTGGGCGGTGGACTAGGCATCGACTACAGCCATCCCAACCATGTGCCAATCCCCGACTTCAAGGCATACTTCGACACCTACGCCAAGTTCTTGAAGTTGCGCGATGGCCAGAAGTTGCACTTCGAGTTGGGCCGTGCGGTAGTAGGTCAGATGGGTAGCCTCATCACCAAGACCCTCTACGTAAAGCAAGGCACCGCCAAGCAGTTTGCCATCGTCGATGCCGGCATGACCGACTTGATTCGGCCTGCCCTCTACCAGGCTTACCACAAGATAGAGAACATCTCCAGCGACGAACCCGTAGAGGCATACGACGTGGTAGGTCCTATCTGTGAGTCGAGCGATGTGTTTGGCAAAGCCGTTGACCTGAACAAGACGCATCGTGGCGACTTGATAGCCCTTCGCTCAGCGGGAGCTTACGGTGAAATCATGGCGAGCCAGTACAACTGCCGCCAGTTGCCTAAGGGCTACATCACAGAAGACCTATAGGCCCCTCTTTGGCGGATTTCCAGAAAATCCGCCATAAATTCTTAGATTACGAGAGAAAAAAAGAAATGATAACAGTTAGTTTAACAACTATAATCGCTGGCGCAGCAATGGTCGTATTGGCAATCCTCGGATCGCTTATCAATCCATTCCTGCGCTCGTTGCGCTTTCCAAAGGAAGAGGTTGCTACGGAGGAATCCGCAGAGGAAACTCCCATGGGGAACGGCAAGCCTCAACCCATCACGGTACTCATCACCGCCCACGACAACCTGCCTGAGTTGGAGAGAAATCTTCCCAAGTTCCTCCACCAGCAATATCCCTGCGACTACCAAGTGATAGTCGTCTGCCCAAGCACGGACGGAGACACCATCGACTACCTGAAGCGAACCTCAGCCGAGAACCCTCGCCTATATTACACTTATATCCCCGAGAGTTCCCGCTATATGAGCCGCAAGAAGTTGCAGATAACCCTTGGTGTGAAAGCAGCAAAGAACGAGTGGATTGTCCTCACCGAACCCACTTGCGCCCCCCAAGACGACAAGTGGCTACAGGCAATGGCTCGCCAATGCCAAGACACCAACCATATCGTACTCGGCTATGTCGCCCTAGACGGCGAGACCAAGGGGGTACGACGCTTCGAGAGCATCCGCAAGGCATTCTACCTGTTGCGCCGTGCCCAACGCAGCCATGGTTATCGCACCCACATGCCCAACGTGGCATTCCGCAAGAGCGACTTCATGGACCAACAAGGCTACCAAGGCAATCTGGAGTATGTACGTGGCGAATACGACTTTCTGGTCAACAAGTATGCACAAAATGGAGACACCGCCGTAGAGCTGGACAGCAACGCCTGGCTCATACGTGACGAGCCGTCGGACAAATCCTGGCATAATGCACACCTTTATCTACAGGCAACACGCAAGTCGCTATCCAGAGCCACGTCCATGCGCACCTTGATGTTCTTCGACCACCTGATGCCACATCTCAGTCTCATCGCCTCCATCGCAGGTTTGGCATATGCCATCGTCATGCAAGACTGGATATTGACAGGATGCGCAGGTTTCGCCTTACTCCTACTCTTCCTGCTTCGCATGATAATAGCCAGCAAGGCCGTCAAGCATTTCGACGACAACATCAGCATGCTAAAACTGCCATTCTACGAGTACGGCATCGTCTGGAGAAACCTCGCCAACCGTCTCCGCTACTGGCGTGCTGACAAAACCGACTTTACAAGTCATAAGCTATAACTCGCAAGGAAGTTATCCATATTTAAACAACCATAACGATGAAAGTATATTTGTTCATTTCCAAGCAGAAGAAAGTGCTGACGATGTATGCGCCATACATCGAAGCACTCAGCCGCAAGCTCGACATCGCCCACTCACTGGTCGATGCCGACATCGCATTGATAATAGGAGCATGGACAATGCAGGGTGCCCACCTGGCAAGCAAGTCAAGGAAGATGGGCATCCCATACATCGTTTGCCCGTTGGGCGACATCTCCGACCGCAATCGCAAGAACCCATACCTCAAACGCAGTTTGCAAACCGCAATGTACCAGAAGGCAATGTATCAAAAGGCAGAGCTTGTCATTGCGACGACCCCTATGGAGCAAGAGTATCTCACCAAGCTAAACTGGAACAAGACCATCTCGCTCATCCGCTATTTCGGCTATAGCCAACTTACCTCAGAGAGTGCCATGATGGAGGACTGGAACGACAACGATGCCTCCACCCTCGCCGACTTTGAGCGAAGAAAGGCAGAAGCTATCGCAGACCAGACGAAGGAGGCCATCGTCGCCCAAATCATGCAAATACTCAGTAGAATGCCTCACAAGAACATTCCCCAGAAGTACCTGGACGACCTGCATACCTTATTATATGCAGACGATTACGACGAGGATGCCATCAATGAGGACTTGTCCAAGCTCAAGCTTTCCGACTATGCCGCCTCCGTATTCCAAGCCATGACCGAAAGAACAGGACTCACGGAAGGTTTCATGCCATTACCTGCCAAGAAGGGAAGGAAGAGCAAAGAAATCTTGAAATATGTGAAGTAGCCCCTTGTCATTGACCTACATCAAGCCGTCTCTCCCCTTTCCTTGACTTGTATCAAAAAATCGACGTTATTCTTCATTTTGTCATGACTTTGTGACAGATATTCAATATTTAGGCATTAACTTTGCACTCGAAAAGGTAAGATTGTTAGAAAAGGATAATGTTTAACAGAAGCCTCAGAGGAAGGCTTCACAAAGTAAAGAAAGGAAAAAATTATGATGACAACAGTAATGATTTTCGCAGTGGTAGCAATCATGATTGCCAAGGCTGTAACAGTCAACAACAAATTGGAGATGGGCAAATAACCCTACCCTCCAATGCCGGTAAAAAGATGAGGGCGGCAACGCCCACAGTATTAACTAACAAGAAGAAAGGATAACAACAATGAAGACAATGTACGAAAACATCAAGAATGCCGTCAAGGCACTCATTGAGAACTACATGAACGCCATGGAAATATATGGCGAGGCTTTGTTCAGAAGCCGTGGTTGTGGAGCTTGCGCTTAAAACTTCAAAGCGCACTCTTGGCGAGAGATGCTTCAAGTAAGCATCATTTTGAAATGAAATGTAATTACGTTTGACGAATAGAAGAAGCGTGCAAGTCTTTTGTGCACCCTTGTGGTGACAATCGACTTGCACGCTTTTTGATTATTTCTTCTCGATAGGGAAAGCCTTCAGCAAACGCTTGTATTCCTTCGCCGTTATCTGCATCGTCGTTCCATGACGGGGCGTAAACTTGCCCTTGGTCTGGGTATCCTGCACATAAGTGAAGGTGTTGAGATTGTCGGTGCTCTTCACAAACTGGTAGAACCCGTTCATGTAGCAATCATACATCAAGCACCAGCCACCGGAGATCAGCGGAAACACGCCAGCGCCCTCAACGGCATTCTTGGTCTGCTCGCAATAGCCTGGATGCAACGTCCACGTTTCCGGTTTATGGAGGTCGGTGAAGGTATATTGCTTGATGCCCTTGTGGCTGCCACCCTCCGTCTTGAAGAAGAGATGGAAGACACCGCCGTCGTCCTGCACGATGTCCGTATCAATGGCAGGCTGCTTATAGTCGAAAAGCACCTTCGGACTCCCCTCCAAGTCGGTAAAGTCGGCGTTGGCATAGCAATAATACACCCTGTCGTAAGGAATCGAGCCGTCATCGGTGAGCAACGAGAAATACACCATATACTTGCCCACGCTCTTGTCGTAGATGGTCTGCGGTGCCCATACACGAGTAACATGGGCGAAATTGGTGCCTTTATATTTGTCGGGGAAATGCACCGTGTGATGAGTCCAATGCACAAGATCCTTGGAGTGGAGCAAGACGATGCCCCTGTTGCTCGCCCATCCCAACGAGCATCGCATATCTGTCACGACCATATAGAAAGAACCGTCTTCACCGCGCAGGATATGAGGGTCGCGCACAGCCTTTGCCAAGGCTATGGAGTCGCTTCCGATAACAGGGCTTCCACCGTTGAGCGGAGTGTAGTTGAAACCATCGTCACTCACGGCAAAATGTATTTGCTCTTCTTGTGGAGCATTGCCAGTGAAATAGGTGAAAAGGTAATTGGTCATCTTGGCAGTTTTCTTGGCAACGGCCTGGGTAGCGAAACCTAAGGCCGCTACCATAGCGATGCCGAAGAGTGCTTTCTCTTTTGTCTTCATAATTAATAATTCCTGTAAAACTATGATTTATATCTTATTTATACTTCCTCTACAATCTCCGTCAACTCCTTGCGCTTCTTCTCTGCACGAGGACAGTCTTCGGCGATATGTCCGACAGGCACGATGACCACAGCCTCGTAGCCCTCACGTCCGAAGTTCTGCCGCATCTTGTCGGTATCGTAAGCGCATACCCAGCAAGTGCCCAGTCCACGGTCGGCAGCAGCAAGGCAAAGGTGCTCCGTGGCAATGGCAACATCAATGTCGCCATGTGGCTTGTCATCATACTTGCGCACCCAGTTCTCCTCCGTGCTGCGCATACCTATTATATAAAGAGGGGCTGTCTTGAACCACTCTCGGTCATAGCACTCACGCAACTTCCGCTTAGCCTCTTCCGAGCGAACGACAAGCCACTTCCAAGGTTGCTTGTTGCAAGCGGACGGTGCCAAGCGCACGCACTCCATCACATACTCCAGATCTTCCTTACCCACAGGTTGCGAGGTAAACTTGCGAGCCGAGAAACGATCGCGGCTCAGTGATAACATATCCTTCATTTTCAGTTTCCTTTCTATTGATGTTGATTTGAAGGCAAAGTTACAAAATATCCATGAAATTCCCAAATTTTTGCGTTAATATTTTGCCGGGGAAGGAAAAACGCAACTTTTTTGTCAGATTCTGTCATTTTACACAAAAAAGCAGTACCTTTGCACCAAATTTAGTTGAGAACAACAAATAACAAAAGAATAAATATGTCAACAGTAATATATCCATCACCTATATTCGGTCCGATTCACTCCCGCCGTCTGGGCGTGTCGCTGGGAGTAAACCTGATGCCAGACGACGGCAAAGTTTGCACCTTCGACTGCATCTATTGCGAATGTGGCTTCAACGCCGACTTCCGTCCTAAGCACAAACGCCCCACCCGACAGGAGGTAAGAGAGGCTTTGGCGAAGGTACTGGAAGAGCGGCACCATAATGGAGAACCGCTCGATGTCATCACCTTTGCCGGCAACGGCGAACCTACCGGACATCCCGACTTCAAGGCTATCATCGAGGACACCGTGGAGACTCGCAACAATTTCTTCCCCGAGGCAAAAATATCCGTGTTGAGCAATGCGACCCATGTCAACAAGGCAGAGATAAGAGATGCCTTGATGCTCGTAGATAACAACATCCAGAAGATCGACACCGTGGATATGGACTATATCCGAAAGGTCGATAGACCCCAGCAACCGTCATACGACATAAAGGAGGTAATAGAAAACCTCAAGAAATTCAAGGGTCATGTCATCATCCAAACCATGTTTATGAAAGGCGACGGATGCGACAACACCAGCGAGACATACGTTGCCCCATGGCTGGAGGCAGTCAAGGCGATAAAGCCCCAACAAGTAATGGTATATACCATCGATCGCGAGACTCCCGACAAACTGCTCGAAAAGGCAGAACCGAAAGTGCTCGAAGCCATCAAAGAGCGAGTGGAAGAACTGGGCATTCCATGCTCCGCCAGTTATTAAAGCAAGATTATGAAACAAAAAAGCAACAACATCCTCATCATCAGCGACATGTGCGGCTATGGCAAAGTATCTGCCGCCGTACAGATGCCCATACTCTCCTACATGGGATGCGAGGTATATAACCTGCCCACCATGCTCATCAGCAACACATTCCCCTACGGCAAGTACGCCATCCTGGAATGCACCTCGTACATCGAGGAAGCCCTGCAGAAATGGAACGAGCTAGGCATACACTTCGATGCCATCACCACGGGTTTCATGGTTTCTGAGCAACAGGCAAAGCTAGTGGCCCGATACTGCCGCGAGCAAGCCGCCCTGGGCACGGACATCTTCGTAGATCCCGTGATGGGCGACTATGGCAAACTGTATGGAGGCGCCAACGAGGGAACCGTCCGCTGCATGCAAGAGATGCTGAGCGTATCTCACCTCTGTTTTCCGAATTACACCGAGGCTTGCCTATTGACAGGCGAGGAATACAAGGAACAAGGCATCACCGCCGACGAGGCGTATGCCCTGACCGACAAGCTCAGATCCATCGGTTCACACTCTGTCCTCATCACCTCCTGCGTTGTCGATGGACATCATGCCGTGGTAGGTTTCAACCATCTCACGGAAGAGCATTTCCTCTTGCCCTACGAAGAGATACCCGTCCAGTTCCCAGGCACGGGCGACATCTTTTCGAGCATCATCGTGGGCAAGCTGAAAGATGGCTACAACCTGTCACACGCCACTCGCTTCGCCATGGACACCTTGCGAAACTGGATAGACATCAACAAGGACAATGACGACATCAACCGGGGTATTCCTGTGGAGCGGCATCTCTCTACTCTGCAATGACGATTTCCTCCAAGTCGTCAGGCACGACTATCTTGCCCTTGAAGTTCTCTGCCGCCTCCTTCGTATAGGTCTCTCGGCGAGTGGCAAGCGTTTTCTCTTCCGTATGGTAAAGCACGAGGTTCTTCACTCCCAGCTCCGCCGCCAGCTTTCCTGCATCGAGTGCCGTACTGTGGCACTTCTCGTAAGGCTTGAAGATGTCACGGTCGGCATAGAGACAGAAGGCCTCGCACATCATCCAGTCGGCATTTTCGACATAAGGGCGATTGAGCGAGTTGTAAGGCTCGTCGCCCAAGCAAGCCAACACCAAACGATTTGGCAATTCCGCCCGAAATCCAAACTGTTTTTCCTTGGTGGAATGGATGTCGAAGCAAGTCAACCTCATATCCCCCACCTCAAAGGCATCGCCATCCTTCAACTCATGGAACACGACTCGTTCCGCCACCTTCGCCAACTGCTTCTTGGCTAGAATCATGTCGATGACAGTCTTGATGACGTGAATTACCTTGTCGTGACTATACACATGGAGCTTTCCCTCGTAGCCCTTGCATTGCGCCACCATGCGAACCACCCAAACCACACCGAGCACATGGTCGGTATGGGCATGGGTGACGAAGAGATGATGTATGTCGGCAATGGAAATCCCCACTTTCTTCAACTGTCCCAACACTCCATTTCCACCACCGGCATCAACAAGCAGCCGCGTCGTGGAAGTCTGCAACACAAAACAAGTGTTATAGCACTGGGTTACCGTAGCATTGCCCGTGCCAAGCATCGTTATCTTATTCATTTTCGTTATCTCTTAAAATCATTATCTTACACATTAATATATATTTCCCACACGCCACATCGTGACCAGGAATATAGTTCCATAATTCCCCAATATTTAATGTCTGTCTTCCGCCGCCATCCCTATTGATTGTTCATCTTCCTCGGGTAATTGGTAAGGGCGGACAACTGAAGAAGCTGAAGCCGCAGGCGCTTCTCTATCCAGCAGGAAGATATGGTTGAGGGTGTATTCGATGGCCATGAGCGTTTGCTCCCTTTTCTCCTTGGTGTCGAGCTGGCACTCCCACACGGTCATCACATGCCACCCCATCTTCGCCAACTGATGCTGCACCTCGATGTCCCGCTGTTTGTTGCGTTCTATCTTGTGGCTCCAAAACTCGACGTTGGTCTTCGGCAAGCGATACTTGTCGCAATCCGCATGGCCATGCCAGAAGCAGCCATTCACAAAGATGCAAGTGCGGTACTTGCGGAGCACGATGTCGGGCGTGCCCGGCAACCGGCGGTAGTTGACACGGTAACGGAAACCGCAGGCAAAGAGATACCTCCTCACCATCATCTCTGGTTTCGTATTCTTCGAGTGAATCGAAGCCATGACCTTGCTCCGCTGTTCCGCCGTCAATCCATCCATATCCGCAAAAGTAACACTTTTATCTGTAACAACAAAATAAATGGGTACTTTTTTCGCCATCAAACAAACCAAAGAGCCAGTCCGCTCCACCTTATTATATATAAAGGGGGCAGAAAGTTCGTATCCTTATAGGCGGGAGGGGGAACGTTTCATCGCTTTGGCAACTGCCAAAATGAGCTTTTGGATGGGGATACAACCCTACACCTCTTGGCAAGAGGTGTAAACTAATCCTATTTCCGCTGCAAAATTACGATAATTTTTTGAAAGTCAGCGCAAAAAAAACGTTTTTTTTCAGTTTTCATCTATTTTTTCTTGTTTTTCGTCATTTTCCTCCTATTTCCTCATTTTTCTTCACGCTTGATTGTCAGAAACTTAACGACTAAGTTACACCTCTTGCCAAGAGGTATAACAAAATCATTCCTGTAGATTAAAAAACAGTAAACAAAATAATAAAGTTTTTAATATTAACTTATATGATTAATTTATGAAAAGATCAGTAAAGAAAAAGATGATTCCTCTGGCCAAGGGCTTTTGGAACATAGCGGTCAGAGACTTACTGCTACTCTTGCTATTATTGGTATGTGGAGTTAATGAAGTAAGTGGAGCGAACGGAGCAGTCGGAGGCACCTTCGAGTATCAAGGCAACACGTATGAAATCACAGACCTGAATGCAACTGGTTCTATCCCATACTGTACCTTGAAAAGCAGCAAAGTCTCTAACGATGAGCCACTCATCGTGCCAGATTATGCCTACAACTCTGAAACAGAAAAGTTGTATATGGTCACGGCGATTGCCGCAAATTCTTGCGATTCTTACAGAGGTTCCAAGGTAGTTATCGGCAACAATGTAAAAACCATCGGGGAAAAGGCATTCGAGCATTTTGGAGAACATGAAAGCTCAACCCTTATCCTCGGCAAGAATGTAAGAACCATTGAGGACAAGGCGTTCGAGCACTTCGGAGAGCATAAATCTGGCAGCAAAGTATTTATCACAAGTAGAAGCATGCCTAAAAATATGTCATTAAGACCGAAGTCATTTGAGCACGTCGAAAATACGACGTTCTATTTAGCGAACGAATATCTGTACAACAAATATAAAGCAAATAACGATTGGAGAGTATTTGATGCTGACAACAATAATAAGGGCAACTCTTATAGCTATCCTTATCCATACGAATATGACTTTAACAAAGGATGGAAGACTTTCATCGGTCCCGAAGACATGGAAAACTATTACATCGAAAGCATATTCGGACATGGAACGAAAGTGGCATACTTGAAAGAGGCTCAATGGATTAGCGCAGAGAACACATACAACTTGACTTTCGCCGAGACCACAGCCATCAAGGCAAACACGCCTTACTTCATCAACCCTACCAATGATAACATCGTGTATTTCTCAGAGGCGAAGTGTGTTGTGAACGATAATAACTGCACAAGCGTAGCGGTGGAAGGTAAAGATGGCTACTATGCCAAGATGATTGGCAATGCAAGTGATGAAGATTCTTATCTAAAGAAAAACGAGTTCTACTTTAGAAACTATCAAGGATTGCACTTCTATGTAGCAGGAGAAGATTCCAAGAATTTTGTGAGTCCAGGCAAATGCCATTTTAGAA
The DNA here is from genome assembly GCA_963628185.1 of Waltera intestinalis. Lineage (GTDB taxonomy): Bacteria > Bacteroidota > Bacteroidia > Bacteroidales > Bacteroidaceae > Prevotella. The sequence goes on along the minus strand of CAVGEN010000044.1, from coordinate 45,042 downwards.
TAACGGAAGGCACGAACGATGACACACCAGTCCTTGCAAAAGTAGCCATGTTCATGGACTTCGACGATGACACCCCTACAGGCATCACCGAGGTGGAAACAAGCATAAAGTCGCCCAAGGGAATCTACGACATCCATGGTATGTACCGTGGCAACAACCTCCAGAGCCTCCCCAAGGGACTCTACATCGTAAACGGCAAGAAAATAATCAAGTAAAGACAAAAAGACATGGAAAAATCAAGATACATTCAACCACAGACTTACATGGTAAGCTGCATCAACATGAGTACATTGCTGGCTGGCTCCGGCAACCAAGTAACAGGCGATTTGCCTGACGGCGACAAAATCGACTATGGCGGTGACTCCTCAAAAGATCATTACGACACTTCAAGCGGAGATGCCAAGAAGCACGATGCTTGGGACTCATGGGATTAGATTTTTAATCTTTTACTTAAAGTTCGAATAGCCTTGGCGTACGTATAGCGTACTGCCAGTTTGTGAAAATGTAGCAACAAGGCTATTTGGGGAACTTGTACATTACATATATAATCATAAAAGGCAACGAGTCGGGACGATTGGTTGCCTTTGTTATTTTGCCATGCCATCTAAAATTTGTAACTTTGTACCCTCACCATAAATTGTAAAAAGAAAAACTTATGAAGAAAGAAAACATCAAAAACCTGTTGCGCACCATCGGTTGCAAGATCGGGTTTGGGATAGGAGTAAAAGATGAGAAAAGGAAAGGCAAAAAGGCAAATCCGAAAAACAAGAAACCTATCAAGAAAACTGGCAAGAAGACTGGCAAGAATGCCGACAAGAAGAAAACATCGTTCATGGCCCTCGCTTTGAAGCACGTGAGCCAAATGGAAGGCAAGCGGAGCGAGAGCACGGTGCAGAACTACAAGACTGCCCTGCGATCGCTGGGCGAGTTTATGAAAAACACAGAAGGCGGAAACAGCCCAACAGAACTAGGCATCCACGACATCAACAAGTCGGTCATCGAACAATACGACTGGTGGCTGAAGAAAAAAGGACTGAAGAAAAACACACGTTCCTGTTACCTCCGCTCGCTTCGCACCATCTACAATTCCCTCATCCCCGATGGAAAGCGGAAGGAGAACCCCTTCAGCCATGTGTTCACGGGAAATGCCAAAACCGAGAAGAGAGCAGTGGAAGCCAAGGTCGTCAACCAGCTTCAGCACCTTCAGTTCTCCGACGAAGAGCGGAAACTCCAGCTCTCCCGAGACATCTTCCTCTTTAGCGTCTGCGCCATGGGGATGCCCTTCGTGGATGCCTACCATCTGAAACACTCACAGGTGAAGAACGGCTGCATCACCTACCACCGGCAGAAGACGGGGCAACAGGTGAAGGTGAAGATAGAGGACTGCATGAAAGAAATCATGGAGAGATACCGCAGGAAGGGCGAAGAAAAAGTGTTCCCCCTACCCGACGACTACGCCTTGGCACTCAACAGGTACAACCGCCACTTACACCAGTTGGCCGCCAAGGCACAGATTTCCGAAAACATCACCTCGTATGTGGCCCGCCACACCTGGGCCACCCTGGCATTCCAAGAGGATGTCGCCCTGCCCGTCATCTCGGAGGGGATGGGGCACACCGACTCCCACACCACCAGCATCTACATCAAGCGGACAGCCAACACCCATCTATGGAAGGCTAACAAGAAAATCTGCCGGCTCATCCTGAGCTAAAAGACCATGGGCGGTGGGGAAGACATCGTTTCTTCTACAGCACCTTCCCCAAGAACTCCTGCAAGCGAGGCGACTTCGGACGATTGAAGATGTCCTCGGGCGACCCTTCATCCGTGATATTTCCATCGCAGAAAAAGAGCACCCTGCTGGCAACCTCACGGGCAAAAGCCATCTCGTGAGTCACCACCATCATCGTCATGCCCTCGGCGGCAACATCCTTCATCAGGTTCAGCACCTCGCCCACCATCTCTGGGTCGAGGGCGGAGGTAGGCTCATCGAAGAGCATCACCTCCGGCTGCATCGCCAAGGCACGGACGATGGCGACGCGTTGTTTCTGTCCGCCCGAAAGACTGTCGGGATAACAATCCGCCTTGTCGGCAAGTCCGATTCTCGCCAACAGTTCGTCGGCCTTGGCAGAAGCCTCGGCACTCGTCATCCTCCCCAGCTCCACAGGAGCCAACATGATGTTGCGCCTGATGGTCATGTTCGGAAAGAGATTGAACTGCTGAAACACCATGCCGATGCGCTGGCGCATCCTGTTGACATCCACTTCCTTCGACGTGATGTCAATGCCATCCACCAGGATTTGTCCTTCCGAGGGATTCTCCAAGAGATTGAGAGACCGCAAGAAGGTACTCTTGCCACACCCCGACGGGCCGATGATGGCGATGACCTCCCCACGGCTCACGGTCGTATGGATGCCCCTCAACACCTCGTTGTCGCCAAATCGCTTATGGAGGTTGTTCACCTCGATGATAATATCTTGACTTGTATTCTTTTCCTTCATAATCAGTTTATCAGTAAGTTATCGTTCATTCTTCCTCAACCGCTTCTCCAGTCGGTTGACCCCTGCCGAGAGGGCGAGCACAATGCCCAGGTAGATGAGAGCCACCACGCCAAGCGGCATCATCGCATCGTAGGTAACGCTGCGGATGATGTCGGAGCCTTTCGTCAGATCCACCAGTCCGATGTAGCCGCTGATGGAAGTCTCCTTCAGGAGGGTAATCAACTCGTTGCCTATCGCAGGAAGCACATTCTTGAACGCCTGCGGAAGAATCACCAGCCGCATCGTCTGACTGTACGACAACCCAAGACTCCTGCCAGCCTCCATCTGCCCCTTGTCCACCGACATGATGCCCGACCGAATCACCTCCGAGATGTAAGCGGCACTGTTCAGGCCGAAAGCGATGATGGCGACAAATATCTTATCGACATTGGCCGAGGCAAACACCACATAATAGATGATGAGGAGCTGCACCATCGTAGGCGTACCCCTCACAATCGTGAGATAGAACTGACAGACGAGGTTGAGGACGCGATGGTTGCCATTGCGGTCGTGGGTGGCACGCACGATGGCTATCAGCGTGCCGAGAGCCAAGGAGAGCAAGATGGCGAAGAAAGTGATGACGACCGTATTGCCCAGACCCGTCAGAAGATACTGGTAGCGATGGCCCGTGACGAAACAAGACTTGAACTGTTCCAACAAAGACCGGCGGCCAGAGCCTACACTTCCGTCATTCACGATAACCACCTGTTTGACATCCGTATAAGCGTCGGTGAAATTGACATTCTCCTTGCGTTCCTCTGTCACGGTAATGCCTGCGATTCCCGCATCCGCCTTGCCCGTTTGCACGGAAGTGATGACGGCGTCAAACTCCATATCGACCACCTCCAGCTCCATGCCCAGCACGTCGCAGATCGCCCTCGCCACATCAATGTCGATGCCCACGATTCTGCCATCGTCGTAATACTCGAAAGGCTCGAAGGCGGCATTGGTTGCAAAACGAAGTTTTCCCGCCTTTCCGTCAGTTTCCGCCCCTCGCCTGGCATTTCCAGACTGATAAGCCACGGCGATGTTTCTGTCGATATGGCGACTGACGATGCTGTCCAGCATCCCCGACTTCCGCAATACGGCGATGGCATCGTTGATTTGCATCTGCAAAGCCACGTTGCCCTTCGCCACACAAATCGCCAAGGACGAATGGCCGAACTCATCGGGCAGAATCTTCAAGCCGGGGTTCAGCCGAAGGAAAGCCTTGGCGGGTTGCTCGTCCTCCACCATGCAGTCTATCTTACCTTGCATCAAGGCCTGAACGGCATCGGCACTCTTGGTAAACCGCTCCACCCGGGTTCCCTCCCCCTTTTGTTCGAGGGCGGAAACCAAGACGTCGTTCGTCGTACCCAGTTGCACGCCGACGACAGCCCCCTTCAGATCCTTCACGTGCCGGACAACCTTTCCGTCATCCGCATTTCTGCCTCCACAAGAGCCAAGAGCCAGTCCGGCAAGGCACAGAATCAACATCCCAAAAACGTATCTCAATCTTTTCATGGGTGCAAAGATACGGCAAAACCTAGAAAACACAAAGAAAAAGAACCATTTTTTATACGCAAACGTCATCCTTTCCTCAAAGCCCTCATCGCATTGAGCACGGCGAGGACGGTAACACCGACATCGGCAAAGACAGCCATCCACATCGTACCCAAGCCCATGGTGGCAAGCACGAGAACCGCCACCTTCACCCCGATGGCAAAGACCACGTTCTCATGGGCGATACGAATGGTGCGACGAGCTATCTTGACAGCCAAGGGAATCTTCCTCGGGTCATCGTCCATCAGCACCACGTCGGCAGCCTCGATGGCTGCGTCACTGCCCAAGCCACCCATGGCGACACCCACGTCGGCACGTTTCAGCACTGGCGCATCGTTGATGCCATCGCCCACGTAGGCCAAAGTCTTGCCTTGCGGTTTCTCCCCGATCAACCGCTCCACATGAGCCAACTTGTCGGCAGGCATCAACTCGGCATGAAACTCATCGACACCCACTTGTCCTGCCACCTTCTTGCCTATCTCCGCGCGGTCGCCCGTCAGCATCACCGTTTTCTCCACGCCCAACTGCTTGAGCAGAACGATTGCTTCCGCACTACCCTCTTTTAGCTTATCGTTCACCACCACAGGCTCACCTTCGTCGGCTTGCACGAGCACTTCCCCATGCGTCAGCGTGCCCGTCTTGTCAAACACCACCATGCCCACCTTGGCAAGCGCATCCATGTAGTTGCTCCCCTTGACGAGGATGCCATTGCGAGAGGCGCCGCCTATGCCCCCGAAGAAGGTAAGCGGCACGCTGATGACCAAGGCGCAGGGACAAGACACCACCAAAAATATCAACGCCCTGTTGAGCCACAAGGGGAAGTTGCCCGCAAAGACCGGCGGAACGACCGCCAACGCCAATGCCGCAAACACGACAACAGGCGTATAGACACGGGCGAAACGAGTGATGAAAGCCTCGCTCTTCGACTTGTTCTTGTCTGCGCTCTCCACCAAGGCGATAATCTTGGAAGCGGTACTCTCACCGAAACTTTTGGTCGTGCGAATCTTGACTTCGCCCTTCAGGTTGATGCAGCCCGAATAGATTTCATCCCCTAGCTTGATGCTACGGGGCACGCTCTCGCCAGTCAGAGCCACGGTGTCCAGCATCGCCGTTCCTTCGGTCACGACACCGTCAAGGGGAACTTTCTCGCCTCGTCTCACGAGGATGGTCTCTCCTATCTCTATCGTGTCGGGGGCCACCACCTGCACTTCACCCTTCCGGACCACGTTTGCCACGTCGGGGCGAATATCCATCAGGTGGGAGATGCTGTCGCGGCTCTTTCCCTCCGCATAGCCCTCGAAGAGTTCTCCCACCTGGAAGAAGAGCATGACAAACACCGCCTCCGCAAACTCAGTGTCTGCCCCCGGGAAAAAGCCGATGCAGAGTGCGCCGATGGTGGCGATGGCCATCAGGAAGTCTTCATTGAATACGTCGCCGCGCACGACTCCCTCCAGTGCCTCGCCCAACGTACCATGCCCTATCAATAAATAAGGTATGAGATAGACCACCAACAGTTGCCATGTCGCCAAGTGGCAATTTTTCTCTACCAAGACCGCCCCTGCCAAGAGCAAGACTGTGACTACGATGAGAACCATCTTGTACTTCAAGTTCCCTTCCCCATGGTGATGTTCGTGACCATGGTGCTGTTTTTCCGCCGAGCAACAATCCTCGTGCCGATGTTTCATTTCTTCCATCATTCAATACTTTTAGTTTTACATCCTTATTTTCGGGTGCAAAGGTACGACAAAAGGTTTGCAACCAGGTTGCAAACCCTCCTTATCGAGAATTATCACAAAATATCATGGGATATTCTTGGAAGTTTCAGCTAAAAAATATAATTTTGCAGAAAAATAACAAGCCCTTATGAACAAAACCAATCTCCATAGAAACCTCCTTATAACCGCCCTAGCCATCCTGGGACTCTTGGCAGGGTTGTACTTCATCCGCCCGAACCGATGGGCAACCAAGGTCTTGCTGATACCCAAGAGCAAGCAGACCGCCAACGACTACATGCTCTCCTCGCTCAACGTCACCTCCATCGCCCAAGACAGCAAGAAACTGATGTGGATAGGCACGTCGGCAGGCATCAACGTATATAACGGGCAAGACTACATCCAGTTCTTCCACGACCCACAAGACACGACCGCCCTGCCCGACGACTACATCAACGTGCTGCATCGCGACAAGCGAGGACGCATGTGGGTCGGCACGCAGAACGGACTGGCGAGATACGAGGGCGGCTACCGGTTCCACCGCATCGCCTTGCCCACCACCGACGGAAACATCCTTTCCATCACGGACGAAGCGCAGAACATCGTGGCAAGCAACGGGAAGGAGCGCTTCCTCATCAACGGGAAAGACGAAGCTACCGCCATCACGACGAAGCTGCCAGCCACGGGCAGTTTCTCCCCCTCCCATCGACTTCCCTACAGCAACGACACCTTGTCGCCCCAGCTAACCCAGCTCTTCCCGAACCTAGAACTTGCGCTGCAAAAGCCCAAGCAACTGATTTCCACCACATTCAAGGACGCAGGCGGCAACCTCTGGATAGGGTTCAGAAACGCAGGCTACCAGGTAGTCTCAGAGAATCTCATCACCTACAAGCTAGCCAACGACAACCAGTTGGCCACCACCACCCAAGGCAAGGACATCACTTGCCTGACCACCGTAGGAAGCCACATCCTCGCAGGAACCACCCTGCGCCTTTACGTCTATGGAGACCCGAAAGAAGGCGTAACGCCAGGCGAAGACCACCGGCCACAAGACTTCTACTACAAAGACTTGTTCCAAGGAGATGCTGCCGCCCAGCTCAACAATGCGGTAGCCTACGACGACAACCACGTTTGGCTCGTAGGCAACCATCAGATATTGAGTTGCCATGTGGCAGCCAGCCGCATCACTCCCCAGAACAGCATCTCCAGTCCTTCCCCCATCGGAACAGGCGCACGGCAGGGCGAATACCTATACGCCAGCTGCCAGTCGCCCCACATCATCCGATACCGATTTGGCAGTTCGCAAGCCGAGAACATTCCGTTCGCAAGCCGCTGGTACGATGACGAGACCCAGCTCACCGCCTTGCACGACGGCAGCATCCTCCTCTTCATGAAAGACATGCACTTCGCCCTCCTCTCGCCCAAATCGCTAGAAATCAAGGAATTTTGCGTGAAGTCTGAAGGCAACATCGACCCAGCCTTCGTACACCAAGACTCCCGTGGGGAGATTTGGCTAGGCACCAAGCGTTCGGGGCTCTACCGACTCGACATCAAGCAGAAGAAAGCGAGCCGGATGAACTTCGTGAGCGACGTACACATACAGGGGCTGCAAGAAGACAACCTCCACCAGATTTGGATTACCACCCTCAAGGATGCCATTTGCTACCAACCAGCCACGGGGGCGGTGCTGATGAACAGCCTGGTGTCGTCGAGCCAAAACGAATGGAACCGCCAGTATTTCGACAACTCCCTTTGCCTTTCCCCGAGGGGTACCATCGTGCTCGGAAGCTCCGACGGCTGCATCTTCCTGCCCCAGGAGGCCGGCGACAAGATGCTCATCGCCAACAAGCGGCCTATCGACAGGACATCGGCCAACAGCGGCAAGCACACCCATTACGACCAATCGAGAGCCTTGGAGAAAGGACTCTGCATCTACGCCCTCGACATCAAGACCAAGGACGGCGACAACATCGTATTGAGAGAACCCGTCAAGGATGCCGCCCACTACACGCTTGCCTACGACGAGAACGACCTCACGCTCAACTTCTTCTACCCGAACTACAGCCGTCGGTCCTCGTTGACGTATCAGTACAAACTGGAGGGAATGGACAAGGAGTGGCACGACCCTACCTACAGGCACACCGCCCACTTCGCCAATCTCTCGCCGGGCCAATACACCTTCCGTCTGCGCATGGTGTCGTCGCCCGACCTACCCCCTCTCGCCGGCCAGAGCGTGACTTTCACCATCCTGCCAGCCCCCTGGTTCTCGGCAGCCGCCTGGTGGCTATACGGTTGTTGCCTCGCCATGCTCATCTATTACATCAACTCGCTCTACCTCCGCATACGCACCAACCGCCTGCTCCTCTTGCAAGAGCAGCACGAGCGAGAGCGTGAACAGCACACCAACGAGATGAACATGAGTTTCTTCGCCAACATCTCGCATGAGTTCCGCAACCCCATCACCATCATCGCCGGTCCGCTCCTCGCCCTGAAGACGGACACGTCGCTGCCAGCCGCCGTACTGCACACCCTCGACCGAGTATGCCTGAGCGTGAACAGAATGCTGAGGTTGATAGACCAGATGCTCGACTTCAACCAGCTGGAGACCGACGCCCTGCGCCTGAAAGTAGCCCACGTGGATGCCCGGGAGGAACTACGACAGCTCCTCGCCACCTTCGAGGAATCCACCCACCTGCGCGGCATCCGTCTGGAGACAGTGTTTGCGGAAGGAAACTACGACGGATGGATGGACACCGACAAGATGGAGAAAATCATGAGCAACCTCTTCACCAACGCCTTGAAGCATACGGCAAACCACGGTGTAATCCGCATCGCCATAGGGTGTGGGAACGAGAAGGACGCACCATCAAGCAGCCATGGGGAAACCGAGGGAAATATAAACCGAACTTTGAACGTTTCCATCTGGAACAACGGCGAGAAGATAGCCGAAGACAAGTTGCAGGATGTCTTCAAGCGATATTACCAACTGGCTGACACACAAGGCTCCCACCACTACGGTTGGGGCACGGGCATCGGACTGTATTACGTCAAGCGTCTCGTCGGGTTGCACCATGGGGAAATCGCCGTCAGAAACATCTCCCTGCAAGAAATCACGCAAGAACCTTCGTCAACCAACAGCTCCGACGAAACAGACATTCCGATGCAAGGCGTAGAGTTCCGTTTCAGCCTCCCCATCGACAAGGAGGTGTATAAGATTTCGGAACTCGTGGAACAGAAAACAGGCGTGATGCAGATTCCCGTGGAAGTGAAGGGGGAAGAACGAAGAGTGAAGAATCCTACAGCCGGCAAGGATGAAACAGAGAACAAAGAACTTTCCAATACAGCCAGTCCTGTGCCAGAAACAAATGCAGCCCCGAAGCCGAAGCTTCTGATAGTAGATGACGACGTGGATGTCGCCCAATACATCCGTTCCATCTTCACCCGCGACTACATCGTGGAGAACCGCTACTCAGCCGAAGAAGCCTTGGCAGACCTAGACCAGGTGCGCCCCGACATCATCCTGAGCGACATCATCATGGGAGAGATGTCGGGCTACGACTTCTGCAAGACCTTGAAATCGAACCTTACGTTCAGCCACATCCCCGTCATCCTGATTACCGCCAAGTCGAACATGAACGAGCAGATAGCCGGTTTGCGACTGGGTGCCGTGGCTTACATCACCAAGCCTTTCGACCCTTTCTACCTGAAAGCGATGGTCGAGACGCAACTCCACAACATGGCCACCCTGCGCCAGCGACTGGGAGAAAGCACCGCGACGGAAGCCTTGGCAGAACAAGAAGCCGACACCCTCTCCGACCAAGACCGCAAGTTCATGGACGAGCTTTACAGTTTGATGGAAAGGCGTTCGGCGGAAATGGAACTGAGCGTCACGACCATCTGCCACGACCTGCTCATCAGCCAGTCGAAGTTCAACTACAAGCTGAAGGAGCTGACAGGCGACACGCCAGGCACTTTCTTCCGCAAATACAAGCTGAACAAAGCTGCGCAATGGCTCAAGGAAGGGAAATACAACGTTTCGGAAGTGGCTGTCATGACGGGATTCAGCACTGCCGCCCACTTCTCCGTCGCCTTCAAGAAACAGTTTGGCGTTTCGCCCAGCGAATTTCTATAAAGATGCGACAAAGCCAGTTGGCACCCCTGATTTCCCCAGTTATGAAACTAAAATGAAAAAAGGTATCGGACAGTGAGCAAACACTGATCCGATACCTTTAAGACACAACTTACTTTTAACTCCTGAATACTTCTCTTTTCACTCTATCATTGTCTTTACAACTTATGTCCGAAAAACGTAATCTTAGTAAATACCCAGCCAGAAATGGTAAACATAGCTGATGGCCAGCCCGGCAATCGTGGAAGTGACCACATGCACCATGCCAGGCATCATAAACGAATGGTTGAGCAAATACTTGCCAATCACAGTCGTGCCCGACCGGTCGAAGTTGACCGTCGCAATGTCGGAAGGATAGTTGGGGATGAAGAAATACCCATACACAGAAGGCATCACGCCCAAGAGAATCCACCCCTCGATGCCGAGCGAATAAGCCAAAGGCAACATGGACACCACCACGGCTCCCTGCGAGTTGATGAGCACGGAGACGAAGAAGAAAGCGATGGCAATCGTCCAAGGGTAAGCCTTCACCAGGTCGGAGAGCATCGCCTGAATCTCCGTCTGGTAATTGGAGAAGAACGTGTCGCTCATCCATGCAATACCGTAAATGGCAATCACAGCCACCATACCGTTCTGCCACACCGCTCCGCTGACGGCAACCTTAGACTTCGCCTTGCAGAAGATAATCATCAAGGCAGCCGCCGCAATCATCGTTATCTGAATCACGATATTCATCGCCAAAGGCTTCATCACGGTCTCGCTCACGCCATCCACCACCTTGGTGACAGGATAGCTAGGCAAGAGGTTCACGCCCATCATGCTTGCCACGGAGATGATGACCACGATCGTAAGGGCCGCCAAGAATATGTAAACGGCACGCTTGCTCTCCGGGGCTATCTTCTTGTCGAGCGTCGTGGCGGTGCTGCCATAGATGTATTCGCGCTGCGCCGGGTCGGCAAGCCGAGCCTGGAACTGGGGGTCTTTGTCGAGGTCGAGCCCACGATGCCAACTGGCCATGACGGCAAAGAGAATGCCGATGATGCAGGCTGGTATCGTGACCAGGATAATCTGCACGTTGCTCACATGAAAGCCGCAGTCGATGCTGATGGTGGAGAAAGCCACGACAGCCGCGGCGATGGGCGAGCAGGTGATGCCTATCTGGGAGGCGATGCTGGCAATGCCGCAAGGACGCTCCGGGCGGATTCCCTTCTTCAGGGCTATGTCGCAGATGATGGGCATCAAGGTATAGACCACGTGTCCCGTTCCCACCAGGATGGTGAGGAAGAAGGTGGTGAACGGAGCCAGGACGGTGATGCGCTCGGGATGCTTGCGGAGGATGCGCTCGGCTATCTGGATCATCCAGTCCATGCCCCCCGACGCCTGCAGCATTCCCGCGCAGGTGACGGCAGCTATAATAATGTAAATCACATCGGTCGGCGGATTGCCCGGCTTCAGATGAAAGGCGAAAACCAGGATGGCAAGTCCGATGCCCGAGATGGCTCCCAAAGCCAAGGAGCCATAGCGTGCTCCCACCCACAACGCTACCAGTACGACGAGTAGCTCTACTATCATTAATAATGTCATAAGAGTTATAGTTTTGATTGTTATTATTCGATGGTTGAAGCTTAGACTGGTCATTTTTTTGAAGAGTCGTGAATCTTCCTCCTTTTCCGCCGCAAAATTAGTGCTTTTGGCGGAAAAGGGCTTTCGTTTTCTTGCAAACGATTTTCGAAAAACAGCAAAACTACCTTATTTCCAAGGGGAAAATTTGCTCATTACGAGAAATATCCTTACTTTTGCACCCGAAACCGCAAGGATTAGTTCTAACAAAGAGCAGTTGGCTCCATCAGAAAAATTAAGTTATGAAGAAAGGTAAACATACTGTATTGTTCATTTGTCTCGGCAACATCTGCCGTTCACCTGCCGCGGAAGGCATCATGAAGGCACTCGTAGAGAAAGCAGGACGGGGCGAAGAGTTTGAAATCGACTCGGCTGGCATCGGAAGCTGGCACGTGGGGCAGCTCCCCGACAGCCGTATGCGCAAGTGCGGCGCAGAGCATGGCTATCGTTTCGACAGCCACGCACGCCAATTCCAGAAGTCCGACTTCGAGCGTTTCGACACCATCGTGGTGATGGACAACGACAACTACCGCGCCGTCACCTCCATGGCTTCCTCGCAAGCCGACAAGGACAAGGTGGTCCGCATGGCCGACTTCCTGGCCTCCCACCGCGAATACACGACCATCCCCGACCCGTACTACGGCGGCTACAGCGACTTCGAGCTGGTAGTCACCTTGCTGGAAGACGCTTGCCTGGGCTTGCTCGCTAGCTTATGATTGCGCCTGCGGCGGCCCGCCGCCGCGACAATGCCCCCCCCCTTTTTACTTGCCCAGGAACTTCCTGTTCACATAGTCGTTCAGCCGTTCCCGGTAACTGTCGCCTATCGGGATTACCTTGCCGCCGTCGAGCACCACCCGGTTTTTCTGTATCTCCACGATGTGGTGCAGGTTGATGATGTACGACTTGTGGATGCGCATGAAGTCCTTGCCTGCCAACCGTTCCTCCATCTTCTTCATGCCGAAGAGCACGACGACGGGCTTGGGCTGCGACGCTGGCGATGCGCTGCCTGGAGCCGCCCGGAAGCCATTCGCCAGATGGATGCGAAGGTACTCCGCCATTCCCTCCACGTAGAGGATGTCGTGGGCCAGGATGCGCACCACCTTGTATTCCGTCTTCAGGAACATGGCGTCGTCCTCGTCCACAGGCGAGAGACTTGCCGTGTGAAGCAGGTCGTACTGCCGCTTCACCTTGTCGGCGGCACGCAGCACGTCGCCCATGCCGAAGGGTTTCAGCAGGTAGTCGATGGCGTTCACCTTGTAGCCCTCGACCGCATACTCCTGGTAGGCGGTGGTGAAGACCACCATCGGGGGCTGGTTGAGCGACCGCACGAAGTCCAATCCGTTGAGGTCGGGCATATTGATGTCGATGAACAGGGCATCGACTTCCTTTTCGCTCAGTGTGTTCATCGCGTCGAGCGCGCTCTGGCAGCTGTCCACCAATTCGAAGAAAGGCACTTTCCCCAGGTAAGCCGCCAACTGTCGGAGAGCCAAAGGCTCGTCGTCTATCGCCAATACTTTTATCATGTTCTTAAGAATTTAAAGGGTTCACGGGAAGCCTCAGCAGTACGCGGTACTCCTCCTCGTTGGAGAATACGTGCAGGTCGTAGCCATCCTTCCCATAGATAAGCTGGAGCCGCTTGACGGTGTTCTTCAGCCCCACCCCTCCATGCTTGTCCTCCGAGGCAGGCTTGCGACTGTTGGCGCATAGGAACTCCAGGGCGCGGGAGCCTTCGTCTATCCTCATGCTCACCTCTATAAACGACTCCTTCCTGTAGCTCACCCCATGCTTGAAGGCATTCTCCACGAAGTTGATGAGGAGCATCGAAGGCACCTCGACGTTTGGGGGGAGCTGGCTGGTCGGGAGGGCTTTGCCCTGCTGTTCCGCCGACGGCAACGACACCGAGATGCGCACCTTGTCGGTGTAGCGTATGCGCATCAGCTCAATGTAGTTGGCGATGAAGTCCAGCTCCTTCTGGAGCGGAGCCATCGACTTGTCGCCCTCGTAGAGCACGTAGCGCATCATCTTCGACAGCACCTCTATCGTGTATTTCGCCTGCTCGGGGTCTATATCGACAAGGGCGTGGATATTGTTGAGCGTGTTCATGAAGAAATGGGGGTTTATCTGGTACTTCAGGTACGCCAGCTGGCTGGTGAGGCTTTCCCGCTCCAGCTCCTTCATCCGCTTGCGGTCGTCGATCGACTTGAAGAAATACTTGACTCCGATGTTCAAGCCTATCAGCAGCGTCATGATGATGATGGCCACGGAATCCTGTCCGCCGAACACCAGCGGCGGCTTGCGCCCCGGCTCTTTCGGCCCCCATCCGCCATCGGGCCTGCCCGGCTCCTGCGGTCTGTCCATCCCTTCGGGTCTGCCTGGCTCGTCGGGCTTTCCCTCAGGCCGCCCGGGTCTGTCAGCCATCTTTTCCATCCCGGGCTTTCCCTTCCCTTCCATCGGCGTAGGCCCATGGGGGCGGCCGTAAAGCTGGAACAGCACGAAGCAAGCGACAAGCACGAAGACTCCGCCCCCGTACCCCCACTTGCTGTTGCGGTACACCAGCAGGGGAGCCACCAGGAAATTATGCGCGAAGAAGGCGACGCAAAACATCGCCAGCAAGCCCCATGCGTTCATCACGCCATCCCAGTCGTAAGCCTCAGCCGTCTCGCCGCCCTGCCCTTCCGAAGGCACGGCGAAGATGTCGCCGACGAGCATGGAGACCACTGGCGCCGCAAACAAAACCGCCCACAGCACGACATAAATGATGATTTCCGATTTCTTCTGTCCTTTGGTCATGACTAGAATGTATTGAGCCACCCCCGAGGCCTTGCCTTCACGGGGCGATGATTCTGATGTAAGAGTAAAATGTTTCAATATAGATGATAACGTTAAAAGGTCGGTTTTATTTTATGAAAACAACTTGATGCTCGTTTCCCCCGGGGGGAAACTTTTCGCACCAAGTTGCCAATCTTAGGTATGAAGTATTCTTTTCCTTTAGAACTTATAAGAGTATCCGATGCCCAGCACGTGGGTGTCGAGGTCATCGTCGGCCGCCTGGCTGGCCTCCGCCGCCCGGCTGTCCGCCTCCCATGCCACCGCTATAGTTATAGGTGGTTACCATCGACGAGAGGGTCAAGGTAGCCAATGAGGAGCCACCGCTCACCGTGGCATCTCTCACATAGCCACAGAAACTACTACCACCGCTCACGGTAGCTCCGGTATTGAAAGTAAAAGAGTTTCCCTGGGTCATCCCGGGCGACGACACGAGCAAGGTGTAGCCCTGCTGGTTGTAGTCGCGCGGCACATTGAACGCGATGACGTTGTTGCCGCTGGCGTCGGCCACCGTAATGTACTGTCCGCTGGCGATGCTGCTGCCGCCCAGTATGGCGACGGGTTGCTTGCAGGCGCTCGCCGTCGGGGTGGACGTGCCGCCGCCGATGCCTATCACGGTGCCGCCCGTGATGGCGAAGGTGTTCTCGTCGCAGTCGAATCCGGCCTCGGGCTGGGTCGTGCCGCAGGCCACCACCACACCGCCGCTGATGGTCAGGGTGGAGTTGGAGTCGATGCCGTCGTTGTTGGTGCCCATGGCGAAGACGTTGCCTCCGCTGATGGTCATCGCCTTGGAGGAGTTGATGGCGTCGTCGTAGCAGTAGGCCATGACGTTGCCTCCCGAGATGTTCATCGTGCTCTTGCTCTCGATGCCTTCCGACCCTTCGCCTCCCGTGCAGCGCACCATGACGGTGCCGCCCTTGAGGTTCATCTCGCCGTCGCTCTTCATGCCCTTGGCCGAGGTGTCGAGCTTGCCGTAAACGTATTGCTGCCCCGTGGTCACTATCTTGACGGTGCCGTCGTTGACGGTGAGCGCCTGGTCGGTGCTCACGCCCTTGCCTCCCGCGCCGGTGCTCTTGCAGCACAGCTCGCCGCCGTTCATCACGAAGATGCTGTCGGCCTTCACGCCTGCGCATCCGCTCACGTCAGCTCCGTCTTCATCCAGCTCGCCGGTGCCCGTGGTGAGGGCGGTGGTCCTGCCGCCGTCTATCTGCACCAGTCCGTCGCTGCTCAGCCCCTTGCCTGCCGCCGCCGAGGTCTCCACGTTGATGACCCCGCCTTTTACGTAGATGGCGTCGTTGGCCTTGATGGCGTTGCCTGCCGTCGCCTTCACATAGACGTTGTTGCCCGGGCGGAACATCACGTAGTCGTCGCTCCGGATGCCCGCCTTGCAGTTGGCATAGACGTCGAGCGAGCCCTTGCCCGAGAAGAGCATCTTGCCCTCGCTGAAGAAGCAGGCCTTCATGTCCTCGCCGTCGGTCTGGTCGCTGTACTTCGTGCCGTCGGCGAGGGTGCTGGCTGTTCCGTCGGCAAGCACGATGTAGCCCCGCTTCTTGCTCTGTATGTTGACGGCAGCCCCGTCGGGGTTTGTGATGCTCACCCCGTCCAGCACCAGCTCAAACTTCTTGTCGCTGTAGATTTTGAGGAATCCGTCGGCGGTGGTTCCGCTCACGGTGTAGCACACGTTCTTGACCGTGGAGTTGACGGTGACGTCGGCTCCCGAGATGGTGACGGTCACGCCATCCACACTTCCCGTGGCGGTCGCCTTATCTCCCTCGAAGGCAATACGGATGTTGTTCGTAAAGGAATTGTTCTCGATGTAGTCTTCCGCCTCGTCGCCCTCCGTGGGTATCTTTTCCGACTCTTCGAGCGCCGTCCTGTCGATGGCGATGTCGAACGACATGAGGTCTGAGATGGAGGAGGAATAAGTGGTGGAGCCGTTACCTCCGTTGCCGTTTCCACCTCCGTTGCCGTTCTCGGGGCTGCCGTCCCAGGCGTCCAGGTCGGAGCCGGAGGTGCAGGCCGTGGCCGTCGTCACGGCGAGAGCCATCATCGCCGTCCGGGCCATCAGTGTTGCTTTACAGATTCGTTTCATAAGCCACGTATTTTTTTTGTTTCGGTTGCAAAAGTAAGACATTCCCCCGACACCCGCAACTTTATTCAACGAACCGCCCGATTCCTTCAACCAACGGCGCGGCGATACGACCACCGGCCGCTAGAACACAAAGCACAAAGGAAAAATTCTGAAAAAAAACTTGCCTGTATCGGCAGAAAAATGTATATTTGCAGCGGAAACCAATCGCAGAAGGCTTATACTTAGTAATGATGTAAAGGAAATGATCTTTTTTGATCACAAAGGTAAAAGATTGATCTTTCCTTAGCTTTCTCCTTATTTTTTTGTTACTTTGTGGCTTGATACGCCTAACTGCCAAACCGACGGCAGCGAAAGGCGAAGAAACATGCTAACAAACGACATAAACTACAATGAGTAAAGCAAAACCATTCATCAAGTGGGCTGGAGGAAAAGGCCAGCTCATCGAACAACTCGAAGACTTGCTTCCTGCTGACTTTGATAATTGGGACGATGTTACTTACATAGAGCCTTTCGTGGGCGGAGGAGCCATGCTCTTCTACATGCTGCAGGCTCATCCCAACATTACCCATGCCGTCGTCAACGACATCAACCCGAAGCTGACGGCTTGCTACGAGATTATACGCGACTTCCCGAACCAACTGATAGCCTCGCTAGCCAGCATACAAGAGGAGTATTACGCCCTGGAGGGCGAGGAGACCAAGAGAGACTTCTTCATGCGGCGCAGGGCGGAGTTCAACGGCGACGCCGTAAACGAAGAGGAACACGCTTTCATGCTGAGCAATTCCGACTGCCTCGGCAAAGACGGCAAAGACAGATTCTTCGACGACCTTTACGCCGACTACACTATCGACCGCGTCTGAGCCAAGAGAAACATCAACTCGATAGCGAGCAAGCGTGGCAAGCTGACGGAAATACTGGTACACAACTATTTGATTACCTTTGATGGATTGCCCCTAGGGCGCACTTAGTCGCACCAAGTTATTTTTTAATCATCACAAAGCAGTCTCAAACGTTTTAACACATTGAACATATGTGCGTTTCTTTCGTTTGGTTCCGTCTCTTCACAATGCTTTTCTGTGTCCTTCCAAAGATATTCCACCACTTCCTTGATGTCTTCCTTTTGTGCTTTTGTTATAATTTGGTGCACAAGGATTTCCGAGGCATCAAATCCAGCCTCGTCAATCCAAGTGTTTTCTTGCAATAACTTGTCCTTTGCTTGCTGGGCATTCTTTGCTTCTATGCGTCCCAAAACCTGGCAATTTTCAACAGCCACGTCTTCATTCGGCGCAATAGTTTCTCCCTCTGTTGTGTAAAAAATGTATTCGTTCATATACCTTAAAATTATGTTCTACATTCTCTCTTTCAATATCAACGCAATGTTCTCAACAATACCAGTCACAAGCGCATTACCCATGAGAAAAGCACGGCGCAAGTCTGACGAGCCAAAGGTATGGTTATCTGGGAACATATTCAGACGTTCCAATTCTACAGGCACAAGCCGACGATAACGACCGCTTTCAGTCTTGATAATATGCTTGAAACGTGAAGGGCCTGCACCACCTTCACCAGTGATGATGGTTCTTGAAGCACGGTCAAGGTAATCTGGGAAAGCCATTGCTCCCTCACTATAATTGTATTCAAACCCAGTGGTCTTATTGATGCGCTTTAACGACTTCGAGCCTTTCTGATACTCCCACTTTGGCAAGTCTTCCTCGGAAATGAAAAACTCTTTAGGCACAGTTATTTCATCAACAAGAACATCGCCAAGTGTAAGATAAGGTCCATTATACATTGGAAGCGTATCAAGCGTATAGACTTTGCCATTTGCCATTACACCAGAATTTTTAAATGGACTTTCCTTTTTGCCTTTGTTGAAGTTGTCTGAAACCTCAGCGATGTCATCGCTAATGCCAAAGGAGTTAGTCTTTCCATCTTTCTCTTGGCAATTGAAAGCCTGTGGCATAATGCCGTCTTGAAGAATCCAATCAAACTTATTACTCAATTTTTCAAATTGCGCAGCAAGTTTCGTTCCTTGATGGTAAGCAACCATATAGGTACGGCGGCGGCGTTGTGGCATTCCATAATCCGCAGCATTGATAATACGCCACTCCACAATGTAACCGAGGCTTGACAAAGAAGAGAGAATGATGGCGAAGTCACGACCACGCTGTTTAGCTGGAGAATTGAGAAGACGGTCAACGTTCTCCAGCATCAAATAGGTAGGACGTTTGTCACCTTTTTCTTTCAGTATGCGATAAATTTGCCACCAAAGTACGCCTTTCTTGCCCTCTATGCCTCCAGAACGTTGTAAAGTAGTGGCTACGGAATAGTCTTGACAAGGAAAACCACCACAAAGCAAATCACTGTCTGGAATTTCGTCCGTAGATACGGTTGCAATGTCTTCGTTGGAATGACCATCTGCCCCAAAATGTCTGCAATAAATAATACTTGCATCTTGGCGTTTAGTAGATGGCTCCCATTGGTTGCTCCAAATGGTTTTAAAATGTTTCGAAGCTCGTTCCAATCCAATTCTAAAGCCACCAACACCAGCAAACAACTCTACCACTTTAATATCGTTCGCCTCTACTTCCGGGCGTATATTGTCAAATAGTCCAAGTTGTCTAACACGCTGATGTACCGTATCTGAGTACCTTGCAATTGGCTCGCATAGCATCCAATCGCCTACATTTTCTATATCTTCAACTTTATAATTCATTTTCTATGATGTTCTTTACGTATTTCTGATTAAACCAATAACAATATTTCTTGACCTTTCCTCCGTTTGGATTTTCCGTCACATCGTCTGCAACCCTTGCCTTTGGACGAACATGGAAGTTTTGGTCATTTCTTGCACTCCAAAAATATTCTGGAGCAATATGATTGTCCAATACATTTTGGCGTATGTTGTTCCAATATTGTCGAGCCACTTGCAGGTCTTCTTGTGGCATTGTCCAAAATGCAACCTTTTCAAGTTTGTATTCTGGCTCGGTCTTTCCGTTAGGCAATTGCAACATATTGTCAGTTTCACGGAATATAACGAACAAGAAACGATTCGTGAACAGTTCGTATAGTCTTGAATCTGTCCATTCCTCACAATCGTAAACTTCTTGATAGTCTATATTTTCAAAAGACATGGCTTCCTTGATAGAACCTGTCTTCTTTACACGGATGGTCTTCATCGTAAGACCTGATTTCTCAAATTCTTCCGCCTTGTTGACATTGCTCACGTTCCCCTTTCCTGCAATCGTATTGGATATGATAAAGTACTTTGACTTCGAGTTTGATGGTTCAATGTTGAGCATATTGCATATTTGCCGATAGGTCTTACCACAATATTTCTTGAAACGCCCCAACAAGATTTCATCAACGGATTTGGTCCTCAGTTCTTCTACAGAGAACATTGTTTCCATTGTAGGTTGAGATAGCTCGTAATTGCAATATGCACCATTTTGATTATTCTTCTTGACCTCATCAAGAACGATGCGCATATAGGCAGTCTTCAAGCTCCATGCACGGCGAGGTGCGCCAACTTCATTGTTGTGCTGCGGCATAAGGGAATCGCCCTTCTGCCCTTTTCGGCAAGCACCAAGATACATCGTGTCTCCCTCTGACAAGGTATGTGCTTGTCCGTTTCTTATCTTTGCGATGATAGTCTCATAGTCCTTGCGGATAATCAGCAAGTCTTTCTCTGGAATCTTCCACAACACAGCGAAGAGGAAACGCAAGTCGAGTTTGGAAGCCTTGGAGTTATGCAGATAGAACATGATGAGCATAATCAAGCATTTCTGATAGAAGTGTGATTCCTCAAAAGACTTGTTCCAGTCTGCCGTGTAGTTTATCATGCTGCACCCAAGTCTCTCCTTGATTAGCAATTCTTTCTTCACAGACTCCTTCAATGGAGTACACTTCAATTCCGCATTCACGAAAGCGAAGTCTGCCTCTTGGCGAGAATTGAGGTCGTACTTGAAGAACAGTTCCTCCACCAGCTGCCCCAGGCTTCCCTTGCCCTTATGCTCTTCGGCATCGGGCGCAAAGTCTCGCAAGCATTTGTTCACCAACTGCTTGCTATAATTGAATATTGACGAAATATCCCTTTCGTCGTATGGTAAGTTTGCCATCTTGTTATTAGCTTTATGTCTGTTATTTTGACTTGCCCTCCCCCGGGGAATTCCCCATTCCCATCTGCAAAGGTAATCTTTTTATTTCATAACGGCAAGCAAAAGGGGGAGAAAAAGAAAGTTTTAACATTGCACGGAGGACGGGCTTTACACCCATCTTTTATTTTTTTTTGCTTGAAAAAACACGTTTTCCCTTGCCGTTTGCAAAAAAATGACTACCTTTGCAGAGAAATAGAAACTAAAAACCTTCTGTATGCAGACATATCGGTTTCCCATCAACGGACTGCGACACCACGACTACGGCGATCGGCTGGACGAGCTCTACGAGCTTGCCCCCGGGCGGCGGATGTCCATCAGCATCGAGCACGACAACCCTGCCGAGCCCGATGCCGTGACAGCCTACCTCGGCAAGGACCTCGTGGGCTACGTGCGCAGCGGCCCCTGCCGGGAGTGCGCCTGCTCGCTCATCAAGGCGTCGGGAAGAGGGGCGATGATGGGCAAGGTGGTAGATGCGGACAGGACGAAAAGATGGCTGTGGCTGGAAGTGGCGAGCCAATGCCAGAACCCGCAGGCGGCGGAGACCACGCCCACCGTGCTGAACGGATGGAGCTTCGACGGCGAGCTGCTGCCGTGCGACGAGGCCGAGCTGCGGCTCCACGCCCTGATCTGCAACCTGGAGACCACCCTCGAAGGCCAGGAGCCGTGGGACGACGACATGGAGATGTGGCTGGAATACGTAGAGCAAAACCTGTGGCGCGACATCAGCCAGGAAACCTATTTCCAGATAACCCGCCTCCTCGACCTGGCCAAGGACGGCGGCAAGGCTCGCCCCGAGTACGGGCAGAAGGCCGACAGGCTGAAGATGGCCATCGACGCCATGGGAAGCCCGAAGGCGAGGCTGGCGCAGGCCGCCCAGGTCGTCCAGAAGGCCAAATCGAAGGACATGGACATCCTCCTGCTGCGCTACGGCGACACGGCGAAGGAAATCATACAGAAGCTACCCAAGACGCTCGCCGCCCTCTTCCTGAAAGACGGCGAGCTCTTCATGGCCAAGCTGTGGTACCTGCACCGCCCCCACCGGCAGATACAGGCCGTGAAGACCCTGCTCGCCATGCAGGTGAGGCTGCTGCAGGACGGCGACGGGGCGAAGCTCCAGCCCTCCATCCCCCTGGCGTGGATCGTGGCATGGGCGGAGCGGCAGAAGGACAAGGCGAAGGCCGAGGTGGTGAAGGACATCGTAAGCTCCTTCGAGATGGAGCAGACCAACCCGCAGCTCGCGCGGCAACTTCAGCAGATGCTGGACGGATGCGACACCGGCCGGATGCAAGCCGAGGCTCTGAGAGAGGTCGCCGCCACGCCTAAGACCAACAATTTCTACAAGGACAGCGTAAGCGTGAACGCAGGGGCTACCTTGATGGGAAACATCCACGGCTTCAAACAACAATAGACAACAAGGTATAGATTCATGGGAAATATCATCAACAGATTCGAAAAGGGAGCCATCCGCATGGAGGCTGGCAGCACCCTGAACGGCGACGTGCATATCACGGGCCCCATCTACCAAGGCCCCCCCGCCACCGCCGCCACGGAAAACAAAAGCACGACGGCATCACCCCGGGGAAGCCACGACACCGCACGCCCTGCCGCGACAGCAGGCGAACCGCGCGACTTGTTCCGCTTCGTGCATCCTGCCCTGGAGGACGAGGACGCCTGGAAAGTGCATCGGGAGGTGGAGCACCTGGCCGGGAGATTTGGCGTCCAGGAAATATGCAGACACCTGAGCCTACTGAGAAACGGCGGCAAACTCCTGTTGCCACAATGCGTCAAGACCGCCTACGACGAGCTGGCACGCATGGGGATGCCCATAGCACAAAATGGATTCGACTACAAGACATTCGCTAAATATTACCACAATTAGGGGCAGCCGACCGAATCGGCAAGCGACCGAAACCTGACTCGCACGCAGGTTTCGGCCGCTTTTTTTTACGCACATGAGCCAGAACCTCGCAAAGCACCTCGGAGAAACTCGGAGAACATGAGAGCAACTTGGAGAACATCGGAGAATTTCGGAGAACACCATTCCGAAAGTCGATGAGCTGTGGCTTTTTCGCGCTACCTTTGCACCCGTCATCCGAGGCAGGTGCCATCATGTGTCGGCAGCCTGCCCTTCAGACTAGCGGATGCCAACCCATTTTTTAACCATCGAGTGAAGAGCGAGTGAGGAAATCTCCAGGAGCCGACAAGGTAGCGCTACGTTTCCCCAATCTTCCTTTACTCCACAAATCATTCGAGAGACAATGGAAAAGAATTTCAAGGGCTGCGACCTTTGCGGCCGAAACTACGAGAAGAGAGAGCTTGACGGCCACCTGCAGAAGCAGGGGATGGCCATGTACGACAACAGGAACTGCAACTTCCTCTTCCTGCCCGACAACCCCGTGGCAGGCACGACGGCGGCCTTCCGGGGCGTGGGCGTGGCGCAGATGCTGAGAGACGGCACCTTCGACTTCGTACGCCAGCCACGGCTCCGCACCCAGTCGGAGCTTATCCGCAAGCTAGCCCACGGACGTGTGTCGAAGACCAAGGACGGGGCCATACAGCTCACCCTCAAGGTGTACCGCGACGAGGGAGCCAACATCGGCCAGACCATCGCCGAGGAGGCAGAGCAGGCGCGGCAGGCTGTCGTGGAGTGGCAGATGAAGAGATAAAGGCTCGGAGAGGAAGCGGCGGGTTCGGGGGGCTGCGCCCTTGCGGGGGTGCTTAGCACAAGAAGCTGCATCAGAGGATGAATCTTCCAATATTCCAGTTCTTCCAATATTCCAAAAGCGGAAGTTCTGACAAATTCCCTCTTTATAGACTCTATAACTATTTAATAATCAAATAGATATATATAAATATAAAGGAAATGGAATGCTCAAAAAATTAATTGGAAGAACTGGAATTGGAAGATTTCGCCTTCGCCCCATGCCACCACAACTCCTCTAAAAAGCTAACTGTCAATACTTTAAGCTAAGGATGAATGGTTTGCCACCAGCAAATCCCATCCCGACAAATGACAAAAAATGAAGACAAGAATGACAAAAATGAAGTATAACATCAGCAATAAGACCGCTCCGAAGATGCCTCGGCTCGGAAAAGGAACGGAATGCGTGAAACTGCTGCTCTCGCAGGTTTCATGCGACATGCACGAACCGATGGTTCCGATGCTGTTCCCGATACTCGGAGCGCAGATTAGCGAGGCAAAATTTCAATATCCCGACCTCAGCTGGAAGGAAATGTGCGGCATGATGGGCAACCTCGTCGCCGACTCGGGATGCAACAAGGGGCAGCTCTCCCCCATCGTGGAGGCCATCTGCCGCAACCTCCGCCAGCACGACGACACGGAGCTGGAGAAGCTCGTGGAATGGCAGAAGCAGATGAAGACCAAGTCGGCCAACAAGGAGAAACCCGCCAGACCCGACGTGAGCTTCTGGTTTCCTCCTGCCGACGTAACCAACGCCGCCTTCATACAGAACGCCATGGCACTGGAGAAGCAAGGCGCACGCACACAATACCTCAACATGCCCGAGGTGGAGATGGCCGACCGCATGTGCGGCGGCCACAAGCAAGTGTCGCAGACGTTGCGCAACATCTACGACCGACAGCGCGCCGGCACACTGCGCGCCACCGTCGACGGCGTGACGGGCAACCCTGTGCTCCGCGCCAACATCACCCTCTCGGCCACCCCTTATGCCGCCCGCAAGTTCTACAAGAACGAACTCTTCAACGGCACCTTCGGGCGCATGGTGTTCTCTTACAAAGCCCGCCAGGGACGTGACGGAAGGATTCCAAGGCAAGGCAAATACGACGTGGCTTTCTACAAGAAGCTAGACGAGTACTTGATACGGCTGGGCATCTGCAAGGGCAACTACATCATCAAGCCGCTCAACAAGCTCACCGACCAGCTGGCCGGCGACATGGCCTCGCTCGCCGACCTCACCGACGACGACATTCTCTGGGACATGTCGAAGCGTTCGCTCGTGTCGGCTTGGAAAGCGGGTTGCCTGCTCTGGGTGCTCAACGGCCAGACGTGGACCAGGGCGATGGGCGAATTGGTGGAATGGCTCGTATATCACGACATCTGGAGCAAGATGCAGATATTCGCCGACCTGCTCAACCAAGATGCCGACGCCGTGAGCGAGGCACAGCGCAGGGGCCCCAAAAACTTGCTCGACGACTTGCCGGCATCGTTCAACGAGGCGCAGCTGGAGGCTCTCCGCCTACAACTCGGCAAGAGTAAGGAGGGAACGAAAAACCAACTCTACAAGTGGGTGTTCCGCAAGTTCATCACCTACTCCGCGCAGACGGGACTCTACACCAAGACCAAGGAGTACCTCCAGGGGAAATGAAGAGGGAAGTTAAGGGAACACGCTTAATTTATGGAAAGATATGAAATCGAAAAGCTGCGCCAGCTGCCCATCGAGGAGGTGGCAGGGCGGCTGGGGATGCAGGTGAGCCGCCACAAGGCTCTCTGCCCCTTCCACAGCGACCACCACGCCAGCCTCTCCTTCAGCGTGAGGCGGAACTCGTGCCGCTGCTTCGTGTGCATGGACAAGCCGGCGGGCACCATCGACCTCGCGATGCGCTGCCTGCACCTGGACTTCATGGCCGCCTGCCGATGGCTCGCCGACAAGGGCAACGTGATACTGAGTGAAAAATCCAACACTCAACACTCAACGTTCAACACTCCCCCGCGCACCTTCGACACCAGCCGCTACGCCCGGTACTTCGAGCATCCGTGGCTGGGCGACGAGGCGAGGCGGTTTCTCTTCGAAGAGAGGAGAATCGACCCGAGGGTGGCGAAATGGTGCCGACTGACATCGTGGCAGGACCGGGATGGAACCCACTGGCTGCAAATACCCTACTTCGACACCGAAGGACGGCTCGTCGGCATCCAAAACCGAAACCTCGACTACAAGAAGAACGCTTCCGGCGAGAAGAAAGCTTCCGACGGAAAGGACGCTTCGGGCGGAAAGGACGGAAAGCCCCGCTTCCGCTTCCCCTACGGGGCGAAGTGCGGCATCTACAACCTGCCGGTGGTCAGCCGCCTGCGTCCGGGCGACGAGCTTTACATCACCGAGGGGTGCAGCGACTGCTGGGCGATGCTCTCGTCGGGTCGCAAGGCGATAGCCATCCCCTCGGCCACGCTGCTCTCGCACGAAGACCGCCAGTGGCTCGCCGACATCGGCACGACGCCGCAACTCTCCTGGCACATGTATCCCGACAGGGATGCCCCGGGCGAACGCCTCTTCCTGCAGCTCAAGGAAATCCTGCCCCAGCTCCATCACCACCAGCTGCCCCCGGGGTGCAAGGACTTCGGGGAAAGATGGAAAAATGGAAAAATGGAAAGATGAAAAGATTAAAAAAAAAATGGGAAAAATGGAAAAAGAATTCAGAATCAAGACGTACACCAAGAAGGAGCTAGCCCTGATGTACTTCCCCGAGAGCCTTCCGCAGCAAGCCGTGAAGCACCTCATGAGCTGGGTCAAGAAATGCAAGCCGCTCTGGCTCCTGCTCCAGGAGTCGGGCTACCGACCCTCCAGCAAGAGCTTCACACCAAGGCAAGTGAAGGACATCGCCGAACACCTCGGGGAACCGTAGGGAAAAATGGAAAGATGGGAAAAAAGCTCCCCTATCCTCCCCTAACCTCCCCTAACCTCCGACCGAAGGCAAGGGATTTCGTATCTTTGCATCGTGATTCGGAAAGCTAGCTAAAATCACTTCCCCAACTGGGAAAAAACAAATGTCTAACTATAAAAAAAAGAAATGACTATGAGCGACAAAATGAAGGCATTCCTCAAGTATCTCGCCGTGGCGGTATGCTCCGCCGTCGTCACCTTCCTCTCCAGCTCCTGCACCGCAGGACTCGTGATAGGCAAGAACCAACGACAGCACCAGGAGAACAACATCACCACCAAGGCCGACTCCTCCAACTGGGTGCCAACCATCACCATCAGATGAGAGCAAGGAGGGGAGTGAACTCCCAAAAATCTCCTTTAACTCCCAAAAAAATTAACACTTAACATTCAAAAAAAAGATGAGTATCAATTTGAAAGCAAAGGAGACCCTCGTCCAGGTCGGCGACCTGAAGGGTCAGTATCGTTACATGCTCACCGCCGAGATGTACAACAAACTCTCGGAGAGCAAGGTCATCAAGGAGGCAGCCCTCCGCAGCGGCATCAGCCGTGGCGTGATGCAGGCCTGCTGGGACGCGGCAGGAGAGGTCATCAAGACCTGGACTACCGAAGGCCACTCCGTAGCCATCCCAGGCATCGGCACCATGCGATTCGGCGTGAGGGCCAAGAGCGTGAAGACCGTGGCAGAGGTGGCCACCGACATCATCACCGCCCGACGAGTCATCTTCACCCCCAGCGTCGAAATCAAGGACGAACTGAAGAACACCTCCATCAACATCACCTGCTACGACCGCAACGGCAACGTGGTGAAGAACGTCACCTCGGGCGACAAGGGCGACGTGGAAGACACCGACAACAACACCGACGGAGGCGATGACAACCCATCGGGCGGCGGAAGCTCCTCTTCCGACAGCGGCACTTCTTCCGACGGCGGAAGCACCTCGGGCAGCGGAACCTCGGGCGACAGCGGAAGCACCTCGGGCAGCGACCAGGAATACTAGCCTGGGCCCCACATGAGGGTGGAGGGTGCGTCACACACACACGACAGGTGTTTGTGGCGCACCCTTTTTCCGTTCCCTCCCCCACCCCGCCGTAGCCACGAAAGTGGACGCGCGGCAAAATAATCGAGGTAAAATTTGCCCATTACGAGAAATTTCCTTACTTTTGCGCCAAGAAACAAGGGACTGGCTCCCGCAAAAAGAAAACCAAACGACATGGACTCACAGCATATCATCCGCAAGTTGGAAGCCAAGGGCATCCGCCCCACCGCCAACCGCATCCTCGTATTGAAGACCCTCTCCAGCGCCAGCACGCCACTGAGCCTCAGCACGCTGGAGCGGCAGATGGTGTCGATGGACAAGTCGAGCATCTTCCGCGCCCTCACCCTCTTCCTGGCCCACGACGTGGTACACGCCTTCGAGGACGGCCGAGGGGTAATCAACTACGAGGTGTGCGAGGAGGAAGGCAAGTGCGACCACCACGACGGCCACATCCACTTCTACTGCGAGTCGTGCCAGCGTTCCTTCTGCCTGGACGACATCCCCATCCCGAGCTTCGACCTGCCCCGCGGCTTCCTGCCCCGCTCCGTCTCCTTCGTCATCAAGGGCACGTGCCCGGAATGCCGGGCCAAGAAGGGAAAAATAGAAAAATGGAAATATTGAAAGATGGAAAGATGGAAAAAAGAAAAGACGGAAAGGCTCGCACCACAAAAGCCGTTGTCTTAACTCCTTTAACTCCTTAACTCCTTTAACTCCCAAAAATCTCCATCAACTCCCAAAAATCTCCTTAACTTCCTTTCAGCCTTCCCGAAATTTTAGTTACATATATGCAACTATCCGAAACACCCGAAATATACAAGATTTGTGAATTTAGGGCATTTCTTTTTTAAGAGCCGTTAAAGTGTTAATTTCAAATGTTAAAACGGGATAAAAATACGTGCCTATTTGTCAGTTTCTCGAAATTTGCCCCTATATTTGCAACCGGTTAGACAAAGCGGCGACGCTCACCGAGCCGACAGAAATGGCAGTCGGAAAGGGAAGACCGCCGCCGACAAGTCGGCCAGCAGAGAGTGTAAACAAAAATAGTAAAAACAACAATTAAAATCAAATAGACATGAAAAAGGTAACCAACTATGTAATCGCCCTCCTATGCGTAGGTTCACTCGCATTCTCGGCAGGAGCGTTCATGAAAGTAAACGCTGCCACATCCTCGACAGCGGCAGCACCGGCAGGCCAGCCAGTGGATTTGACTTACGCGGCAGAGAAGGCCCTGCCAGCCGTGGTCCACATCAAATACGTACAGAACTCGAAGACCACGACCGTCGATGTGCAGGACGATCCGTTCGGAGGCTTCTTCGACCCGTTCGGCTTCTTCGGCAACCCGGGCAGCGGCAACGGAGGCACACGCAAGCAGAAGGTGCAGACACCTAAGAAGGAGGCCACAGGGTCGGGAGTCATCATCAGCAGCGACGGCTACATCGTGACCAACAACCACGTGGTGGAGGGAGCCGACGAACTCACCGTGACACTCAACGACAACAAGGAGTACTCGGCACGCATCATCGGCACCGACAAGACCACCGACCTCGCACTCATCAAGGTGGACGGCAAGAACCTGCCCACCCTGCCCATCGCCGACAGCGACAAGGTGAAGGTGGGCGAGTGGGTCATCGCAGTGGGCAACCCCTTCGGACTCAACAATACCGTCACCGCGGGCATCATCTCGGCCAAGGCACGCTCGCTCGGAGCCAACGGCGTGGAGAGCTTCATACAGACCGACGCAGCCATCAACGCGGGCAACTCGGGCGGCGCGCTCGTCAACACCCAGGGCGAGCTGGTGGGCATCAACGCCATGCTCTACTCGCAGACAGGCTCCTACGCCGGCTACGGCTTCGCCAT
This sequence comes from Waltera intestinalis, assembly GCA_963628185.1. Classification (GTDB taxonomy): domain Bacteria; phylum Bacteroidota; class Bacteroidia; order Bacteroidales; family Bacteroidaceae; genus Prevotella. The sequence continues at coordinate 15,897 of CAVGEN010000044.1, read as the reverse complement.
CCCCACATCCATCATGAACAAGGTGGTGGCCGACCTCAAGCAGTACGGCAGCGTGCAGCGCGTGATGCTCAGCATACAAGGCTCCGACGTCATCAACTACATCAACAACCAGAAGGACAACGGCAAGGAGGTGGACCTCGGCACCAACGAGGGCGTCTATATCGCCAAGGTGGATGAGGACGGCAACGGTGCGGAAGCCGGGCTGAAGGAAGGCGACGTCATCACCAAGGTGGACAACAAGAAGGTGACCAAGATGGCAGAGCTGCAGGAAGTGCTCAACAGCAAGCGACCGGGCGACAAGCTCGCCATCACCTACCTGCGCAACAAGAAGAGCATCACCAAGACCGTGACGCTGAAGAACGCACAGGGCACCACATCCGTCATCAAGACAGCCGACCTCGACGTGCTGGGCGGCAACTTCCGCCAGATAACGGCGGCGCAGAAGGAGCAGCTCGGCATCAAGTACGGCGTGGAGGTCATCAAGGTGAACAGCGGCGCACTGAAGGAGGCGGGCATCTCGCGCGGCTTCATCATCCAGCGCATCAACGACAGCAACATCACCTCGCTCGACGACTTGCAGAAGGCCGTGAAGAGCGCATCGACCAGCAAGGACCCAGTGCTCTACATCCAGGGCTTGTGGCCTACAGGCAAGAAGGCATACTTCGCCGTACCGCTGCAAAAAGACTGATGAAATCATAAAAAACAACAAAAAAGCAGGTATTTTCGCGAATACCTGCTTTTTTTGTCGCTTATTATTTTGCCAATTCAGACAAAAAGTGTATTTTTGCACGTACTTTAAATTATTAATGCTACCATGAGACAACTAAAGATTTTAAAATCCATCACCAACCGTGAAAGTGCGGCGCTGGAAAAATACCTCCAGGAAATCGCCCATGAAGACCTGGTCTCCGCCGACGAGGAGGTGGAGCTGGCACAGAGAATAAGAAAAGGCGACCGCAAGGCCCTCGACCGGCTGACCAAAGCCAACCTGCGCTTCGTCGTATCCGTGGCCAAGCAATACCAGAACCAGGGGCTGAGCCTGCCCGACCTCATCAACGAGGGCAACGTGGGGCTCATCAAGGCCGCCGAGAAATTCGACGAGACACGCGGCTTCAAGTTCATATCGTACGCCGTGTGGTGGATACGCCAGAGCATCCTGCAGGCCATAGCCGAGCAGAGCCGCCTCGTGAGGCTGCCACTCAACCAGGTGGGGAGCGTGAACAAGGTGAACCGCGAGCTCAACAAGTTTGAGCAGGAGAACGAACGCCGGCCGAGCGTAGATGAGATGGCGGAGCGCATCGACCTGCCCGAAGACAAGATAGCCGACGCCATGAAGGTTAACGGCCACCACGTGAGCATGGACGCCCCCTTCGCCGAGGGCGACGACAACAGCCTGCTCGACATCATGTCGAACGAAGACACGCCGATGGCCGACAAGGGGCTCGTCGTAGAGTCGCTCAGGGAGGAAATCAAGCGCGCGCTGCAATGCCTCAACGACCGGGAGCGGAAAGTCTTGACTGCCTACTTCGGCATCGGCATACACGAAATGACCCTCGACGAAATCGGCACCAAGTACAACCTCTCGCGCGAGAGGGTGCGGCAAATCAAGGAGAAGGCGATACGCCGGCTCCGACACAGCACGAAGAATAAACTGCTGAAATCCTATCTGGGAGAGTAGGCCGACACTGACATAACACATATTCTAAGGTAGAAATGAAATCATCAAAACTAGCATTGGCAGCCCTCGCTGCCACATGGGCGCTGACGCTCACCGTGCAAGCCAAGAACGAGCCGAAAAAGGCGTACATCTTCGGATTCGCCTCCTCATTCAACGACTCTACGGTCTATTTCACCGACATCCAGGAGCTGGACTCAGCATGGTTCACGGGCAAGACCCACTTCCTCGTGAGCCGGGAGAACTACTCCTACCAGCTGCGCGACTACTTGAGCGGACAGGGCGAGGATAACCGCACCTGCGCCGTAATGTGCAGCACCGACGCCAAGAAGGCCGAGAAGCTGTGGAACAAACTCCACACACGCTACGAGCACAAGCAGAAAAACAAAAACAATCAGAAGCAGGTAAACCAACTGCCACCGTTCCAAATCAAACACCTCACCAAAGAACAGTTCGCATTCCAGGCCGTGGAGCCTACCGACGAGGGCATACAGCCCGAGAAGCCCACCAAGGAAGCACTGAAGGAAGAGAAGAAAGCACAAAAGTTAGAGATGAAGGCCAAGAAGGAAGAAATGAAGGCGCAAAAGAAAGCAGAAAAAACGCCGCAGAACAGCAATCGTAAATGACTACAACACACTTTTTTCACATCGCGGAACTGAACGTGGGAATCTGCTTCGCAGAGTCTCCGTACAACAATATGCGGCTCATCTCATCATTCGAACCCTTCAGAGTCGAGGCTTTGGAGGGTCCGTTTTTTTTCCGGCTGCTCGTAGATGACTCACTGCGCCCCTACCCCAAGGACGGGCGCAAGCGCATACGCGCCTTCGACACGGGCAACGGCGAAACCATCGTGGACAAGCTCGACAACGGCGGCTACCAGTACATCATCAAGGACATCAACGGAGCCGACTGCTGCCTGCTGCAGACCAACAAGGACTTCAGCGACTGCCGCTGCGCCCTCAACGGCACCTGCAACATGAGGTGCTTCGGGCTCAACAACGCCCTGATGCTCATCTTCGCCTTCGCCGGGAGCAAGATGCAGACACTCCTGATACACGCCTCGCTCGTAAGGCAGAACGGCTACGGCTACGCCTTCATCGCACGGAGCGGAACGGGCAAGAGCACCCAGGTGAGCATGTGGCTGCGACATCTGAAGGGATGCGACCTGATGAACGACGACAACCCCATCATCAGAATCATCGACGGCGAAGCCTACATCTACGGCAGCCCCTGGAGCGGCAAGACTCCCTGCTACCGCAACGTCAAGGCGCGCCTGGGAGCCATCACGCGCATCGACCGCGCCGACTCCAACTGGGTGGAAGACCTCGGACCCGTCGAAGCCTTCGCCTCACTGCTGCCCTCCTGCTCCAGCATGAAGTGGGACCAGGACATATTCGACAACATCTGCAACACGATAACACGGCTGGTGGAGACGCAGCGCATCTGCACCCTGCACTGCCTGCCCAACAAGGAGGCCGCCGTCGTGTGCAACCAAGCCATCGCTAAAAAACAAGACCCATGCACGCCAACGACAATACCATCAAGGTGGTGAAAATGCAATTCGCCAACGCCAAGATTCTGCCCGAGATCATCCTGCTGCTGGAGGAAGGCCACAGCGTAACCCTGCCGTTGCGCGGCTACTCTATGCGCCCGTTCCTGGAAGACAAGCGCGACAAGGCCCTGCTCGTCAAGGCCACCCACGTCGCCGTCGGCGACCCGGTGCTGGCGGAAATAAGCCCCAGGCACTATGTGCTCCACCGCGTCGTACGCATGGACGGCGACCGGGTGACCCTGCGCGGCGACGGCAACCTGGGCACCGAGACCTGCCGCCTCGCCGACGTGAAGGCGTCGGTGGTGGGATTCTACCGCAAGGGGAGAAAGCGGCTCGACAGAACCGACGGCAGGAAATGGAAAATCTACTCCCGGGTGTGGACTCTCCTCTTCCCCGTCCGCCGCTACCTGCTCGCCGCCTACAGAAGGATTTGGATTCCCGTGTTGGGGTACATGTAAAAAAAGAGGTCTTCCCCAGCCCAAAACGACCAAGGAAGACCTCTTTTTTTCTCTATTTTTTCTTTTCCACCTTTTTCCTACGCCTCGACTATCCCGGCTTGGTTCCACAAGTCGGTCAAAGCCTTCACGTCGGCGAGAGCCGTAGCCTCGTCCACCTCATACTCGTCGGTGAGCAGCCTCACCAAATCCTCGTGGGTGAACTCCTTACCCTGCACATTCCGCCAAAGATAGGCAGAACTTTCGTTCATGCTGATGATGTTGCTGAAGTCGATGTTCTCCTCTCCCTCAGCCACAATGATGTTCTCCCCGCAAACGACACGGAGATTGAAACCTGGTTTTGCTTTCATCTTATTTATTCACTTTCATGTTTGCCTTAAACCAACCGGCTATCTGGCGCAACAGATGGTTGCGGGTGTTGCCGCCGAAGATGCTGTGGTTGCGGTTGGTGTAGAACAGCTCCTTGAAGTCCTTGTCGGCCTGCACCAGAGCCTCGGAATACTCGTAGGTGTTCTGCGGATGCACATTGTCGTCGGCCACACCGTGGCAGATGAGCAAGGCACCATGCTGCTTGTCGGCACGCTCTATCGGATTCACCAGATAGCCGTCGGCGTTCTCCTGGGGAGTGCGCATGTAACGCTCCGTGTAGATGGTGTCGTAGAAACGGTAGCAGGTGGGAGGAGCCACAGCCACGCCGGCCTTGAACACAGGGCGGCCCTCGCTCATGCTCATCAGGGTGTTGAAGCCGCCGTAGCTCCAGCCCCAAATGCCGATGTTGTCCTTATCGACGTAGGGCAAGCCAGCCATGTAGAGAGCGGTCTCCACCTGGTCCTTCGACTCCAGGTCGCCCAGTCGCAGATAGGTACACTTCTCGAAATCGACACCCCTGCCGCCTGTTCCGCGGCCATCGACGCAAACCACGATGAAGCCCTCTTGCGCCAGATAGTAGTCGAAGGCACCGCCCTGGCCCATGCTTCCCGTGTTCCAGGAGTTGAGCACCTGCTGGTTGCCCGGTCCCGAATACTGGAAGAGAATGACCGGATATTTCTTGCTGGCGTCGAAGTCGAGAGGCTTCACCATCCAGCCGTCGAGCTTCACGCCCTCCGAGGTAGTGAACGAGAAGGTCTCGCGCTTGCCCCAGTTATACTTCTGCGTCTTCTCCAGGAGCTGCTTGTTGTCCTCCAGCATCTTGATGACCTTTCCCTTGTTGTTGCGCACGGTGAACACCTGCGGATGGCTGTAAGAGCTCCACGTGTTGACGAAGTAGCGGTAGTCGCCCGAGAAGTTGGCGGCATTGCTGCCCTCCTGGTCGGTGAGTCGCTCCACCTTGCCGTTCTTGTGTGCCACATACACCTGTCGGTCGTGGGCGTTGACCATGGCAGCCTGGAAATACACGTCGCCCGTCTTCTCGTCCATGCCATAGATGTCGGTCACGTCGTAGTCGCCCTTCTCCACCTGGCGTATCAGCTTGCCGTCCATGCCGTAGAGGTAGAGGTGCATGTAGCCGTCGCGGTCGCTGGGTAGCAGGATGTTCTTCTTGCCCACGATGCTGTTCTCCACCACTTCCTCCTTCACAAACTTGGGCACGCTCTCCTTGATGAGCATCTTGCTCGCGCCCGTGAAGGGATTGACTGCGTAAAGGCGCATGTCGTCCTGGTGACGGTTCATCGTATAGACCACCAGTGCGCTGGCGTCGGGCGAAGTCTTGATGCGTGGATAGTAGCCGTCGGCGTCGAGGGGCACGTCGAGGGCTATCGTCTTGCCGCTCTTCAGGTCGTAGCTCCACAGGCTCACCTTCGAGTTGTCCTGCCCCGCCTTGGGGTACTTGTAGGAATACTCGCCCGGATAGTCGTGGAACTCGGCGCGCACAGGCTTTGCCCCCTCGAACAGCTGGAGCGAGTAGGTCTTCACGTGCGACTCGTCAAACTTGATCCATCCTATCGCCGACCCGTCGGCGTTCCAGGCGAAGGCTCTGTTGAAGCTGAACTCCTCCTCATAGACCCAGTCGGGAATGCCGTTGATGACCTCGTTGAACTTGCCGTCGCTGGTAATCTGCGTCTCCTTGTCGCCGTCGCTCACGTAGAGATTGTTGTCCTTCACGAAGGCGATGTGCCTGGAGTCGGGCGACCAAGTGGCCACCTGCTGGTTCTCGCCCTCGGAGAGTTTCTTCAGCGACTTGCCGGCGATGTCATAGACGAAGTACTCCGCCTTGAAAGAGCGTCGGTACACCGCCTTGCGCTTGGCGATGACGAGCAGCTTGCCGCCGTCGGGGCTCATCACGTAGCCTTCTACCGCAGCAAAAGGGGCATGGGCAGCCTCCACGTCGAAGAGCACCGCCACCTGCCTGCCGGTCTTGAAAGAATAACTGACGATTTGTTTGCCGTCGTGGCTGATAGAAGCGTACAAGTCGGTGCCTTCTATCGGATTGATGCCTGTAACATAACTGGCGGAGAACTCGCCCGAGGTAATCGACTTCAAGTCAAGTTTCTCCGCTGCTTCCATTGCTGAAACCATCATGATTGTAGCAACAAAAATAGAAAATTTCTTCATATTTAGTTCTTGTGTTGTGCTTGTGTGGTATCGTCGCACCAAGGGGCGAAGACCTCAGTCTTTGTGCAAGGCTTCGATGGCCGAGTAATCCTCCGCCTCCAGCAGCTGCTTGACCGTTACCCGTGGATTGCGCTTCGCATAGTCGCCCACGGTCTTCACGTACTCGGTGTCAAAGACATTCGCGCCCACGGCCTTGTTTACCGTCCACATGATTTTGCCCATGTGGAGGTCGCGGTCGAGCTGCGGACGGTTGTCGAAATCTTGCATGGGATAGATGCTCAGCAGATAGAAAGTCAGGCAGTCGGGCACGATGTAGTTACGGCTCATCGTCTTGCGCTGCTGCAAGCTGTAATACTTCTTGTACAGAGGATAGTCGGCGCCCATGTACTTGTCGAGGGAAATGCCCACGGAGTGCTCGCCGATGACGATGCTCTGGTCCAGCGCGCCTATCTGGGCGTAGAAGGTGGGCTTCTTCAGCCCCGGGAGCCAGTCGCCCAGGCGGCCGAAAGCCTCCCGCAGCTGCTTGTTGATGTCGTCCATGTTGGCGTACTCCGCCTCGGCGTCGGCTATGAGAGCCTGGAGCGTGGAGTCCTGGAAGAACATCAGGAAGCGGTTGCTGATGTTGGCCTCCGTGATGGTGCCCAGCTGCAACATCTTCTCTATCAGGGTACGTGTCTCTATCGGATAGTCGGTGTTCATCTGCTGCAGGGCGGAGAAGTCGCCCGTGGTGAGATAACGGCTCTCCAAGCGGTCGTAACGCTGCACCGACAAGGGGGCAACAGCCACCTCCTCGTTCGGCTTGAACTTGTATTCGCAGGCCGAACAGAGCAGGATGGCTACCAGCATGAATATGATATGATATGCTTTTTTCACTATTTTCTACACTTTTATACGTTTTGAGTGCAAAAATACTAAAAAACATTTTAAATTCCAAGTTTTTAAGCTAAAAAATACAAAACTATACCTACTATTGGGTAGTTTGCTGTTTTTCTAGCCGTTTTTCTAGCCAAAGAAGGCATTACTCGGAGAGCTGCTCCACCTTCAATGGTTGGTCTTGCAGCTTCTTCCAGTCCTTCAGCCAAGCGTACCACTCTTTCTCGCCCTTAGGCCCGTAGGTCTCGTTGGCGCTGGTGTAGGCGAGTTTGTAGCTCAGTCGCTTGCCCACTGGCTTCACCACCAGAGTATAGTCGTCGGCATTGGCAGGCTGCTCGCTCACGAAGAAGTCGCCTGGCACGTAGATGCCCAGTCCCACCGTCTCCAGCTTATGCTTGCCGTCGTCCTTGCCCGTAGGCCAGTCGCTGCCGTAGCATCCGCGCAGTCCCTTGCCGTCGGCCATCTCCGTGGAGCCTTTCACGTTGATGAGTCCGGTGGCAAACCGATAGTCCGACGCATCCTTGCCGAACGTCACGTCCACGTCGAAGTCGCGGTGGCCTGCATAAATCGTGTACCGGATGGTAGCGTTCACCGGCTTCAACCCCGGGGCAGGCGTCCAGCCGTTATCGACCACCTCGACGATGGCGCGCAGAGGCCCCTCGGCCACAACCCTTTGCTCCTGGTACTTCACGTCGTCCAGCAGCAGCGACTTCACGCCGTCCCAGCCGCGGAGCGCGCCCAGGCCGTAGGTGTTTCCCACCCAAAGGCAGTCGTCGCCCGACCCTGCCGCCAGCTGTTCCTCGGAAGGATAGAACTGGGTGTCCTGGATCACCAATCCCTTGTTCACCTTGCCGTAGAGGTCGATGGTCTGACGGTTGTCGAAATAGACGCGCAGCGCCACCAAGTCGCTCTCGAAGCACAAGCCGTGGGAATGCACGTAGTGGAACACGTCCTTGGTCTTCTTGTCGAAGGAGATGCTGCGCAGATAGATGTCCTGCTTGTTCTTGGCGAGCTTCTTGTTCTTGCTGGGCACGACAAGCTCGGCGAAGGTCTTGGCAGGATAGGCAGCCTGCGCCCCGTCGGAATACAGCTGCACAGTATAGACCTTGGTCTCCTTCTTGCCCAAGTCGGCGAGGAAGCAAAGCTCGTCGTTCTCACAGTCGTGGTCGAGGTCGTCCAGCTGGGAAGGAATCTCCTTGCCGTCGGCCCACACCACAGCCCTCTTGACCTCGCCATACTTGGCCAGACCCACCACGACAGGCTCGTTGGTTCTTTCCACCTTGCCGGGGTTGCTCACCTTCATCTGGAAAGTGACTTGCGCCTGCAAGCCACAAGCCATTCCTAGCATAAGGAATGAGAAATAAATTCGTTTCATCTTCATCGTTTCTAAGTCCTTTTGTTTATTGAATGTTATTGTTTTCTGGTTTCGGAAGTTTTTTGGGGGGAAGGCAGCCCTCGGCATCCAGGCTAAAACTTCAAGTTCTGGAAAGCCTTGGCTCCCTTGGCGTAATACTGCCACAGCACGGAGCCGGGGTAGATTTGGGGAATCTCCTCTTCGACGCGGGCCGACTGTATCCGCAGGCGGTCGCTGTCGAAATCGGCGCGCCAAGCCTTGAACGCCCTGCGAGCCTTGAACACCGCCTTGAAGTCGCCCCAGTTGCGCTGCAAGACCAGCATCTCGAAGGCAGCCAGGTAATCCAGAAACCACCTCGCACGCATCACGCCTTTCAGTTCCCTGTCCGACAGGTTCTTGTAAAGCATCGTCAGATTGTTCCTGAAGTTGAGGAAAGTCTTCATCGGATTGCTCTTAGGCAGCGTTCCTCCCCCCACATGATAGACTTCGCTCTCGGGGATGCAATAAATCTTGCGCCCCGCCAGCCGCAACCGCCAGCAAAGGTCTATCTCCTCATTGTGGGCAAAGAACCTGCCGTCCAGTCCTCCCGCCTCCCAATAGTCGCGGGAGCGAATCATCATGCAAGCCCCCGTGGCCCACAAGATTTCCTGCTGATAGTCGTACTGCCCCGTGTCGCGCTCCACGGTAGAGAAGAGGCGGCCGCGGCAGAAGGGATAGCCGTATCTGTCCAAGAAGCCGCCGCAAGCCCCCGCGTACTCGAAGCTGTCCTTGTCTTGCTCGGAAAGCAACTTGGGCTGGCAAGCCGCCACCCGGGGATGCGAGTCCATAAACTCGATGAGCGGCGTAAGCCAATGGTGGCTCACCTCCACGTCGCTGTTCAGCAACACATAGTACTCAGCCTCGACTTGCCGCAAGGCACGGTTGTAGCCCTCGGCAAACCCGAAGTTCTGCTCCAGCACGATGGTCTTCACCTGCGGGAACTGAGTCTCCAGGAGAAGCATGGAATCGTCGGACGAGCAATTGTCCGCCACCCACACCTCAGCGTCTTGCCGGGAATACTCCAACACATTAGGAAGATACTTGGCCAGCATCTTCCTTCCATTCCAATTCAATATAACGATTGCAACCTTTGTCATAATTAACGGCAAAGGTACAACTAATAATTAGATTTCAAAAAAGTTTGGCAAACATTCTTTGTTTTTTAAAGGTTATTAAGTTTAGAGTTAAGGGAGTTAGAGCAGTTAATGGAGTTAAGGAGTTAAAGACATCAGCTCTTCTTGCCCAAGCCTTTCAATCTTTCCATATTTCAATATTTCCATTTCAAAAAAGCACTTGTCTTAACTCCTTTAACTCCTTAACTCCCCAAAAAACCTCCCCCAAAAATCTCCTTCAACCTCTTGTTCAGCAGATTGGTGAACTCATAGTTTTTCAGTCCCCACCTGGGGGCGACCAACAGCTCTTTCGGCGACTGGCTCACGAATCGCTCCAGTACGAGGTCATCACGAAGCAAGCCGATGTAGCGCACGATGACATCCAGGTACTCCTCCACCGTATAGACATGGAAAGGATGCTGCTCATACTCCTGCGCCAGCCGCGTGCCCTTGATGATTTGCATCTGATGGATTTTCAAGATGTCCAGGGGGAGAGAGGAGATGACGGGGGCTTGGCGCAAACTCTCGGCTGCGTCCTCCCCGGGCAAGCCGATGATGATGTGGCCACCCGTAAGAATGCCCCGGGCATGGGTGCGCTCCACCGCATCACGGCTACAGGCGAAGTCGTGCCCACGGTTGATGCGCCTCAAGGTTTCGTCGTTGGCACTCTCAATGCCATATTCCACCAAGAGGAAAGTGCGCTTGTTCAACTCCTCCAGATAGTCGAGCAGCTCGTCGCTCATACAGTCGGGGCGAGTTCCTATCACGATGCCCACGACATCAGCCACGCCCAAAGCCTCCTCGTACATTTCCCTCAAAGCCTCCACCTTGGCGTAAGTGTTGGTGTAGGCCTGGAAGTAAGCAAGAAACTTCATGTCGGGATATTTGCGGGAGAAGAAGCCCTTCCCCTCCTCCAGCTGTTCGGCGATGGTCTTGCGGCGGTCGCAATAGGAGGGATTGAAAGTACGGTTGTCGCAATACGTGCAACCGCCGCTCGAAATCCTCCCGTCCCGGTTAGGGCACGAGAAGCCTGCGTCTATCGAAATCTTCTGCACCCGGCAGTCGGGAAACTGCTTGCGTATCCACGACCCAAAATCATTATAATATGAAGCCATTTCTTTAATTGCCGTTAAACAAGAGTTCTGCCTTCAACGCCGTCTTGTCGTGGTTGAACTCCCCTAGCCTCACCTTGATGAGCTGGTTGTCGTACTCCTCCCTGGCAAGAGCCGGCGACAGCTCCACCCTCACATAGTTCTTGGTGAAGCCGTGCATCGCCTTGCCGCGGGGAGCCTTCTCGAAAAGCACCTCCGCCTCCGTCCCGATGTATTGGGCGTAAAAAGCCTGCGTCTTCTCGTCGCTCAGCTCCAGGAGCCGCTTGCTGCGAAGTTTCTTCTCCCTGTCGCTCACCACGTATGGAATCTTCAAGGCCGCCGTACCCGGACGCTCGGAATACGGAAAGACATGAAGCTGGGTGACAGGAAGACTCTTCAAGAATTCGTAGCACTCCTCGAAACACTCCGGGGTCTCGCCGCGACACCCCACCATCACATCCACGCCGATGAATGCGTCGGGCATCTTTTCCTTGATGAGCATCACCTTATGGGCGAAAAGAGCCTTGTCGTAACGGCGGTGCATCAACTTGAGCACCTCGTCGCTTCCGCTCTGCAAAGGGATGTGGAAATGGGGCATGAAGGCACGGCTCCCTGCGCAATAGTCTATCAAGTCGTCGTCGCAAAGGTCTGGCTCCAGGCTGGAGATTCGGTAACGCTTGATGCCCTCCACCTGGTCGAGAGCCTTCACCAGGTCCAAGAAACGCTCATGGGTGGTCTGTCCGAAGTCACCGATGTTGACCCCCGTGATGACGATTTCCTTGCCGCCCTCACGAGCCGCCTGCTCCGACTGTTCGACAAGCGAAGCGATGCTAGGGTTGCGGGAGTTGCCACGCGCGAAAGGAATCGTGCAATAAGTGCAGTAATAGTTGCAGCCATCCTGCACCTTCAGGAAGTAGCGGGTACGGTTGCCACGGGAGCAAGACGGCTGGAAGGTCTTGATTTCCCTGGTCTTCACACTATGGTGCTCGTGGAGGGAGTCACACCCCTCCCCTTGCATCGCGGCAGAGCCGAAGCCGTTTTCCCGGGCAAACTTCTGTGCCCACGCATCGCTCAAATACTGTATCAGGTTGGCTTTCTCATTGGCTCCCAAGACCAAATCGACTCCCTCGATCTTGCTCACGTTCTCCGACTCCAGCTGGGCGTAGCATCCCGTCACGATGACGAAGGCACCGGGATTCTCGCGCACCATACGATGGATGGCCTGACGGCATTTGTGGTCGGCGACTTCCGTCACCGAACAGGTATTGACGAGGCAGATGTCCGCCCTCTCTCCTTTTCGAGCAGTTATCACCCCCATGTCTTCGAGCATTTTACCGAAAGTGGAAGTCTCCGAGAAATTGAGTTTACACCCCAACGTGTAGTAAGCGGCTTTTTTACCTTGGAAAGCACTTGAGTCTATCATACAATAAAGTTATACTGTTAAATTCTAAAAGATTATACTATTTAAGTTTTACATCCGAGCCTTCTCCCATCGAAGACTGCAAAAGAAAATGAAAGGCTTAAAAACGAAAAAGCCGCCAGACCGAAGTCCAGCGGTTGTTTCTCTCATTTTTCGTTCGTAAAGTAATTCTAAATTACTTAGCAGAATCAGCAGCAGCTGTGTCAGCAGCAGCAGAGTCAGCAGCAGTTGTGTCAACCTGAACTGAGTCAGAATCGTTAGCTACTTCAGTGTTAGCTGTTTTGTTACCACCGCAAGATGCGAAAGAGATAGCTGCGATAGCTACGAACATCAAAACTAATTTCTTCATTTTCTTTGCTTTTTAAATCTGTAAAACAATCATTTGTTTATTAAAACGATGCAAAGGTAAGTATTTTTTTAATACGTTGTTCTTTTTTTTATGACTTTTTTTAGGGGCTTTTTGTAACTTTTTTGCAAGACATTGAAAATCAATGATTTATAAACTGTAAACAAAAGTTAAAGTTTTTCACCACCGCAAGCAGCCCCCGATTTTAACACTTTTGAGCCATTTTTAAGCCAAAGGTCATTACTCCCGCAAAGCCGCATAAGTGAGCACAAATTCCATGGTCAACTCGAAATCCACCACTACTTTTTTCTTCGACTTCAAGTTTTCCACCTCACAGTTCCAGTCCACCATCGCGTCAAAAGGCTTGACCCTCATCTCGTGGAACTGCAGGTTCTCGCTCGAAAAAAGTTTATATACCGTTTCCTTGCCGCACCAATGCACGAGCAAGCTGTCCAAATCCGCCGCCTTCTCGTCCCTGCGCAAGAATTTCGGAGCAATGCGCTTGACCCTGTCGCTCAAATACTCGATGTCAACAGCCACCTCCTGGTTTTTGGAGATAATCAACGCAGCAAAACCCTTGGTATGGGAAACGCTGACATGAAAACCTTTCAGCAATGGCTTGCCTGCCTCATTGTGACGAATCTCCCCTATCTTCGAGATCTGCGCCTCCGTGCAGCCTGCTGCCGACAGCATCTCGTGGAGCAAGACGCGAACGGACAGCAACTCCTTCTTACGCCCCTCGCTCTTATACCGCTTGTCCAACGCAGGCTGACAAGAAGCCAGCCATGGATAAAGACCGCAAAGCTCCTCCACCGTCTCGTCCATCTGCCAAAGCCCCAGGCTCACCCCGGGATAGACCTCCCTAATATTTACCAAAGCCATACTTACCTATTATATTAATTAACGCAGACCTTTATCTTGCTGATGCGTCGCTCCTCGACTCCCATCACCTCAAAAGTATAATTCTTGTATTCTATCTTCTCATGGATGCTGGGGAAGTCGCCCTTTATCTCCAACAAGAGACCCGCCAAGGTGTCGGCAGCTCCCTCCACCTCCTCGAACTCGTCGTCGTCCACATTGAGAATCTTGCAAAAGTCCGTCAGCAAGGTCTTGCCCTCGAAGATATAAGTATTGTAATTCAACTTGGAGTAGAACTTCTCCTCCTCGTCGTATTCATCATGGATTTCTCCGACTATCTCCTCCAGAATATCCTCCAAGGTAACGATGCCACTGGTGCCCCCGAACTCATCGACCACTATGGCAATGTGTACCTTGTTCTCCTGGAACTCCCGCAGGAGGTCGTCGATCTTCTTCGTCTCGGGCACGAAATACGGCGGGCGAATCAAGCTCTGCCATCTGAAAGAAGCCGGCTTTCCAAGATGCGGAAGCAAATCCTTGATGTAAAGGATGCCCCGGATGTTGTCGGTATTGTCCTGGAAAACAGGAATGCGGCTGTAGTTGTTATCTACTATGCACTTCAGCACCTCGGGATAAGTGCTCCGAATATCCAGGTCAACCACATTCTGGCGGCTGGTCATCACCTCCTTGGCCGTTTCGTCGCCGAAGCGAATGATACCCTTCAGCATGCTCTGCTCGTCCTTGATGTCATCCTTGTCGGTAAGCTCCAAGGCTTGCTCCAAGTCATCGACACTCAGCACATGGCTTTCTTTCTTCACAACTTTCTCGGCGAGAACACCGCTCTTCAGCAACACGTTCTCCAAAGGCCAAAAAAGTTTGCGGACAAAAAGCAGCCCGTTCACAAAACGACGACAAAAGAGCAAAGGATCCCGACGGCTATACACTTTGGGCATAATCTCGCCAAAGAGCAACAGTAAGAAAGTAAGGACTACCGTGATAATCAAGAATTGCAACCAATACGCCTTTGGACCAAACTCCACGACACCGGCGAACACATAGTTCAAAAGCATGATGATGGTTACGTTTACAAAGTTGTTGGTAATGAGGATGGTGGCAAGAGTGCGCTCAGAATCCTCACGCAACAGCTGAATTTTCTTATCCGCAGATGTCTTCCCGTCTTCCAGCTCGTCAACATCGGTAGGTGAAAGACTAAAGAATGCAATTTCAGAACCACTTGCAAAAGCAGACACCAAAAGCAATAATGCCGCCAAGACAGCGGCAAAGATAACTCCCAGAGACGGCGCATGGAACGCCACGTCATCGAAAGCTTCCTGTATAATTGAAATATCCAATTTTCTAAATTATTTAAGAATGATTCTTAGGAGTAAGCATTTCCATATTATCCACGTAGATTTCTGTCACATTATGCCTCTTCCCCTGTTTATCATCATAGATACGATACCTAACCTTTCCTTCCACGTAGAGTTTGTCGCCCTTGCGCACATACTTCTCCACTATCTTAGCCAGGGATCTATAAAAAACAAGGTTATGCCAATCGGTATGGTCTGGCACCTGCGTGCCATTGGCAAGGGTGTAGCCCCTTTCGGTCGTGGCGAGCGAAACTTGCGCCACCGCCTGGTCTGCATCATAATAACGCACATCAGGATCCTTGCCCACATTACCTATCAACATGACCTTATTCATATCTTATACGTTTTAATCGTTTATTTCCACATCCCCAGATAACGATAATGGAAGTTCTTGCCCTTGGCCGATGGGAACTGGCTACGGGAATCGACCCGGTCACGCAAATGCTCGACGATGCGATTGTAGCAATCCAAGCCTGAAGTAGCCTTGAGGTTAGCCACGAAGTGAGTATCGCGGTACTCGTGCTTACCCGTTGCGGGAACCAAGACAACACGCTTGAAATCAAGAGCTCCCTCATACCAACCCGCAAGCTCCTCCGCCAACCTGTTGGCAGGACTGCTACTGGCCGGATCAGGGCGTTCGGCCGAAGCGGCAGGACGCAACGCCTTCTTATCCTTGAAGTCTTGCATACAAGCAGCCGCAGTCTTGATAATGATGAAATAAACTCTAGGGCGAACCTTATATCGTTTAGGATAGCAAACATCACTTGCAGCATAATCACGAATATCAGCCTCAAGCTCGGCATTCATCTCAACCTCGGAAATGCCACTCAAAAAATCAATTGCTTCATCGACAGAAGAAACAAGCGTCTCCTTATCGAAATATCTAATATATAAATTCATAGCGTGGTATGTTTCTCTCTTTTAAAAACTTAAAGAAAAGAGCGGAAAACGGGACTCGAACCCGCGACCCCGACCTTGGCAAGGTCGTGCTCTACCAACTGAGCTATTTCCGCAACAAGAAATAAATGGTGAAGAGGAGGAGACTCGAACTCCCACGACACAATTGTCACTACCCCCTCAAAGTAGCGCGTCTACCAATTCCGCCACCTCTCCAACATTCAAGAAATTTTGAATTTCCGTGCCCAAGACAGGACTCGAACCTGCACGTTGTGAAACACACGCACCTGAAACGTGCGCGTCTA